>CAZXQL010000025.1:0-17773 GCA_964643395.1 uncultured Thermotogae bacterium
GTAGCCCCTGGTTCCTGCAGAGCGCCGGATGCCTATTCCCTCGGGCACTCGAGGCCCGGCATTCGGCCTCCGCACCTCGATCGGTCCTGGATCCCTTACCGTTCTCATGAGCTCGTGCATATACTCACGATGCCGGCGTGGAGATGGCCATGTCCCCCGAGCAGTCGGTGGTCGCCGCAAGGAGATCCTCGGCCGACCGACGATCTCTGATTGAACTGGGAGTCCGCGGGGGTCGAAGCCATTCGAGTTCAGTGACGCGAAATGGAGGTTCCATGCGTATCAAGACGGCGATGTTCGCTGCGCTGGCCTGTTGGGTCCTCACGGCAGTCCCCGGCGTTGGGGCGGAGATCTCGACCAGGACTTTCGGAGGAAGCGACAACGACATGGCCTTCGCTGCCCTGACCGTGCCGGACGGAGGTGTCCTCATCGCCGGGGAGTCCCTGTCCGAGAGCGGTTCGCAAGTGACGTTTCACCTTCGTCTGCTGCGTCTAGCGAGTGACGGCGCGGTGGTCTGGGATCGCACGGCGCCTGATGGTCTGCAGGGGTCCGCCTCCTCGCTCCTCGCGTCGGACGACGGCTTCATCGTCTGTGGAACCGTCGAGTCGGAGGATGGAGATGACGCCGATCTCTTGCTGCTCGCGGTCGACAACGACGGCAGTACCCTGCGCTGGAGCCGGTACGGGACGGAACTGGACGAGCACGGATGCGCGATCGTAAGAGCTGGTGACGGTGGATTCTTCCTCATTGGCAACAGCGTTGATCCCAGTGACATCGTCACGAATCCCGGCGCCGCCGGATACTCGGGGTATGCAGGCCGCAGCAACATCTTCGCGGTCAGAACGGACGTCGGAGGGACCGAAATCTGGGCTCGTCGCTTTGATTCGGAGAATAACGTGATTGCCTCCGGGGCGGCGGCAACCCAAGATGGCGGCGTGCTGATTCTGGCATACATCCTCGGGTTCCCCGCGGACGATGACGACATCTTGTTGATGAAGCTCGATCGGGAAGGCAACGAGATCTGGTCGCGAACGTGGATGGCGGGGAAGGCGGCAGGATACGACCTGATCTCCACCCGAGACGGCGACTATCTGATTGCCGGCCTGCAATCGTTTCCCAAGGATCCGCAACGGACGAAGGCGGATGCACTCCTCATCAAGGTAGATCCCGATGGCAACGAACTCTGGTCGACGTCATTCGGACAGGCGGCGACGGTCGATACGGCGCACGTCGTGGCTGAGACGAGCGAGGGTGCGTACGTCTGTGCCGGGTGGCAGAACCGCGACCTCTACGTGAGCACGGACCATCTCCTGCTAGCCGGAATTGACGCGGACGGGACGCTTCTGTGGGAGGACGTCACACCTCTTTCCGTTCACCTGACGTTCGCAGACATCCTCCCTGAGGCGGACGGATCGTACACCCTGGTGGGCTCCGCCAGCGCACGACCGGGCATGCCGTTTCGGATCTGGGTGAGCAACGTTGCGCGGTGATAGGTCCGAACGTGAAGCGAACGCGAAGACCGGGACCTCGGGGTCCGCTACGCTGCGCCTCCGTGTCCGATTGGACACGCACTCATGAGGACACCGAGCAAGCGCTTGTACGTTCTCTGCGACCTTGAAGGAGCATCGGGGATCTCGCCCGAGAATCGGCAGGCATTGGCTCACGGTTCCGCCCCATGGAGCCTCTTGGGACGCCCGTCGATCACGTCCGACGTCTTGGCCGTCTGTGACGCCGCGGATCAGTTCGGCATCGATGAGATCATCCTCAATGACTCGCATGACAGCGGTCACCGTGAGCCGAACGTCCTCGTCGGCGAGCTCCCGGGGAACGTTCGAGTGGTCCGTCGACCCTACTTGCCGGGCAAGCCTCGACATGACGTCCGCGGCACTCCCTTCGGTATCGTCATCGTTGGGCAGCACGCCATGCACGGCGGAGGCGGATTCGCGCCCCACACGATCCAATCTCCACCGATCGGAGAGGTGACGCTCAACGGGATCCGCGTGGGCGAGATCGGCCTCGAACTGGCGCTGTTCATGGGTGCGCCGCTCTTGGCGATCGTCGGCGAGCGCACGGCGGTACAGGAGGCTCAGAAACTCTGTCCAAATGCGATCGGCGTTCCCGTGAAGAGCCTTGAGGAAAGCTGGTTCCCGTCAGCGGACGAGACACGCCCCACGATCTGCAATGCGATCCTCGATGCCTTGCACAGACGGGATCGGATGAGCGGGCTTGACCTTGCCTCGCCGTATCGGTTCACCCTCAAGCCGGCTGCCGGATACCGCTTCGACCCGAGCAAGCGATTCTTCATGCGAACGATCGCCAGGTTCATTCTCTTGCGCTTGTGCGCAGGCCGGATGAGCGAAACTGAGGTGTGCTGGGAGACGAACTCCATCATCCGAGGGCTCTATGCCCTCCAGTCGGCACGCGGCTTTCTGACCAAATCCTTGTGACGTGTTGGGCGTTCCCCGTGCAGCCGTGGGCTATCAGTCCGCTCGACCCAAATGGGTCGTAGGTCTTTGGCGACTGCCGGAATTCACGCTATAGTCGGTGACTTCGATCGTGCCGTTCGGGATCTTGCCGTGCCGGCGATCCTCGCCGTCGATAAGCCCGAACGAGCCAGGAGGGGGTTCGATGTTCGATACCGGGAACACTGCATTCATGCTTGTCGCCACGTCCCTCGTTATGCTGATGACGCCGGGCTTGGCATTCTTCTACGGGGGACTGGTCGGGAGACGCAATGTGCTTGCCATCATGGTGCAGAGCTTCGTCTCGATGGGATGGACGACCGTTTTGTGGATCGTCCTTGGGTATTCCCTGTGCTTCTCAGGGGACGTCGGCGGGATTTTCGGCAATCTCAATCATGCGTTCCTGATGGGAATCTCCCCGTCGGACGTCTTCGCGGGGAACTCCGGCATCCCGCTGTATGTGTTCATTGCCTACCAGATGATGTTCGCCATCATCACACCGGCTCTGATCACGGGGGCGTTTGCCAACCGTGTCCGCTTCGGCCCGTATTTGGCGTTTCTGACGGCATGGTTGTTGTGCGTGTACTTCCCCGTCGTCCACATGATCTGGGGCGGCGGAATTCTCCAGCAATGGGGGGTGCTCGACTTCGCCGGAGGAATCGTCGTCCATGCAATCGCGGGCATGGCCGCTTTGGCGTCCGTCTTCTTCGTCGGTCGTCGCCGTGTCGCGGAGAAGGGGCCCCACAGTATTCCACTGGTCGCCATCGGAACCGGCTTGCTTTGGTTCGGCTGGTACGGATTCAACGCCGGCAGTGAACTCGCTGTCGATCACGTCACGACGTTAGCGTTTCTCAACACCGACGTCGCCGCATCGTTTGCCGCCATCACGTGGCTGATCCTCGCGTGGCTCATCGAGCGCAAGCCCAAATTCGTCGGCCTGTTGACCGGCGCGATTGCGGGGCTTGCCGCGATCACACCTGCGGCCGGGTTCGTCAGTACGGGGACGGCGGCCCTGATCGGCGTGGCCGCCGGATTGGTGTGCTACGGAGCTATCCGGCTCAAGAATCACCTCCATTGGGACGATGCCCTTGACGTCTGGGGCGTTCACGGCGTGGGCGGTATCCTCGGTGTGCTGATGCTGGGATTGTTCGCAACCGTGGCCGTCAACGCCAATGGAGCCAACGGCCTCGTGTTCGGGAATGCATCATTCTTCCTGAAGGAGCTGGTTGCCGTGGTCGCGTGCAGCGCGTACGCCTTCCTGTTCTCATACGCTGCGTTGTGGATCATCAATCGCATCACCCCGGTCAAGGTAACCGCCGAGATCGAAGAGGATGGCCTCGACGCCGCGCTTCATGGCGAAGCCGCGTACGGGACCGAGTGACCGATAGATCGCTGCGGCCATGAGAGGCCGCAATAGGTGACGAGCCGCCCCGACGGCTGGGGCGGCTCCCGCTGACTCGGAGAGCCGGCGAACGAATTCCGAACGCTGGGCGTCTGCCGGGTTGCGCAGACCCATGTCGGTCGTGATCATCAGGAATCCTGAAGCGAAAACACAAAGGAGATCATTCATGAGGATCACGCTTCCCGGCGGCAAGAGGGTGCGGGCGGAGTATCGCGGATTCACCATCCAAACGGATCAGCCACAGGCGGCCGGCGGAGATGGATCGGCGCCGAGCCCATTCGACTTGTTCCTTGCATCCATCGGAACATGCGCGGGGTACTACGTCCTCGCTTTCTGCCAGAAGCGGGACATCCCCACTGACGAGATCGAACTCGACATGGATGTGATCCGCAACGAAGAGCGACACATGGTTGAACGGATCCAGATTGCCATCTCACTTCCGGAGAGCTTCCCGGAACGCTACGTCGATGCCTGCGTCAAGTCGGCCGAGCAGTGCGCAGTCAAACGCCACCTTCAAGATCCGCCGAGCATCGCCCTCACCGCGACCCGCACAGAATCGTAGTCAGTCGCACGGCGCCCGGGCGTAAGCGCGATAAGGGGCGCTCCATTCGAGATTCCTCAGCGTTCTTGAATCGCACGGCTTCAATCTCTATTATTAACTGACCAGTCAGTTAACAACGGAGGGAATATGGCCCCGCGCCCGAATGTCGAGGAGAAGCGAAAGGCCGAGATCATTGCCGCCGCCTTGCGGTGCTTCTCGCAGCACGGCTACAACAACACATCGATGGATGCGATCGCTCGCGAAGCCGGGTTGAGCAAGGCGCTGATCTACTACTACTACAAGAGCAAGGATGAGGTCTTCGAAGCCGGATTCAACAGCTGGATGGCTCAGATGACGGCGTCGTTCACGGCGTTGGCGGAGGGAGGGAGTCCTTCGGAGCGCCTGCGACGTCTGGCCGAACTAACGATCGATGTCGCGGGCGATGCGGTCGAGTTGTTCGGACTTCTTCTGGATTACTGGGCAATGGCGAGACGCCGCGAGACTTTGATCCAACGTTTTCGCGAGGACATGACCGCCATGCGCTCGGTACTGGCCGGAGTTCTGGAGGAAGGCGTCCGCGTCGGTGAATTCGTGCCGATGGATACCGCGCTGGTTGCCGCCGCGCTGTTTGCGGCGCTGGATGGGCTGTGGGCTCACTGGATCCTCGATCCGAGCGCGTTCGACCTTCCCGCATCGATGAGGACGACTACCGACCTCTTTCTTCGCGGGATTCTCTTGGAGGGATCATGAAGGCGTTTCATCGCATCATCGTCAATCTCACGCTGCGCCATCGGCGCATTCTCATCGTCGCACTGCTCGCGCTGACGGCGTTTCTCGGCATCTTCGCCTCGCGAGTGGACATCAAGACGAACTTCAAGGATCTCCTCGCACCGGACCGCCCGGTGATGGTCGCCTACAAGGCACTCCAAGCGAACTACCCGGACGCGTCGGCCGTGTTCGTCGTCATCGAGGGGAATTCGGCCGAAAACATCGTTCCGGCAGGCGATCGGCTGAGCTCGCTGCTCCAAGCCGACAGCGAGTGGGTTCGGGCCGTCCGCTGGCAGGAGGACATGGACTTCTTCCGACGCTACGGGCTGTTGCTACAGAAGACCAAGGATCTGACCAAGATGCGGGACGATCTCGCCGCCCATCCCAATCTGTTCAAGGATGCGTTCCTCGGATACTCCCTCACGGACGTCTTTCAGGGAATGAACGCGGGGTTCGACGACTACAGCAACGTCTCGACCGTCAAGCAAGACGAAGACGACCTCATTCGGAGCATGGCCTACACGGCCGCGTGGCTCGACGCGCTGACGCAAAGCTTCGAGGGTTCGGTCGATCCGTTCGCCATCCAGCGAACGATGACAGACCTGCTCGATAACCCGGACCAGGACTCGTTCCTGCGGTACGTGGACGACGAAGGGCACATGATCTCGCCGGACGGGCAGGTCGCACTGATTCAAGTCCTCAGCCAAGGCGACGCCAACGACGCCATCTACGGAACCAATCTCACCAACCACCTGCGCGACGTGTGTGCGCAAGTCGAGAGCGAGATGCCCGGGGTGAAGATCGGGTTGACCGGGTTCCCGGTGGTTCTTGCCGATGAAGGCGCGGCGATGCTCCATCGCATGGGGCTCGGATTCATCATCGCCGTCGCCGGCATCCTGCTCGTGTTCTTCGTGTCGTTCCGACGGATCGTTCTCCCCTCGCTCTCCGCCATCCCGCTTCTCATCGGCATCGTGTGGAGCGTCGGCCTGGTCTCGCTCACGATCGGGGAGCTCAACCTGTTCAGCATGATGGCACCGATCATTCTGCTCGGTCTCGGCATCGACTACAGCATCCACATGATCGCCCAGTTCACACAGAGCCGAGCGTCGGGTCTACCGCTCGAGAAGGCGTTGGCGGATGTCTTCGACAAGATCGGCCGCGGACTTTTGATCGGCGCGCTGACGACGGCGGCGACGTTCTTCGCGGTTGTGGCGGCCGGGTTCAAGGGGATCAACGACTTCGGAGTGGTCGGCGGCCTGTCCGTGTTGTGCGCCTACGTCGCGATGGTTCTCATTCTCCCGATGATCCTCGTCTGGTCGGACGGGTGGCGCACACGCCGAGGCAAAGGACCGATCCATGTACCGCTGCCGATTCTCGGCCGCTTGGCCGACGGCTTCGCACGCCGTCGCCTCGTTGTCCTCGTCGTCGTGGTTCTCATCCTCATCGGAGGAGGCTTCGCTCTCACGCATCTCCGGATGGAGAAGGACGTGATGAAGATCGAGCCGAAGGGTCTGGAATCGATTCGCCTGCAGGATCGGGTCCTCGACGCATTCGACTTCTCCATCTATGCGACGTACGGGATGCTGGACAGCCTCGATGCGACCCAACACGCCACACAGGAACTCGACGCGCTTCCCACGGTCAAGCGGACGGAGAGCCTGGCGACGTTTCTGCCGAGCGACAGCGAGCAGGAGATCCGCGACAGCCTGATCGCACAGATCGAGCCGGGACTGCGATTGGCGGCCCCCGACCCGGACACGACCCTTGACCGCAACACGCTCGCCAGCGAGCTGGGGACGTATGCGGACACGCTGTTCCAGATGAAGACGATCGCCTACTTGGGCGGAATGACGCGACTCGTGGACGGAATCACCGCGGTCGAGGCGAAACTCGATCCGACGCGTGCCGCCCTCGATCAGGCGGATTCGGCGTCTCTTGCGACGCTGAACGACATTGTCGTCGCCAAGATGAAGCTCGAGTACACCACGTTGATCGATTCACTCGGCCACCTTCAGATCGCGCGGAGCGATCTTCCGGCGTCGTACATCGAGCGATACGTTGGCACCGATGGATCGTACCTCGTGACCGTCTATCCGACTGAGTCGCCCTGGATCGCCGGGTTCGCCGAGCGGCACCTGGCCGAAGTGAGGTCCATACTCGACACGCCGACGGGGATGGTCCCGATCTGGATCGAGGTCCTCGAACAGATGACGCCGGGGTTCATACGGGCGTCCGCGGTAGCCCTCGCCGTGCTGGCCGTGTTGCTCTTGCTCGACCTTCGCAGCATCCGCAGAACCGTGCTCATCCTTGTTCCTCTCTTGATCAGCCTGTTCACCACGCTTGCACTCATCCCCGTATTGGGAATGAAGCTCAACGTCGTCAATCTGATGGCGTTCCCGTTGATCTTGGGGATCGGCATCGATGACGGTGTACACCTGTACCACCGCTACCTGATCGAGCGCAACTTGCGCCGCACGTTCTCTTCGACGGGGAAAGCGATCGTCACCACGACGCTGACCACGGTAATGGCACTGCTCACGCTCGGACTGTCTCCCCACCGCGGAATGATGTCGTTCGCCTGGGTGTCCTCCGTGGGCATTGGTCTGTGTCTCATCTTCAATCTGCTCATCCTTCCGGGCCTGATGCGAACGTTCGATCGACCCGAGAAGCTCATCCCACATGATCCAAGGAGCGCTCAATGAAGAACGCAGCGATTTCCGGAATCCTGTTCGCCGCACTGGTCGTTTCGATCGCGATGTCCGTCGCAGGCGCCGCCCAGCAGGACGCCGTGAATGCCTATGATGACGCCATCGCACGATGGACAGTCGGATCCTTCATCGGAACTGCCGATTTGACGGTTCAGATCGATGACAACGATCCCGCCGTCTACACCATCAAGATGTGGTCGCACGGAAGCGACACGGGCATCAGCGTGATCACCGCGTCCGACGTCGACTTCCTGCTCGGGCTGGCCATGCTCCAGCAGGAACGGCAAGTGACGGCATGGTGGCCGACACTCGAGACGTTCAAGACGTTTGCATCCAGCCAAACCGAGCAGGAGATCGGCCTCGGCGGGGGCTGGCTCGAGCAGGTCGCTCAGCACCCCGACGACTACACCGCCACGTTCGTGGACGAAGACGCCAATGAATGGAGGCTCGAACTCCGCCCGGCCGGTGATGGGGGGCTGTTCGCCCGAGCGATCGTTCACGTGACCAAGCCCGACCGTACGATCTCGGCGGCCGAATTCTACGATGACGCCGATGCACAGGTGGAGTCCGACCAGGTCAGCGACTACACGGAGGAACAGGAGGCCGACGGAAGCACGATCCTCTTTCCCCTGCAGACCGTCGTCGTCGATCTCACAGCGGACAAGACCACGACGATCGTCTACACCGACCTTTCGTTTCCCGAGCATATCGATGACGCGATGTTCACCCTCGATTCGCTCAAGCAGATCGCCGCGCAGGCGTTGGCGGGAGAGCTGTAGCCGGCTTGGCAGCGTTATCCTCGAGCAACGAATCGACGATTCCTGTACGCTGCGGGCAAGGAGGCGGGAATGCTGGGAGCTTGGGTGGTGGCATTCACTGGCCTGGCGGCATGGATCGTCTTGATTGATCGAACGCCGCCCGGCCAAGCGGGCACGCGCCGAGCCGGATTCTACGTCTCGCTGACCGGAGGGTAGAACGTGCGGTCCATCTGCCGCAACGTTCGAACGATCCCGGCAAGCAGTTCCTCTCGTCCGCGAATGGGCTCCGCGAACATCGCAGGCAGATAGCGAGCTCGGAAGCTTCTCGATCCGATCAGCAACTGGAAGTACAGGCTCCGTAGGAAGTCTCGCGTATTGATCCGCGCGTGGTTCCCCTGCGTATCGCACTCGAGCAAACCGAGGACATCGCCCCACGGCCGATCCTCGGCCAACTGCCCGAGTGACTCCAGCCAGGACTGCCACGCTGTGTCAGGCAGCAGGTTCCGTCGCATCACGGCGATCACCAACTGGCTCAGCCGCTCGTCTTCGTTGAAGCGATGCGTCTCCGGGGTCGGTTCCTTGAGCTTGGCCGCGACGGCGTGCAGCAATCGCTCCAGCTGAACGGCGCTCAAGTGGGTACTGCGGGCGAAGTCGCCGAGCAGGTCCGCGAAGTGAGCGATCGCATGAGCCCACCCCTTTCCGGGGACGAACCCTCGACGATCCCTCTCACGGGAAAACGCCTCCAGCGCGGTGGCGAACCAAGCGAGAACCGTTTCCTCATCCAGGAACGCCGCTCTCCCCGTCACCTGTCCCGATTCATATCGTTGATCGAGAATCAGGACCATGCCCAGAACGAGGGCTGAGAAGGCGCGTCGGAAGACAGCGTCCGGCGGCTGTTGGTCGGTATCGGCCGCCAGATGGCTGACCGTTCGATCGCCAAGATGTTGCAACTGCTCGTCAGTGTAGCGATCGGCGAGTCCCCATTGCCATAGCACTTCAAGGCTGTTCTCTCGTACGACGGGATCGGTCGACGCAAGGTGCTGTTCGAGTTCAAGCATTAGCTGAGAGAGCTCGGCGCCGTCGGGAACGGCAAACTCGGTGTCAACAATGGCCTGAATCGCTTGCTTGTCCATGGCATCCTCTTCCGGTGGGCGAACATGTAATCATGCTCTCGCGGGGCGTGCGTTCGAACCCGATAGGACGCCCCGAGGTCGCGGCGGCAAGTGTCGCGCGAAACGAAGGTCAGTGCAACATGCCGGATCGCAGAACCAGAGGCGCAGGGGCGCGGAGATCGATGCTCGTTCCGCGTTCCTCGATAAGCCGGCCAGGCGGCCGGCTGGCTCGCCGTCTTCGATTGCCTCTCGAGTCCCGCCGGATCCTGTAGAATCCTGTACCCGAGTCGGGATAGGAGGCGCGTGCATGATCGCCATCGGAATTGCTACGGGAATCAGTCTGATCGCGTGGGTCTTCCTGCTGGTCGGTCGAGGCTCTTTCTGGATTCCCCGTCCGAGGCTCGACGGGATGCGAACCGGGATGGGCCAGGCACAACGTGGATGGCCGACGGTGTGTGCAGTCATTCCTGCCCGCAACGAACAGGATATCCTCGGTGAGTCACTTCCGAGCGTGCTCGCGCAACCCTACGAGGGGGCATACCACGTGGTCGTAGTGGACGACCGAAGTACTGACAGCACCGGCGACGTCGCACAGCATGCCATCGAGAGGGCGGGGGCGCCCTCCCGATCAACCGTACTCCCCGGGAAACCCTTACCCGAAGGTTGGGCGGGCAAAGTGTGGGCGATGCGTCAGGGAGCCGAGCTTGCGGCGTCGATGTCGAGCGAGTACATCTGGCTCACGGACGCCGACATCGCGCACGATCCGGGGATGCTCCGCGCTCTCGTCGACAAAGCGACGACGGAGAATCTCGACCTGGTGTCGATCATGGCTCGGTTGCGCATCGACAAAGGGTGGGACCGGTTGCTGATCCCGGCGTTTGTCTACTTCTTTGCCAAGCTGTATCCGTTTCGGTTCGTGAACGACGTGGGGCGCAGGACGGCCGGCGCGGCCGGCGGGTGCATCCTCGTGCGTCGGCGGGCGCTGGAGGAGGCGGGCGGCTTCGAGACGATGCGATCGGCGCTGATCGACGACTGCGCACTCGCTCGATTGATCAAGAGGCGCGGCGGGCGCATCTGGCTCGGCTTCTCTCGGGACGTCACCAGCATCCGCACGTACGGATCGCTTCGCAGCATCTGGGACATGATCGCCCGTTCGGCGTACCACCAACTCGGGTACTCGCCCACGAAACTGCTCGCAACCGTCCTCGGGATGCTCCTGCTCTACGTGACGCCGCCTGTGGCTGCGTGCGTCGGAGTTGCTCTGGCAGCGACGGGTGTCCCGGGGGCAGGTGCTCTGGCTGTGGGTGGCGGGGCGGCATGGGCGCTGATGAGTGCGAGCTTCGTCCCGATCCTCAGGCACCAAGGCGCCGGGGTTCTGCCAGCGGTCTGTCTCCCCGTCGCCGGAATCCTCTACACGGCCATGACGATCTCATCGGCCTGGCGCCACGAAACCGGGCGCAGCCGGGCGTGGCGTGGCTAGAGAACGAATCGTCACGGCCTCGAGCGACTCCGCTGCGTCGGCACCGCAGTGCATCGTGACACCGTCGACACATTCGGCTAGTCGACGATGCTCCACACCTCGAGATTATCGAACCACGCACCGCCGTCGGGGTCGTCCCATGTCTCGATGATGAATCCGACCGATCCACTCGTCAGTGTCGCATCCGTCACTTGGGTGATGTACTGGCCGTTCACGTAGAGCGAGAAGGTCGTTCCCTGTACGTCCACGCGAAGCCCGTTTGTCTGCCCCGCCGGACGGATCGCGTCGCAATACGCCCATCCGTAGAGGTCCTCCCAGTCCGTGGGCGTGTAGACACTGAGCAGTACGTATCCGTCGGCCGAGATTTCAAACGCATAGAAGCGCTCGTCCCCCGCGCGAAAGATGACGCCCCATGAGTGATCCGACGCGCTGCCCTGCTGCCCCGTCGTGACGCGAACGCTGAAGTCAGTCAGATTCGGCGCGGCCGTGCTATAGACGTAGTAGTACGAATCGGCATCCGATACGTTGCCGTAGTACCTGCCGCCAACGATGTCCCACTCACCGGGAGGATCGATCCCTTGCCACCAGCCCGGGGCTGATGAGTTGGAGAAGTCCTCCGAGTACAGAAGCTGCGGCTGAAGCACGGGAGGCGGATTGATCAAGAAGCAGCCCGCCAGACTACCCGCTGCGGCCAGAATCAGAACGAGTGCAGTGATTCGATATTTCATGGACCCCTCCTATCCCCTTGCTGTTATCCGAGTATAGCTTGAATCGTCCATCAAGAGGGACTTCCGTTTGATGGACCACGCCCATAGCGTTGCCTTCGATCGCCGACCCATGCATACTTGGAGTCGGGAGGAGAACGCCGATGTCGCCTGCATCGGCGCTTTTGCTCCCGCGAGGAGCCAGGAAGGAATGTCGAACAAGCTGCTTCTGCGATGTACGGGTTGTCAAGCTGCGTACACGCCGCCCAAATTGCATTGCGATGACTGCGGCGCGCTGTTGCGCTCGGAGTATGTGCGCGCCGCGTTCGAGCCGACTCCTCGTACCGACCTGTTCGCGTTCCGAGATTGGCTGCCTGCATCGGACACGGCGGACGTACCCATCGGGACGGTCGTCTATCCGTCCGATGCGTTGGCCGACAAGCTGGGGCTCGAGAATCTGTCGATCGCATTCAGCGGCTACGCTCCACGAATCGGCGCACGGAATCCGACCGGATCGTTCAAGGATTTCGAGGCGGTGCCTACCCTGTTGTACTTCCGCGAGCACGGCATTCCATCGTTGATCCTTGCGTCAGCGGGGAACACGGCTCGTGCGTTCGCGTATGCCGCCGTCAAGCTCGATTTCCCAGTCGCCATCGTCGTCCCGGAGCGAGCGCTCGATCGGCTGTGGATCCCGTGCCAGCCGACTGACGCCGTCCGTCTCGTCGTTCTGAAGGATTGCGACGACTATGCGGATGCCATCCGCCTTGCCGACTGGATCGGACGAGTGCTCGGCATTCAGAACGAAGGCGGCGCCCGGAACGTCGCCCGACGCGACGGGATGTCCACGGTTGTGCTCGAGTACGCTAGACAAACCGCTGCGTTGCCTGCGCACTACTTCCAGGCGATCGGAAGCGGCACCGGAGCGATTGCCGTTTGGGAGGCCTCCCAACGGCTGCTTGCCGCCAGGGTTGGTCGGGCGCTGCCGCAGCTGCACCTGGCGCAGAATGCTCCGTTCTCGCCCGTCCACGATGCGTGGACGCACGGAGTTCCCATCGAGCCGGATGTCGACGTCGAGGGGCAGCTTCGCCGCATCGACCAGGTCGATGCGTTGGTGCTGGCCAACCGGCGCCCCCCTTATGACGTCACCGGAGGGGTTCGTGATGCTCTCACGTCGACGGGAGGGTGTACGTATGCCGTGACCAATGCTGAGGCTCGCCGAGCAGCGGAGATGTTCGAGAACGCTGAGGGCCTGCCGATTGGACCGGCCGCCGCTGTCGCCACCGCGGCGCTCATCCACGCAGTCGATGCCGGGCGCGTCTCCCCCAGCGAACCGATCCTTCTTCACATCACGGGCAACAATGAGTGCCTGCTCAGCAAGGACTTCGAGCTTCACAAGATCCGGCCCATCTGGACGGTGCGCCCGGAAGAGATCACGGAGGATGCCTTGCTGGCCGCACGCGATCGTCTCGCTCCGGAATAGCCCCGGCGTGGTTCGCTAAAACCGCAGGCTGCTCTCGATGAGTGTGTGAACCAATTCGTTGGCGGGCTGCGATCGAACCGCGTTCGGCGTACCCACTTGGATGATCCGTCCTTCGTCCATCACAGCGACCCTGTCGGCAAGATGAAAGGCTTCGGCCAGGCTGTGGGTCACGTGGAGCGTGGTCACTCGGTTGGCGTCGTGGTCCGCCTTGAGTTCGTCCTGGGCTTGAACCCGGCTGGCGGAATCGAGATTGGAAAACGGCTCGTCAAGGAGCAACACGCGCGGCAGAAGGGAGAGAGCACGTCCGAGGGCCACTTTTTGCTGTTCGCCCGATGATAGTTCCCTCGGCCTTCTCGGGAACAGCCGCTTCGCGATCCCCATACGCTCCGCCAGTTCCTCAATCTTGGTCCGCAGTGTCTCGCCCTTTGTCTTCCGGATATTGAGCGGGAAGCCGAGGTTCGAGTAGCCTCGCTCGCGGAAGACGCGCAAGTGCGGATACAACGCGTAGTCTTGGAACACCATTCGTACGCGCCGCTCGGAGGTCGGCACACCTCGCATCGATTCCCCGTCGAATCGAACCTCGCCCGATGTTGGGTCTTCGAGCCCTGCGATTAGTCGAAGAAGCGTCGTCTTCCCACAGCCGGTCGGTCCCACGATAGCCAAGAACTCGCCGGCTTCGACGCGAAGCGTCACTTCGGAGACGGCCGTCACGTCGCGGAACCGTTTGGTCAACTTCACGAGATCGATCGTCGTCATTCGACTTACTCTCCACCTCCAGTGTAGGCATTTCCGAGCGAGAAATGGAGGAATGCAGGGGCCGATCGCCCCGTAGTTCGCAGACGACTCCTCGGCCTTCGACATCGGGAAGCGGGTACAATCGTCCCATCACGTTTCTTCGCGCAAGGGGTGTCCGGAATGGCTGAAGACATGGCAAAGACAGACGACAAGCAGACCACATCCAAGGACGAGAAGGTTCGCAAGCTCCCCGGCATCGAACCTGTCGAGACGAATCACCAGATGACGATCTCCGGCAAGACCTTGAGCTACACAGCGCGCGCCGGCGTCATCGCATTGAAGGACGAGTTCGATGAGACCGAGGCCGAGATCTTCTTCACCGCCTATGAACTCGACGGGGTCGAGGACCGCTCGTCACGACCGCTCACGTTCGCGTTCAATGGAGGTCCGGGGTCCGCTTCCATCTGGCTTCACATGGGCGCCCTGGGGCCGAAGCGGGTCGTGATGGAGCCGGAAGGGTGGATGCCGAAGCCGCCGTTTCGCGCTGAGGACAACATTCACACCTGGCTCGATCAAACGGATTTGGTGTTCATCGATCCGGTAGGAACCGGTTTCAGCCGGGCCGCCAAGGAAGATCTCGACAAGAAGTACCTCGGATTCAAGGGGGACATCGAGTCCGTCGGCGAATTCATTCGGCTCTACCTCTCGCGGTACAACCGATGGACGTCTCCACTCTTCCTCGCCGGCGAGAGCTACGGAACGACTCGCGCCGCCGCTTTGGCCGGACACCTCGTGGATCGCGGCATCACGTTCAACGGAATCGTGCTCATCTCGACCGTGCTGGACCTGCAGTCGATCCGATTCTTGCCGGCCAACGACCTGCCGTTCCAGTTGTTCGTCCCGACGTACGCTGCAACGGCGTGGTATCACGGGAGGCTCTCCAAGGAGCTTCAGCGCCGCGACTTGGCCGATCTCATCTCCGAGGTGAAGGCCTGGGCGGGCGAGGACCTGACCGTCGCTTTGATGAAGGGCGATCGACTGGACGACGACCGGCGCGATCCCGTGGCGAAGCAGCTGGTCGATTACACGGGACTGACCCTCGACTATGTCCTCGGCAACAACCTCCGGGTCAATATCCATCGCTTCTGCAAGGAACTCCTACGCAACGACAAGCGCAGCGTGGGGAGGCTCGATTCGCGCTTCAAGGGGATGGAGGCGACCGCCGCCAACGAGCGACCGGAATTCGACCCGTCGATGGTTGCCATCACGCCACCGTATTCCGCAGCGTTCAACCACTACGTGCGATCCGAACTCGGCGTGGAGACCGACTTGTTCTACGAGACCCTCAGTTTCTCCGTCAACGAGAAGTGGGAGTGGGAGAAGGGCGCTCTGCCCGCCACGGGCGAGATTCTGCGGGGAGCCATGGCGAAGAACCCGTTCATGAAGGTGTTCGTCGGCCAGGGATACTACGACCTCGCGACGCCGTTGATGGCGACGGAGTACATGTTCGACCACATGAATATCGATCCGGAGATCCGGGGCAACGTCGAAATGGCGCTCTACGAGGCCGGACACATGTTCTACCTCGACACGAAGGCGCTCGCGGCGTTCAGGTCCGACATCGATCGTTTCGTCGACGCAGCCAGGTAGGCGGCGAGTTGGGCTGACCCTCTTCGAGTTTGCGTCGAGATCTAGCGGGGGATGCGGTTCGACGCTTCGGCCACTCGTAGCCAGCGGTCTCCCTCTCGTCGAAACACGACCAAGCAGGCCCACGTGTCTTCGTACTCAACGTCTGTCCCATCGGATGGGTGCAAAGTCGCCGCTACATGAAGACGGAAGACGGACCATGCGACGGACCCATCGTTCGAGAAACGGATCTCAGGTTCCTCAGGCATTGAATAGCCCGAGAATTCGGTCCGCCCAAGATACTGCGTGAACTGCTCAAGGATGTCCTCCTTTGTGGCGCGCACCAATTCGCCACGAGAGACATTCACGAAGTGTTCATCCAGATCCTGAACCATGAACTCCGGCTTGTGGTTGACATGCGCATCGATGAACGCGGCATGAAACGCTTTCAGCTCCTGGCGCATGCTTTCATAGTCAAGTGTGGACTTCATCTTCTGCAATCCTCCATCGAGCTGTACAAGCCGGCTGCCCGTTCCGCGGAGACGACGATCCCCCGGATCAGGGCGGACCCGAAACCGTGATGTTCCATCTCGTTGAGACCGGCGATTGTGATCCCCAGAGGCGTGGTGACCGTATCGATCAGCGACTCGGGATGTCGGCCGGAGGCGAGGATGAGTTCCGCTGCGCCCTTCGCGGTCTGCGCCGCGAGACGGATCGCCTCGTCGGCATGGAATCCAACCTGCACCCCCCCCTGGGATGCAGCACGGATCGCGCGCAAGAAGAAGGCAACGCCGCACGCACACAGTGCCGTTGCCGGGGTCATCTGCGCCTCTTCGATCGTCTCGACGCGTCCGAGACATTCGAACAGTTCGGAGACGGTGTCGATCGCTTCTCGCGGAGTCCCCGGATCCCGCGCGAGACACGTCATGGACGCGCCTACAGCGACACCGATGTTGGGCATCGCTCGAACGACGGGCACGTCGTCTCCGATGTGCGTGCGGATGTCGGCGATCCGCACGTCCGAGACCGTCGAAGCCAGGATGTGACGATTCGGATCCAGGTTCCCGGCAAGTTGTCGCAGCACCTCGTTCATCTGCTTCGGGCGCACTGCAATGAGAACCACGCGAGCATCTTTCGCCGCAGCCGCGTTGTCGGTGGATGTGACAAACCCTTCCTGGGACAGCGTCGCAAGCGCTTCTTCGGAGCGCCGTGTGACCGTGATGGCTTGGGAGTCGTACGCTTCTGATGCGACGAGCCCGCGCGCAATGGCGGAGCCGAGGTTGCCTCCCCCGATAATCGTGATCTTGTCCGTTGTCATTCGCATGCCCTCCCCGTGAGAATGCACGGTGTCGTCTCGCCGGATCCGCAGATGGAGCCGACGGCCGCTACCGCATTCGATCCTTCAGTGCAGCCTTGATCCTGTCGCTGGCCCGGAACGAGCCGTAGACGGACAGCGATCGGATCGTCTTGCGAGCCAACTCCGGCGTGACATCGGGAGCGATCGTCAACGCACCGACGATGTGCACGTCGATCGCCTTCCCGTCCGCCGCAAACTCCTCGAGGTCGCGGGCGTCGAGCACCTCGACTCCAAGAACGAAGCTCTTCTTGAACCCCGCTTCGACGACGGCCTCGCGATATGGCTCGAGGTAGGCGCGGATCGCGGCGCGGATGAACTCGCTTCGGGTCGCAAAGAGGCCTTTGTCGACCAAGCGATCGATCTGCCCCAGATCGACGATGCTGATGCCCAACGTGATCCGTTCCGCATCGCTCATTTCGCGATCCGCCCCGCTTCGTCAAGGACGGGCCGTAGATGGACACCTACTTCACCCTCGTCGATCCAGACGCAGATCGTACCCAACTCGCCGACTCCGACACTCACTTGGACTCTTCCAGACATGTTGTGCCTCCTTCGGGTGCTCGGTGCGACTGTATGATGTCTTTATGATGTCAATATAGCAGCATTCGTATGGCATGTCAACAACGAGGGCAAGGATGGATGC
>CAZXQL010000026.1:0-7669 GCA_964643395.1 uncultured Thermotogae bacterium
GCCTTCCGACATCGATCTCCTTCTCGTGGCGACCAATTTCCCGGACATGATCTGTCCCGGCACGGCGCCGTTCATTGCGGAAGGCCTGGCCCTCGCAGACGCTCCGTTCCTTGATATGAAGGCAGGCTGCTCGGGCTTTGTGTACGGCATGGGAGTCGCCAACGGGCTGATCGAATCCGGCGTGTTCTCGCGCATTCTGCTGGTTGGAATCGAGGCGTTGTCACGCGTCACCGACTGGCAGGACCGACGCACATGCGTGCTGTTCGGGGACGGTGCCGGTGCCGTGGTGCTCGAGCCTGGCTCCCAGGACTCCGGCGTCCTCGGAACGGCCCTGTACGGAGACGCCGAGAAGTCACTGTTCTTGCACATGCCCGCCGGCGGAACTCGAACACCCGCTTCGGCCGAGTCGCTGGCCGACCGAGGGCATTTCCTCAAGATGGAGGGAGCCGGCGTGTTCCGCAATGCGGCCCTGATGATGGAGAAGGCAACCTTGGCCGCGCTCGACCGCGCCGGGCTGACGCTCTCGGACGTCGATTGGATGATCCCGCATCAGGCAAACAAGCGGATCATTGACGCACTCGTTCGCCGTCTTGACGTTCCCAAGGACCGCGTCATCGTGAATCTGGACCGCGTCGCCAACACCTCCACGGCCTCGATTCCCATTGCGTTGGACGAGGAGATGCGCTCGGGGCGCATTCGTCCCGGTGAGGTCATCGTCATGACCGCATTCGGGGCTGGCGTCACGTACGGTGCTGTCGTCGTCCGAGCCTAACGAGGAGGACCCGATGTCTACCCGCACCGCGTTTCTGTTCCCCGGACAGGGGCGCACCCTCGATGCACTTCCGTCCAACGTCGAGCAGTTCCGCGAGCTGCTCGGCCTGACGCAACGTGCAGGGCTGAAGCTGGAGGAGTGGATTGCGAACGGCCAAACGGACCGGCTGACGCGAACGGACGCTGCGCAGCCGGCACTTCTCCTGGACAGTCTATGCCGAGAGAAGTTGCTGACGTCCGTCGGCTGGGGCGCCCAATGCGTCGCCGGGCACTCATTGGGGGAGTATGCCGCGCTCGTGTGCAGTGGCGTGCTTTCCGCGCACGACGCCATGCAGGCAGTCATCGAGCGTGGTCGATTGATGGAAGGCGTCCAAGGGACGATGGCCGCGATTCTCAAGCTCGACCTCGATACTGTCGCCAATCTGTGCAAGGACACGGATGCGGTCGTCGCCAATCACAATGCGCCGACCCAGATCGTTGTGTCAGGCCCCGAGTCCGACGTGCAAGCGGTCGTTGCCCGTGCCGAAGCGGAGGGCGGACGCGGGATTCCTCTTCGAGTCTCGGGCCCGTTCCATTCCCCGCTGATGCAGGACTCGCAGGAGGCGCTTGCTGCGGTGTTGGAGGCGACCGACTTCGCTACGCCCCATGTCCCCGTCGTGTCCGGCGTCAGCGGGCATGCCGAGGACGCGGCCGACTCGCTCAAGATGCTCCTGATCCGCCAGATCACGTCACCGGTGCGCTGGGTCGATGTCGGCGAAACGTTGAAACTGATGGGAATCGACACGGCCGTCGAGGTCGGATCCGGAGACGTTCTGACCCGGCTCGGCAATCGATCCGGTTTGCCGATACGATTCATCACATTCGAGGAGGCGATGGATGAACCGCTTTGAGGGACGAATCGGCCTGGTTACCGGAGCCACTCGCGGCCTTGGAAGGGCGATCTCCGAGCTTCTCATCGCTCAAGGAGCGACTGTGTACGGGATCGGCCGAAACGCAGAACTCGGAAGCGAGTTGGAAAGGACGCTGGATCGGTACCACTTCCTCGCCGCTGACGTCGCCTCCGATGAAGAGGTCCGCGGAGCCGTCCAATCCATCATCGAGGCGGAGGGGAGGCTCGATCATCTCGTCTGCAACGCCGGGATCACGCGCGACCAACTGGTTCTTCGGATGACGAACGCGGACTGGGATGACGTCCTTGCCGTCAATCTGAGCGGCGCGTTCTACTGCATTCGCGCCTGTCTACGCCCCTTGATGAAGAGCCCTTGTGGAGCGATCGTGGGGGTTGCCTCGCTGGTCGGACAAACGGGGAACGCAGGTCAGGCCAACTACGCAGCATCCAAGGCAGGCCTCATTGCCCTGTGCCGATCCATGGCCAAGGAGGTCGGCCGCAAGAACGTACGCGTCAACGTCGTGGCCCCCGGCTTCATCGAGTCCGATATGACTGCCGGATTGCCGGAGGCTCTGCGCGACGAATACCTAGGCCGCGTGCCGCTCCAACGAGCAGGAACTCCCGATGAGGTCGCAGCAGCTGTGGCCTTCTTGCTTTCCGAGGAGGCATCCTATATAACTGGGCAGGTACTCGCAGTGAACGGGGGAATAAATCCCTAGAATAGCCAAAAAGAGGGAGGTTCATTCGCTATGAGTGACGTCTCGGAGAAGGTCAAGGCGATCATTTGCGATCAGCTAATGGTGGATCCGGAGGAGATCACGGACGAGTCTTCGTTCGTCGAAGATCTTGGCGCCGACTCCTTGGATACGGTTGAACTCATCATGGAATTCGAAGACGAATTCGGTATTGAGATTTCCGATGAGCAGGCCGAGAAGATTTCCTCCGTTGGTGAAGCGGTCGCCTACCTTGAGAAACTCCTATCAGAAAAACAGACTTGAAAATCCTGGTCTAGCAGGAAACGGGGGACAACGAGGATTTTGTTGTCCCTTTGTCGTTGATTGACATGCGAACCGCCAACGATGAAGAGGTGATGGGGAATGCCAGAAGGGGAGAAACGCGGACGCATCGGAGGCAAGAGTTCCAACCCCTACTATGAAGACAAGAAGTACCCGGAGCCGACGCAGTGCCCCCGCTGTCATCTGACCTATCGGAGCGGGCGTTGGCGTCACCTGGACGATACGAACGGGAAGATCCGGGCTCAATCGAGTCATTGCCCCGCATGTAGGCGCGAATTGGACCGTCTCCCGGCCGGGTTGCTCTATCTTAGTGGCGCGTACTTGGACCAGCATCGAGAGGAGATCCTCAACATCGCCACGAACCAGTCTCAAGCAGCCTCGGCGCTGCGTCCGCTGCAGCGCATTATGTGGATCGAGCAGACGGGCGATAACACGGAGATTGCGACGACGAATAGTCACCTCGCCATGCGGATCGGCAAGGCGATCGCCGATGCATGCAAAGGCGATCTGACGATCAAGCATGCTCCCGACGCGCAGCTCGTACGCGTGTATTGGGAGCGTTCGGACTGATATGTCCGCGTTCGGCGACCTCTCCATCGACACCTATCTCGATCGCGTATCGTCCGCATCCCCGACCCCGGGCGGTGGAAGCGTCGCCTCGTTGGTCGGAGCGTTGGCCGCCGCTCTCGGGTCGATGGCCTCGGCCATCGCGGCCAAGAAGTCGATCGGCCCCGAGGCGCGGGAATCGGTCCGACAATGTCTGTCCATCCGCATGGAGTTCCTTCGACTGGGCGAGGCCGACGAGACAGCGTTCCAGGCCGTGATGGAGGCGCTTCGCCGATCGAAGGACGATCCCTCTCGCGCCGATCGTCTCGAGACCTCGCTTCGAACGGCGGCGGATGTCCCATTGGCCGTCGGCCGCACGTGCCTGGACCTCCTTGCCCTTCTCGATCCGTTGTCGCGGCTGTCGTCGCGCCACGCCGTCAGCGACGTCGGAGCGGCCGCGCATTTTGCACTGGCCGCGCTACGGGGGTCGTTGCTCAATGTACAGATCAATGCGGCGCTCCTTGCCGATCGGGACATCGCCGAGCAACTCGAGGTCGCCGCTCGGCGGCTCGAAACCGAAGGGCAGGATCGTTGCCGGAAGGTCGTAGAGCATGTCATTGCCTGCATACGCGGGTAGGCGACATCTGATGAACCGTGTCGATGCTTCATTCACACCGGCTTCCGGCGGGACACGGGCGAAAGTAGGCCCGAATGGAGCCTAGCGGTCCCACTCGCTACAGCGAGATCGTCGATGACTGGGATGCGTTTCTCGAAACTTCACAGTCGCCGCTTCCGTACGTGGTTCGCACGAACACGCTGAAGATCGATTCGGCAGCGCTTCGCAAGAGGCTCCTGTCCTTGGATCTTCGACCGACGCCGTACCCCTGGTGCGAAGAGCTGTTCGAAGTCTCCAAGCCGCCTGGCGCGTCGCTCGAGCACTGGTTGGGGCTGTACTACGTTCAGGAGGCCGTTCAAGCCGTCCCGGTCCTGGCCTTGGACCCCCAGCCGGATGAGACGATTCTCGATCTGTGTGCGGCGCCGGGCGGCAAGTCGACGTACATCTCCGCCAGGATGCAGAACCAGGGCACGCTTGTCGCCAACGAGCCGAGCGGACGGCGGCAGATGGCGCTGTTGGCCAACATCAATCGCCTCGGCGTCTTGAACGCGATGATTGCAGCATACCGAGGTGAGAACTTCCCCATGCGAACGCGGTTCGATCGCATCCTCGTCGATGCGCCATGCTCGGCCGAAGGGACACTGAGAAAGGAATCATCAGTACGGCGCGGCGCCACGACAGCCGCCATCGGCCGCCTCACACATTTGCAGAAGGCGCTGATCGTGCGGGCGTTCGACCTGTTGGCACCCGGCGGCGTTCTCGTCTACTCCACGTGCACATTCGCCCCGGAGGAGAATGAGTCCGTCGTTGCCCATCTCCTGCGGGAGCGCGATGCACGCATCGTCCCGATTGAGGTTTCCATCCCGTCGTGTCCGGGTCTGGAGGCGTGGCAGGACGAGGCCTATCCCAAGCAGATTCAGGAGTGCGTGCGCATCTATCCTCATCATCTCAACAGCGGAGGTGGGTTCGTTGCCCGGATTGCCCCCATCTAGCGATTCCATCGCCGAGTACTACAGCCGACGGTTCGGCGTTCCCGAAGACGTCATGCGATCGCTTCGGATCGAAGCCAACAAGGAGGAGATCTGGGCGACGACCAGCCCTCCTCTTGCTGGAGTCCATGCGGCTCGTCCGATGGGACTGCGCATCGGACGAGACTTCTCGGGCGGGTTCAAGCCGACCAGCGTCTTCTTGGCCGCGCTCGGGGACCGCATCCGCCGATCGAGAGTCCCGGTCGATTTCCAAACCCTGCGCGGATTGATGTTGGGCCGACGGATCCCGTTCTCGGGCTCTGAGCAGGAGGGGTACGTTGCCCTCGTGTATGAAGAGGACGTCCTCGGCTGTGGACGCATCCGACATGGCATGCTCCAAGCTCTGATTCCGACCGGAAGGCGCAAAGAACTCCTGGACATTCTCAGCGCACACTGATCGCGGCACGAACGCGAAACTGTAATCCAGATCACAGATTCCTGCCCCCTTGATCGGCTAGAATCCATGCGGAAGTTGGAACGATCGTCAAGGAGGTACAGGATGCGTAATCGAATTCTGTTGCTGGTCGTTTGTATCGTAGCCGTCGTGGCGTTGACGGCCAGCGCATTCGACAACATCATGTTCGTTCTCGACTCGTCGAACAGCATGAATAAACCGCTCGGAGACGAATCGAGACTGGACGTGGCCAAGGCGGCTCTCGCAAATCTACTAACCGGAATCCCTGATGGCGAAATGGTCGGACTGCTGGTCTACGGACACCGCGTCGACCACGATGACACGGCTGCAAGCTGCAAGGACATCGAGCTTCTGTATCCGGTCGCGGCGTTGACAAGCGATCTGCGCAACCAAATGATCGCCTCACTCGATGGGATCATCGCGCAAGGGATGACCCCGCTGGCCGATTCGCTCGTTGCCGCAGCCAACGACTTGGCTGCTTTGTCGGGGAGCGGAACCATCGTTCTCATCAGCGATGGTGAAGGAAACTGCGGCGGCCAGCAGTTGGTCACCGCCGAGATGCTGGCGACGATGGAACCGCCCATCACGCTTCATGTCGTCGGCCTGGATGTGGAAGCTAGTGCCAGGGACACGCTAACCGCCATGGCCAACGCGGCGGGAGGCAATTACTACTCCGTGTATGAGGCGTCCGGCGTGCTCGAGGCGCTGTACTCCGCGCTCAGCGAAAGTTCCGAGACGGAACCCCAGGGAGTCCCGACGGCCTACGCCAAGCTCGGCATCACCAACGTGATCTACGGAACCGAGGGAGACGACGTTCTGTACGGCACCCCCGGGAACGACTTGATCCTCGGTCTCGGAGGCGATGACTTTATCATCGGACTCGATGGGAACGACGTACTGTGTGGTGGGGACGGCGACGACATCCTCGAAGGAATGGGCGGCAATGACCGGCTGGATGGAGAAGCTGGGAATGACGTTCTGATGGGAGGATCGGGAGACGACATCCTCTGTGGAGGCCCGGGCAACGACTCGCTGGAAGGCGAAGCCGGCGACGATACCCTCGACGGAGGAGATGGGGTCGATTCCCTCCTCGGCGGTCAGGGCTGCAACTTGCTGTACTCGGGCGATGGCCTGGACGCGATGTTTGAAGGACAGATCGTGGCCGGAAGCTGTAGTGAGTGCCCGGTCTGCTGCGTGACGTGTCCTCCGGAGACGGCGTGCCCGCCCGCTCCCGCGGAGCCTCCGTGCCCGTCCGTCGACTGCACCCCTCCGGTGCCGACTCCTGCGCCGGTTCAGGCTCCCTGTTCGACGACGCCTGCGACGAAGACCATCAACGAGGGACAGACCATCCCATTGCATGGAACGGCTGCGGATTCCGACTGCAACATCGTTCAGCATCTGTGGCAGGTATCTGCCGGATCGCTGGACGATCCGACGTCCCTCGATCCGATGTACACGGCGCCGATGATCGACGGTTGTCAAAACCTCGATGTCACGGTCACGCTCTCGGCCACTGACAGCTGCGGAGCGACTGCGTCCGACTCGTTCATCCTCCACGTGCTCAACGTCAATCATGCGCCGGTCGTTGAGCTCGGCGGACCGCTGACCGTTGACGAAGGCAGCGGCGTCGCGTTGATGCCGCAGGTGTCGGACCCCGACGGCGACGCGCTGATGTATCAGTGGAAGGTCGACGGAAACTGGGGAGCCATCCAGGACGGCGTCTTCCTGGCACCGATGATCGATGTCTGCGAGGGCGTGGACGTCGTGGTGACCCTTACCGTGACGGACCCCTGCGGCGCCACTGCATGCGACTCCGTACGTATCCATGTGCGCGACCTGAATGCCGCACCGGTGGTCGATCTCGGACCCGACTTCACGGTCAATGAGGGAACCGTCATCCAGTTGACGCCCGTCGTTTCGGACCCTGATTGCGATCCTCTGCGCTACTGCTGGAGCGCGACGGCCGGCTCGTTCGACAATCCTGCGAGCCCGTCGCCGATGTTCACGGTTCCGTGGACTCAGCTCTGCGGAGGCGAGGCGCTGACGATCACGTTGACGGTCACCGATCCGTGCGGCCTTTCAGCCACGGACTCCGTCGTGGTTCATTTCAACAACGTGAATGCTGCGCCGACCATCGATCTCGGTCCGGACTTCTGTGTGACTGAGTGCACGAGCACGCTGCTGACGCCAGTATCCGGCGACCCCGACAACGACGCTCTTGTCTACAAGTGGACGGTTACCGGTGGGGCGCTGGACAGCTACAGCTGTGCCGCCGCGGTGTTCACGGCTCCTGCGACGAGCCAGTGCGAGGGAGAGACGGTGACGGTCACAGTAACGGTGACGGATCCATGTGGTCTTTCGGCCACGGATTCGGTCAATATCCGGATC
>CAZXQL010000026.1:7679-17203 GCA_964643395.1 uncultured Thermotogae bacterium
CAACCAGCCTCCTCAGGTCCACGCAGACCCGTAGGCACACGACCTCCGACGATTGGACCGCTCGATCTGCTCCGCCTATCCATAGGCGGAGCAGATCACTTGTTGAGAGGAGCATTCGCACGTCGGCAGCATGGTCAACACGAGGTCGCCGATTGGGTTCTCGTCGACCATCGCGTGAGCGACATGCGTATGAAGACACTTCAATCGCGTCCAATCCGAAATCCCGCCGATCCCACGCCCGGCCAAGCCGGTGACCGTTCCCTCGGCCTCCAACGCAGATCGTTCCGCGGGGCTCAGCTGGCCGTCCCGCTGACGGATGTACCGCCGGTGGGCATGTTGCATAGATTGCTGGAGAGACGCGTTCTCGGCCATTCGCGCCTCCAGGCGTTTGATCCATCCGTCGGCTTCCAACTCGCTGATCCGTGCACACAGGAACGGACACGTCAGCCAGTACAACGTCGGGAACGGATCGTGATCGACGACGGGGTGGACGCGAATCACTTGAGGGTATCCATACGAACACCGAACGCGGACATCGAACCGGCCGCGCGCCGTTCGTCCCAATTGCGCCGTCACGATCGCACGGTCCCCTAGCGACTTCGGTTCCATCGATCGCTCCCGTATTTCTCCTTGGACAGCTCGTCGGCCCGTGCCGTCTCCGATGGCGCGAGCGCACTCGGCGTCAACCGAGCGTCCAGCGCCAGTGCGAGCGCATTTGCAAGGAGGTGTCCGATGTCGTCGAGATGGAGATGCCGTCCGGTGGCGTCCGCAAGCGAGGTCATCCGACGCGGGCGGGATGCAACGCCGTCAGCTCGGTAGCCGGGCCTCATGGCCTGTAGCAGCCGCTCGACGGAGATCTCAGGAGATTCGACCATCAACGTTGTATGGTAGAGCACAACGGATCCTCGGCGTGCTTGGGCGGCTCCACCCACCTTGAGTCCGTCCACGTACAGGCCGTTCTCCTCAACGGCCACTCCAGGCACAATCCCGCCAAGTCCGCGAGCCAATGCGTGCCCGAATCCCGCGAACACCGCCGCGACATCCGAAAGACCGGTCCGCCTGCGGAATGCGACGGTCAGGTTAAGATTCCCGGGGTAGTGGACCACGGCTCCCCCTCCGGACAGTCGGCGGAGCACGGGGATTCCCAGTTCGGCCGCCCGATCCTCGTCCACCTCGGCCGCCACGGCTTGCGAGCGCCCGACGATGACGGATCGGTCGTTCGCCCAGACTCGGATCGTTTCCGAGCCATTCTCCCGTGTCGACTCGAGGAGGATCTCATCGATTGCGAGGCCCAGCGCGGGCGGGAGAGGCTGAACGTCGACGAGAAGCCTCATGATGAGGAACGGGTCTCCGCCGCGTGATAAGAACTACGCACGAGCGGCCCCGCCAGCACGCTGACGAATCCCAAGCTTCGGGCGTATTCGGCCAGCTCGTCGAACTCGTCCGGCCGAACGTACCGGGACACCGGGACGGCGACGGCGGACGGTTGGAGGTACTGCCCGATCGTGAGTGCCCCGACGCCGGCTTGTCGCAGATCGTCGATCGCACAGCGGGCCTCGTCCATCGTCTCACCCAATCCCATCATGAGACCCGACTTGATCCTCCCACCGGAGGCGTGCGACGACATGTAGCGAAGCACGTCGAGCGACTGATCGTATCCCGCTCGCCGGTCCCGAAGCTGAGGAGTCAGCCGCCGAACGGTCTCCAGATTGTGCCCCACGACGTCCGCATCTGCAGTGAGCACGCGATCGAGGCAGCCCCGCCTCCCCGAGAAGTCAGGGATCAGGGCTTCGACGGCCTTGACGGTACGCACCTCGCCGACATGTTCGATCGCACGTCCGAACGCGTCGGCTCCGCCGTCGGGCAAGTCGTCACGATCCACGGATGTCAGGACGACATACTCAATCCCCAACTCAGCCACGGCGCTCGCGAGGCGGACCGGCTCGTCGTTCTCCAAGTACCCCGCCGGATCGCCGGTTGCCACATCGCAGAATCGGCAGTTGCGGGTGCAAACACCGCCCAACACCATAAACGTCGCTGTTCTTGCGTTCCAGCATTCGACAGCGTTGGGGCACTGGGCACCTTGACACACGGTCTCCAGCCGGAATCGCGCCAGGGTCTCCCGCATCTCTGCCATCCCGCGGGACTGGGCTGGGGTTGGGACGCGCACTTTGATCCACGGAGGGTGGCTCGGCACGGTTAGTCCACCTCCGCATGCTCGAGCGGAAGGAGCGTCCGGTTCCACAGAACGCCCAGCTCCTCGATGACTCTCCGCTCGATCTCGGCGAGTTCGACGGGCGACACGCGGAGATCGTTGATGGAGACCGTCTTCACCGGTAGCCCGCACGGACGGATCATTCCGAAATGCTGCGGGTTCACTGCAACGTTGAGGGCCAGTCCGTGATACGACACCCAGTTCTTCACGTGAACACCGATCGATGCAATCTTGCGTCGTCCCACCCACACGCCCGGATACCCGTCTCGAAGCACGGCATCAATCCCCAATTCCTCCAGGACGCGCAGCACCGCCTCCTCCAGCGACTCCACGAACCAATGGACGTTCTTCCCGAACCCTCGCAGATCGAGGATGGGGTAGACCACGAGCTGGCCGGGACCGTGATACGTAACATCGCCGCCCCGTTCGACATCGAAGATCTGGATCCCGTTGGCACGGGCCTCGGCTTCTGGGACCAGCAGGTTGTCCCGGGACCCCCGGCGCCCAATGGTGAACACGGGATCGTGTTCGACCGAGATGACGACGTCGCCGATTCGGTCAGCGCAACGCTTGGCATGCAGCGTGCGCTGGAGTTCGAGTGTAATCCCGTATGCCTGACGTCCGAGCCGCAAGTGGCCGATCGTGCTAGTCCGGTTCAATTTCCCCAAGCACCTTCCCTGTCGTAACCGCCGTCGACTCGGGAGCGGCAATCCTGGTCAGGCGACCGCCGGCCGGCGCCGGGATCACAAACGTGGTCTTCTCCGTCTCCACTTCGAGAAGGTCGTCGCCCTCTGTCAGTCGTGAGCCAATCGGTTGCAGCCACTGGACGACGACCGCGCTGGGCACGTCTCCGAGATCAGGCATTCGTACGAGAACGGTCTCCGATGTCATGTTCCCTCCGAGGTTCTTGCGTGCCGAAGTCTAGCCGATCGGCACACGCGCGTCATCTTGTGTCCGCCGGATCGGCCGTCTATAGTAGCAGCGAGGAGGAGCCATGGGGTTCACATGTGGACTGGTGGGGCTGCCCAATGCTGGCAAGTCGACGATCTTCAACGCGCTGTCCAACGCGGGAGCGCGCGTCGAAAGCTACCCGTTCTGCACGATCGATGCGAATGTCGGTACGGTATCGCTCCCCGACGAACGACTCGATCGTCTCTCCACGGTATTCCCTGACAAGACGAAGGTCCCGACCCATCTTGAATTCGTCGACATCGCCGGCTTGGTGGAACATGCTGCGGATGGCGAAGGAATGGGGAACCAGTTCCTGTCGGAGATCCGTGCGGTCGACGCCGTCGTCCACGTCGTGCGCTGCTTCGAAGACGTGAATGTCGCACACGTCACGGGCGCCGTCGACCCGCTTCGCGACATCGGAATTGTCGAAGCCGAACTGCTCCTCAAGGACCTCGAGACGCTGGGACGGGTGGGCAAGCGGCTGTCCCAGGAAACCAAGGGGAAGGATCGCTCCGCCCCGGCACGGCTGGCCGCATGGGAGGTCGTGCTCGACCACGTCTCCCGTGGAAAGCCGATCCGCGACATCGCGGTCGAACACGTCATCGAGCCGTTGATCGCCGAGACGTCCCCGTTGACCGCTAAGCCCTGCCTGTATGTGGCCAATGTCGGAGATGACGGGGTCTCCGAACATTGGGACGTCATGAGAACGTGGGCGAACGAACGAGGGTTGACGGCGATCCCGGTCCGCGGCCGACTGGAGGCCGAGATCGGCGAAGTCGCCGCCTCGCCGGAAGAGAAGGCGTCTTATCTGCTCCAGTACGGAATGGAGACGACGGGATTGCATCTGCTCGTGAGAGCCGGCTATCAGCTCCTGAACCTGATCACGTTCTTCACGTTCGAAGGGCCGGAAGTGCGTGCCTGGACAGTTCCGGAAGGCACGACGGCGCCGGATGCCGGAGCCAAGATCCACTCCGATTTCTCCGACCGCTTCGTTCTCGCCGAGGTCATGACCCTCGATGAGCTCGTCGCCGCCGGTTCGGAGAAACCCCTGCGAGAGGCCGGGCACGTGCGTCGAGCCGGGCACGAGTATGTCGTCTCCGACGGCGATGTCATCCATTTCGTCTGCGCATGATGCCCACCGTCCTCACCTGCCATCACCCCGATGCCCCGTCCGCGGTCGACATGGCACTGGAGACGGGACAGACGATCATCTTCCCGACAGACACGGTGTATGGAATCGGGGGGAATCCTTGGGACGAGCGAACCCTCCACCACGTGCGCCGACTGAAGGAGCGTGATCCCGGGCAGCCATTCACCCTCCACTTGCCGCACGTGTCCGAGGTCCCCAACTACGCGCAGTGTCCGCCGGAGGTCTTGCGCATCGCCCAGCAGCTACTGCCGGGGCCGTACACGTTGCTGCTGCCCGCGGCGGCAACGGCTCCTCGTTCCGCAGTTCAGGAGGGAGTTGTCGGGATCCGGGTCCCGGCCCACCCATTCTTCCAATCGGTTCTCAAGCGCCCGGTATTCGGTTCGTCGGTCAACCGTCGAGGCACTCCGCCGCTGAATGACTTGGCCGAGATCATCGAGACGTTCACCGAGGTCGATCTGATCATTACGGGAGATGTTCCGGGCGTGGCATCCACGATTCTCGATCTGACGAAGACGCCGGTTCGAATCGTCCGCGGCAGTCTTTCCGAGGATGCGCAGCGGATTCTAGACCAGGAATAGGCAGGCCACACCGCCGATCGCAACCGCAGTTCCGATGATGGCTCTAGGATTGACGGGCTCCTTCAGGACGATGTAGGCGAATGGCAGCAGGAGGACAGGCGGCAGCGCCATCAACGTCGACGCGATGCCGATCCGAGCATTGGCCAGCGCGACCATCGAGAAGGTCACGCCAAGGAACGGCCCCGCCAGCGCACCTCCGATCATCGGCCATCCTGCGCGGCGGTCGCGGAGAATTGTGACGTCCCGTTTCCACCGCCCGCCGAGGAACGCGGTCATCCATACCACGATCGTTGCGGCAAGGATCTGAACGACGTTGGCGGAGACGGGCGGGAATCCCCCCGCCAGCGCTTGCTTGGAGAAGATGTAGCGCAGTGACTGCGTGCCGACCGTTCCCAACGCGAACAGAAGCCCGATGGTCGACTGCCTGCGCTCGGATGGCTGCGACTCACTCGGGCGGGCCGAGATCACCAGTGCGATCCCGGCAACAACGGCTCCAGCGGCCGCCAATTGCGCCCACGAGAGCCGTTCGCCGAACACGAGCCACGCCAAGCCTGCGCTGACGACCGGAATCAGAGATGTCACCAGGGACGTTCGATGCGCGCCCATGTAGAGCAGAGCACGGAAGAGAAGCGCATCCGAAATGGCGAATCCGACAACGCCGGACAGCGTCAGCCAGCCCCATTTACCGATGTCCGCCCCAAACGGAAGCGGGGACCCGTAGAGGATCGTATGGAGGATCAGAAGCAGTACGACGGCAACGGAGAGGCGCCATCGGTTGAGCCACTTCGGCCCCGCCACGCGTACGGCGAGTGTGAATAGGATATAGCTCGCCGTCCAGCAGCAGGCGGTCGCGATTCCTGCCAGTTCTCCTTGATGCTCGGCAAGCAATTCGTCTAGGTGCGCTGCAGCGGCGCAAACCGAGCCACGAAGTGCCGCAACGGCCCTTCCCCTTCCACGAGCCGGTACCCCGGCAGCGTATCGCGGTGTGCAACGACCGCTTGCGCCGCGTCGATCACGATGTCGAAGTGGGACCGCGTATACATCCGGCGTGGAATCGCCAAACGGACCAGTTCCAGCTGCGGGTACGTCACCGTCCCGTCGTCGCTCTCGTGGGCGAACATCACGCTTCCGATCTCCACACCGCGGACTCCCTCAGCCAGGTACAGCTCGTTGGTCACCGAGAGCGCCGGAAATTCCGATTGAGGGATCGAGGGGACGAGCGCACGGGCGTTCATGTAGACAGCGTGGCCACCGATCGGTTCGACGATCGGGACGCCGACTGCCTTCAGACCCTCGCCCAAGTAGCGTGCTTGCCCGATGCGATCGGCAAGATATGCAGGCTCGAGGGCTTCACGAAGACCGACGGCAATCGCCTCGAGATCGCGCCCCGCCAACCCTCCGTAGGTCGGGAATCCCTCCATCAGGATCAATCGCGAACGTGCCTGCTCGTAGATCCCGCGGTCGTTCATCGCCAGGATGCCGCCGATATTGACCAGCCCATCCTTCTTGGCGCTCATCGTCATCCCGTCTGCCAAGGCAAACATCTCGCGTGCGATCTCGGAAGGGGACGTCTCCTCGTACCCCTCCTCGCGTTCCCGGATGAAGTAGGCATTCTCTGCGAACCGACAGGCATCGATAAACAGCGGGAGGCCATGCTCGTGCGCGATGGCGCTGATCTCGCGCACGTTGGACAGAGAGACAGGCTGCCCGCCGCCGCTGTTGTTGGTGACCGTGATCAGAACCAGCGGGATTCGATCCGCACCGATCTCGGCGATCAGGCGACGCAGCTTCTCCGGGTCCATGTTCCCTTTGAATGGGTACGGATCCGATGGGTCGAATGCCTCGTCGATCACCAGATTCACGGGATCCCCACCGTTGGCGAGGATGTTGGCGCGGGTCGTATCGAAGTGCATGTTGTTGGGGATGACGTGCCCCGGTTTGACGAGCGCAGAGAACAGGACGTTTTCCGCCGCCCTTCCTTGGTGGGTGGGCAACACGTAGTCAAATCCGAAGATCTCGTCGACGGCGGCGCGGAACCGTTCGTAGCTTCGGCTGCCTGCGTACGACTCGTCACCGCGCATCATCGCCGCCCACTGCTCTTGACTCATTCCGCCCGTGCCTGAATCCGTCAACAGGTCGACATAGATGTCCCGTGCATGAAGATGAAACACGTTGTAGCCGGCTTCCCGCAGGCGCGTACGCCGCTCGTCCGGCAATAGCGTCGAGATCGGTTCGACGACTTTGATTCGATAGGGGGGAATTGCTCTGTCTTTCCGCATCGTACCTTCCTTTCCTGGGTCCGTGTGGCAGTCCTTCGAGGCTCCGTAGGCTTGCTAAACAACGGACAGGAACGGAGGATGCGGAATATTGCGACGGACGAGATCGAGTGGATCCGCATTCGATCGGTGTGGGTACGATCGGCCGGTGCGTGATCGCGAACGCGTCATGATGCCCCTCCTTGGATCTGGGAAGTGGCGAGATGGTAGGATAATCGAGTGGGTCGGGCAACCGCGATCGGAGTTGACGAGGCGCCGATCGTACAGCTACAGTAGCAAATCACGCCGTTCGGAGAATCGATGAAAGATCAAATCGACCGTCTGATCGAAGCCGGAAATCTTGCTGCGCTACCCGGATTGCTGGATGGAGCTGACATGCAGAGCATCCGGTACGCCGCGCAGCAGCTTTCGGCCGCATCCCGGGAGAACGACGGCGACCTGTTCGCCCATGTCGAACGCCTGCTCGCGGACTCCAAATCTGCGTCGCATCAGTTGGCGTGTCAACTCATTCCTCACGCGTATGCCGTACATCGGAAGAAGGCGACCGCATTTCTTCCAGCAGTTATTGAATCCGATGACTGGACTGTCCGCGACGCAGCATGCGAGGTGGCAGGGCGACTGCTCCGCGAGGATTTCTCCCGACTCATCGGCGTGATCGAGGACTGGCGGACGCACGAATCCGCGAACATGCATCGCGCTGTGGTCGTCGCGGCGATTCGCGCCTCCGATTCGATGCGCCTCGAGCGCGCCGAGCCGCTGTTGCGTCTTCTCGAACCCCTTCTGGCCGACAGCGAACCTCTCGTGCGCAGAAATCTCGGTCCATCCGCCATCGGGATGCACTTGCTGGAGGACTACCCGAATCCGACCTTCGAGTATCTGGTGAAGTGGTCGACATCCAACGATGCTCAGACGCTGTGGAACGTTGCGATGGCGTTCTCCTCGCCGTCCGCGGTTCCGATGGCCAAGAAGGCTCTCATCGTCCTGAGGAAGCTGTCTCTCGACGAGAGGCGCCTCGTCTGGCGAGCCGTCGCGTCCGCGATGTGGAAGCTAGGACGGAAGCGTCCCGACATTATTCGGCCCGAGTTGTCGAGATGGCTCGAGGACGAGCGGCGCGTCGACGTCGCTCGCGAAGCCATCAAGCACCTGTAAGCGTCACCACGCAGAACACCCCCGTGGATTCCGATCGCCCCCACGGATATCGTTAGGTTCCAGGAGGGCAACCGATGGCATTCCGACCGTATCGACATGATGGGGATCTCGAAGCGGTTCAGCGCATCTACCACGAGGTCGGCTGGGCGACGACCAAGGCCCACGACGAAGCGGTCCACGAGCTGTTTACGTCCGGCCACGGGTGGGTAGCCGACGTGCAGGGCGGTGTCGAGTGCTCCGCGATCGCCCACTCGGGTTCGATGCAGTATCAGACGTCCGATCTTCCGTTGTGCGTCGTCACGGGAGTCACAACTAGCCGGATTGTCCGTAAGCAGGGATTGGCCGGCCGTCTGACTGCCCATCTCCTCGCAGAGGATGCGGCGAACGGTCATGCCGTAGCTGTGCTGGGGATCTTCGATCAAGGCTTCTACAACCAGCTCGGTTTCGGCAATGGGGCCTATGAGTACTGGCACACGCTCGATCCATCCGCGCTGCGGATCCCCGGAAGCGCCGCTGTGCCCGTCCGTCTAACCTCGGAGGACTGGCGAATCATGCACGAGGGGCGACTGCGGCGACTGGGCGGACACGGCGCTTGTTCCATCGAGGCCGCGGAGTTCACCCACGTCGACGTTCTCTGGTCGGACAACGGTTTCGGCATGGGATACCGCGACTCCGACGGGAACCTGTCGCATCACATGTGGTGCAATGCCAAAGGAGAGAGTGGGCCGTACCGTGTCGAGTGGATGGCGTATCGAACCCGGGATCAGTTCCTGGAGTTGATGCGGCTTCTGCGCGGTTGGGGCGAACAGGTTCGTTCAGTTCGAATGCGTGCGCCCGTGGGGATCCAGTTGCAGGACCTCATCCGCCAGCCGTTCAGGATAAGGCAGCTGACGAAGCAATCTCCGCACGAGAACCGGACCGATGCTTCCGCCTACTGGCAACTGCGAATCCTCGATCTGGAACGCTGCATCCAGGCGGTCGAGCTGGACGGAAACCCGATTCGCTTCAACCTCGTGCTCACAGATCCCATCGAGGAGTACCTGTCGCCGGACTCCCCTTGGCGGGGCGTTGCCGGAGATTTCACCGTGACGCTCAGCGCCGAATCCCGCCTGGAGACGGGACACATGCCAGGACTTCCGACTCTTCATGCGACGGTCAACGCGTTTTCGCGCTTGTGGATCGGCGTGCGGTCGGCGACAAGTCTG
>CAZXQL010000027.1:0-17172 GCA_964643395.1 uncultured Thermotogae bacterium
TCCTCTGCGTCTCTGCGCCTCTGCGGGAGACGCGTTGGCTTTGATGTTGTCCTCGCCTTGTGCCTTCACTTCTTCCCGTCCTTCATGCTCTTCATGGTGAGGAGGAAGTGCTTTGCGGCTCTGCGGGAGATGGGCTTGTTGCAGTCTACGATTCGAGAGAGAAGCGAATGCGAACCGTCGTAGCGTCCTTCATGTCGGCGCTGCGGATGACGAATCGGCCGATCTGTCCCGTGCGCTGGACGTGCTGGCCGATGCACGGGATGACGTCGAGATCGCCGATCTGGACGATGCGAAGGGTCTGCGCTGAATCGGGCACCTTGCCCAAGTCGTACCGTCCGACGGCGCCCTCACGCGAAACCTCGTAGGTCGTCACCGGATGATCGGCCGCGATTTCCACATTGACCGCATTCTGAATGTCCTGGAGTTCTTGGTCGGTCAAGGGCCTGCCGGTACGGTAGTCGCATTTGGATTTCTTGGCCCCGAAGTGGGCCTCCACGCTTCGTCCCGCCCGGAAGTCACGCTGCATGACGGCATTGAGCACGTGTTCGGCCGAATGCATGCGTGCCAGAATGTCGATGGTCTCGCTCACAGAGCTCCCCTTCCTGTCGGGAGTTGGCCAAGCATAGCACGTCTACACAAAGACGACCGGGGCTTCCGAGGAAGCCCCGCGTCAAGTTCCTTGAACGGTCGCTACACCCAGCCGCGAAGCTTCATGGCTTCGGCGACGCGCTGGACGGAGACCATGTAGGCTCCAATGCGGTTGTCCACGTTGTGCTTCTTGGCCATCTCATGCGTCTCGTGGAACGCCTTCACCATCTTCACCTTCAGACGGTCGTAGACGTCCTCGATCGACCAGTAGAAACCGCCGATGTTCTGAACCCATTCGAAGTACGAAACGGTGACGCCGCCGGCATTGCAGAGGAAGTCGGGGATCACGTACTTGCCGTTTGAGAACAGGATCTCGTCCGCCTCGGGCGTGGTCGGCCCGTTGGCGGCTTCGGCGATGATCTTGGCCTTGATGTTGGCCGCGTTCTTGTCGGTAATGACGTTCTCGATCGCCGCCGGAATCAGGATGTCCACGTCGAGTTCGAGGACTTCGTCGTTCGTGATCGCCTTGAGGCCTTTGAAGCCGGCGACCGATCCGGTCTGCTGCTTGTGCACGTTGGCAGCCTCGGGGTCGATCCCGTTCGCGTCGTACACGCCGCCGCGCGAGTCGGTGACGGCAACGATCTTCGAGCCGGCAAGTTCCTCCATCAGCGTACCACAGTAGTAGCCGGCATTCCCGTATCCCTGAATGGCCACTGTCGCGCCCTTCAGCTCGATGCCCAGTTCCTTGGCGGCCTCGATGATGCAGTAGACGGTCCCGCGCGCGGTCGCGTCACCACGTCCAAGCGAGCCTCCCAACGGGATCGGCTTGCCCGTGATGACGCCCGGTGCGTTGTAGCCGACGATCTTCGAATACTCGTCCATCATCCACGCCATGATCTGGGGGGTGGTATAGACGTCGGGGGCGGGGATGTCCCGCTCGGGGCCGATGAAGCGGCCAATCGCGCGGATGAACCCGCGGGCGATGCCTTCCAGTTCGGTCTGTGAGAGCTCCTTGGGGTTGCAGATGACGCCACCCTTGCCTCCGCCGTACGGGATGTCCACAACCGCGGTCTTCCACGTCATCCACGCCGCCAATGCTTTGACGGTGTCAATCGTTTCCTCCGGATGGAATCGGAGACCGCCCTTGGTGGGCCCGCGAGCGTCGTTGTACTGCACCCGGAAACCGGTGAACGTCTTGACCGTTCCGTCGTCCATGCGGACGGGGAAGTGGACCTCGAGAATCCGGAGCGGCTCACGAAGAAGCGCGTGGACCTGCGGGTCAAGGTTCAGCTTTTTCGCTGCTGTGTCGAGCTGCCGTTGAGAAATCTCAAACGGGTTCAGCGTCGGACCATTGGACATATCACAAACCTCCTGGACCTGTAGCAATAGCCGCTCGATCTGCGATTCCGTGGAATCCATCCCGAGCGGCGGCGACATTATACCGGCGGTCAGGGAGGTTGCAATGCGCTTGAGGTCCGCCGTGTCGATGGACTATGGGCTAGATGGCTTCGAGGATACGCAGGAGCAGGCGCCGCATGTCCGCGCCCTTGCGCTGGGTCGTTTCGATGACCTCTTCATGGGTCAACGTGGCGGTGGGATCGACGCCCGCGGCCAGATTGGTAGCGATCGACAGACCCAGAACCTTCATCCCCGCGTGAGCAGCGACGATGACCTCCGGGACCGTGGACATCCCCACCAAGTCGGCTCCCATCGCCCGGAACGCCCGGATTTCGGCCGGCGTCTCGTACGAAGGCCCCAACGTGGCGACGTAGACGCCTTCCTTGACGTCGATGCCTTCGTCAGCCGCCACCGTCTTGGCCAGGGTTCGCAGCTCCGGCGTATATGCAGACGACATATCCGGGAAGCGGGGGCCGAGTTCGTCGATATTGACGCCGCGGAGCGGGTTGACGCCCAACATGTTGATGTGATCGGTCAGTAGGACGAGATCGCCGGCCTGCAGATCCGGATTGATGGCGCCGGATGCGTTGGTCACGACGAGGGTCCGGATCCCGAGCAACGCAAACATGCGCGTGGCGAACGAGACGTCCTCGATCGAGTTGCCTTCGTAGTAGTGAGCACGCCCGCGCTGGATGAGGACAACCTTTCCACACAACGAGCCGATCCAGAACTCGCCGGAGTGGCCGGCGACCGTGGGCAGAGGGAAGCCCGGGATCTCCGAGCAGGGGATGGTCATTCCGCCGTCGGGGACGCCAAACGCGTCGGAGAGCCCCGATCCCAACGTCAATGCAACGTCCGGAGTCTCGTCAAGCCGCGCTCCTACCGTCTCGACGGCCTTCCTCAGTTTCGTCCAATTCCCTTCGTTCATTCCGTCCTCCTACTCAAAATCCAACGCCGCCACGGCGTCGCTAACGCGTTCGGCCGCCACGATCTCGAGTCCGTCTTGTTTGGCGAGACGTGACGATTGGGGCACGATCATTCGCTCGATGCCGAGTTTGCGAGCCTCGGCCGCTCGTTCTCTGAGCCGTCTGACCGGGCGAATCTCGCCGGACAGCCCGACCTCTCCCACAACGGCGGTGCGAGCCGATAGGGCACGGTTTCGCAGACTCGACAGGACAGCGGCAACCACTCCAAGGTCGGTCCCCCGTTCACGAACGTCGAGTCCGCCGGCCAGGCTCAGATAGACATCGGCCCCACCAACATGCACCTCCAGGTGCTTCTCCATCACGGCGAGCATGAGCAGCACCCGGTTCACGTCCAGCCCGGTGCAACGTCGCTGAGGGGTGCCGTATCCCCCGGTCGGAGAGACCAGGGCCTGGACCTCGACGAGAATGGGCCGTGTGCCTTCGAGCACCGGAACGTACACGGAACCGGGGTGCTGGACGTGGTTCTCGTCGCCGAGGAAGAATCGCGACGGATCCTCGATCTCGACGAGTCCGCCCGCCGTCATCTGGAATACGGCCACTTCGTTGGTGCTCCCGAGCCGGTTCTTGACCGATCGCAACATGCGCACGTCTTCAGTGCGGCTCCCCTCGAGATACAGCGCGACATCGACGAGATGCTCAACCGTCTTGGGGCCCGCGAACGAGCCTTCCTTGGTGATGTGCCCGACTAGGAACGTGGTGAGGCCCTTGGCCTTGGTGAGACGGATCAACTCCGAACTCACCTCGCGCAATTGTTTGAGCGATCCCGCCTCGCCGGCGACGTGGTCGTCGACCGTTGTCTGGATCGAATCGACGATCAGGATGGAAGGCTCGACTTGCTCCACGGCGGCCAGGATTCGATGCAACGATTGCTCGGACAACACGAACAAACGTGGCGAATCCGCGCCGATTCGGGATGCTCGGAGCTTCACCTGGCCTTCGGACTCCTCACCCGAGACGTAGAGGATCTTGCCCCCGTCTTGGGCCGCCGATTCGGCCATTTGCATGAGCAACGTCGACTTGCCGATCCCGGGCTCGCCGCCGAACAGCACGACAGCGCCCGGGATCAGTCCGCCGCCGAGCAGCCGATCCACTTCGGAGAGCCCGCAAGGGAGGCGATCCACCTTCTTCAGATCGATCTCGGAGATCGGACGCAGTTCCTCGCCCAGCCAAGTGCGGGCTGCAACGTCCTCGTCGCGGTTGGCTGACGCCTCCACCAGCGAGTCCCACTGTCCACAACTCGGACAGCGACCGAACCACTTCACGGAGCGGTGGCCGCACTGCTCGCAGACGAAGGCCATCACGCGCCGGAATTCGAGAATCGGATCTCGTCGTCCTTTGCTGTGGCGACGACGGCGTTCCCGGAGCTGATGGTCCCGAGAAGGATCTCTTCGGAGATTGGATTCTCGACGTACTTCTCGATCGTCCGCCGCATCGGGCGCGCACCGTACTTCGGATCGTATCCCTTCTCGATCAGGAGTTCCCACGCCGCCGAGTCGAGCGTCAGAGCCACGTCGCGCTCTTCCTGAAGCCGCGCCTGCAGTTCGTAAATCATCAACTCAGCGATCTCCTTGACTTGCACCTTGTTGAGTTGATGGAACACGATGATGTCGTCCAGCCGGTTGAGGAACTCGGGACGGAACACCTTGCGGCCTTCGGCCGTCACACGGTCCTTCATGTCCAGATAGGACTCCTCGGAATGGTCGGCGTTGTCGGTGAACCCGAGCGTATCGCGGTCGGTAATGAATTCCGAACCGACGTTGGACGTCATGATCAGAACGCAGTTGCGGAAGTCGACGCGGCGCCCCTGCGAATCGGTGAGGATTCCGTCTTCCATGACTTGAAGAAGGATGTTGAACACGTCGCGATGCGCCTTCTCGATCTCGTCGAAAAGAACGACGGAATACGGGCGGTGCCGGACCTTCTCGGTCAGTTCGCCGGCCTCGTCGTACCCCACATAGCCCGGAGGCGCACCAGTCAAACGGGACACGGAGAACCGCTCCATGTACTCGGACATGTCGACACGAATCAGCGCGTCCTCGTCTCCGAACAGGAACTCGGCCAGCGTCTTGGACAGCTCGGTCTTTCCGACCCCGGTCGGCCCAAGGAACATGAACACGCCCACCGGTCGTTTCGGATTCTTGACGCCGGCATACGCGCGTCGAATGGATCGGGACACGGCTTGCACGGCCTCGTCTTGCGCGATCAGTCGGTCATGGATCTTCTCTTCCATGTTGACCAGTCGAGCGGTCTCCTCTTCCTGGACGTGACCGATCGGCACCCCGGTCCATGCCGCGACCATGGCCGCGATGTCCTTGCCTGTGGTCTCCAGTTTGGTGCCTTCGTAGGCCTCTTCGGACAACTCTTGAACTCGCGCGATCAGCGCTTCCTTCTCGTCCCGAAGCCGCGCCGCTTGCTCGTAGTCCTGATTGGCTACGGCAGCCTGCTCCCGCTCGTCGATCGCGTCGACTTGCTCCTGCAGTTCGCGCACCTCATCGGGAACCTTGGTCCCCTGGAGTTTGATGCGGGCCGCCGTCTCGTCGATCACGTCGATCGCCTTGTCGGGCAGGAATTGATCGGTCACGTACCGGTCGGTCAGCCGGGCCGCTTGGTACAGCGCGTCGTCGGTGATCTTCACGCCGTGGTGCTTCTCGTAGCGGGGGCGCAGTCCTTTGAGAATCCGCACGGTTTCCTCCACCGGCGGTTCCTCCACGTAGATCGTCTTGAACCGCCGCTTGAGGGCGGGATCCTTTTCCACCGACTTGCGGTACTCGTCCAACGTCGCCGTTCCGATGCACTGAATCGCTCCCGAAGCCAGCGGCGGCTTGAGGATGGACGACGCATCGATGGCGCCCTCCGCGCCGCCCGCGCCGACGACGGTCTGGAGTTCGTCGATGAATAGTATGACGTTGTCCGATTCCGCCACCTTCGTGATCAAGGCCTTGAGGCGCTGCTCGAACTCACCGCGGTACTTCGTTCCCGCGACCACGGACGCCATGTCCAGCTCGAGAATCTCCTTGGACTGCAAGATGGCCGGGACGTTGCCTTCGGCGATCCGCTGGGCGAGCCCTTCGACCACGGCCGTCTTCCCAACGCCCGATTCTCCGACCAAGGCGGGATTGTTCTTCTTGCGGCGGGTGAGCGTTTGGATGATGCGCTCCATCTCCTCGTCTCGGCCGATCACCGGATCGAGTTTGCCCGCAGCAGCTTCCTCGACCAGATTGCGCCCGAATTCGAACAGGTCGCTCTTCCGTTTCTGCGGCCGCCGTGGAGCGCGCACCGCCATGCTGATCCCCGAGGCCGGTAGGAAGTAGGCGCGCGCCTTGTTCAGATCGACCTCCAGATGGTGCAGCAAGGCCGCACCCGTGTTTTCACCTTCGCGCAGCATGCCCATCAACAGGTGCTCGGGCAGAATGGCGTTCAGGTTGGCATGACGCGCTTCGTCGAAGCTGAGCTTCATGACCCGCTTCAGCGGAGCCGTCGGTTCCAGATCGTCCGCTGACAGACGCACTTCGCCGCGTCCCTTCTCCTCTTCGAGAAGTGCCGCGACCTTTTCGTAGGTCACGCCTTCCGACGCGAGAAACCGATGGACTTCGGAATCGGATATCTTCAAGAACGCAAGCAGCAGATGCTCGGTTCCCACGTAGCTGTGGTGCCAAGCCTCAGCCTCCTCTTGCGAGATGGCGATAATCTCCATCGATTCCCGCGAGAAACGATCGTACATCGAGTCCTCCTGAACTGGTCAATCGTGAATCGCCAACAGTATACGCGCCGTTTGGGCTCAGGCAACCGCTATTCCCATCGATTGAATCGCGTCATGGCCTCGTCGATGCCCCGCTCGCAGAACACGTCAATGGCATCCACTGCGTGTTGCAGCGCGGGGAGGACTCTCTCCCACTCGGCCTTCGTGAATCGGTCGAGCACGAAGTCCCGGCCCGCCGCGTCTCGATCATCGATCTCGATGCCGATCCGCAGTCTCGGGATCTCTTCGGTGTCCAACGCTCGGAGAACCGATTGCATCCCCTTGTGCGATCCGGCGCCACCTGCGGAGAGAATCCGCACCCTACCGAGGGCGAGATCAAGATCGTCATAGATGATCAGGGTGTCGCAAGGATCGATGTGGTGCTTGTCCAAGACCGCACGAACGGCGTGCCCGGACTCGTTCATGTAGGTCATCGGCTTGACCAGCAACAGCTCATCGCTCGAATAGACAAGGGCGGATCCTTCGATCCGCCCCTTCTTTCGAAATCGATGCACCTTGCGGTACAGGTCGATGACCTGGAACCCGATATTGTGGCGGGTGAGCGCGTAAGACAGTCCCGGGTTTCCGAGCCCAAAGACGGCCTTGGACACGACTATTCCTCGGCGGTAGCCTCTTCCGAAGCTCCCTCCTGTGCACCCTCTTCCACGGACTCGCCCGCTTCGCCCTCGAGCAGTTCGCCTTCCTCGCCCTCGAGCTCTTCCTCTTCTTCGCTGAGCAATCCGCGAGGCGCAATAACGGTGACGATCGTTCGTTCCGGGGGAAGCAGCGGTTCGACGTCCCCGAAGTCCACATCACGGACGTGAATCGACTCGCCCATGTCGAGATCGGAGACGTCGATCGTGATCAGGGCCGGGACGTCCTTCGCCAGCCCGTGCACGAGAATCGTGTTGAACAGGACGTTGAGGATCCCGCCCGTCTTGATTCCCTTGCACTCGCCCACGATCCGAACGGGAACTTCCAACTTGAGCGGGGTCCCCGTGTGCGGGTGATAGAAGTCGACGTGCCGTGGCTCGTCCGTGATCGGATCGTAGTCGACGACCTTCAGAAACACGTCGAACTCGCTCGGCTTGTTGCCTTCGATAGCGAGGGTGATTCGCGAGCTGCGCGTGATCTGCGAGAAGAGAACCTGCAGATCCTTCTTGCCGATCGCGATCGCCGTCGACTCGATGGCCGGTCCATAAACAATGCCGGGGACGAATCCCGTCCTACGTAGGTGTCGGGCCTTTCCGGCGGGTCGTTCTTTCACTTGCAGCGTATGCATTCGATACTCCCCGAATCGTTCTTTCCCTATCGTACTAATAGTGCGGGAACAACAAGCTCACCGAACGATCCTCGAACACCTGCTGGATCGTCTTGGCCAGATGCCCCCCCACAGAGACATAGTCGATCTTGTCGCTCTGCAGAGCGCATTGGTTGGTGATGGTATTGGTGACTACAACCCTTTTCAAGGCAGATTCCTCCAGGATCGAAACCGCGTCGCCGCTGAAGACGCCGTGCGTGCAGTACGCAGAGACCTCGGTCGCGCCGGATTCCACAAGGACCTCTGTCGCCTTCACCAACGTTCCGCCCGACGCGACGATGTCGTCGATCAGGACAGCGCGCCGTCCGGCGACGTCTCCGATGACGTTGAACACCTGAACGTCGAGACTATCCTGCGATCGACGCTTTTCGAGGACAGCCAGAGGCGCGTTCACGCGTTCGGCGAGCAGGCGAGCACGGCCGGTCGCTCCCGTGTCGGGGGCGACAATGACGAGATCGTCCATCCTCGTCTCCACCGAACGCATGTACTCGGCGAAGATGAAATCGGCGCGAAGGTTGTCGACAGGAATGTTGAAGAAGCCTTGGATCTGCCCCACGTGCAGATCCATCGTCAGAACGCGGTCCGCCCCGGCCGTTTCGATCATGTTGGAGACCAGTCGTGCCGAGATCGGCACGCGACCGGTGTGTTTGCGGTCTTGGCGCGCGTACCCGTAGTACGGGACCACGGCAATCACTTTCCGTGCCGATGCCCTGCGCAAAGCGTCGATCAGAATCAGAAGCTCCATCAAGTTATCGTTGACAGGAGGACACGTCGGTTGAAGCACGAAGACATCGGCCCCACGCACGGTTTCGAGGATGTGCACCCGGATTTCTCCGTCGCCGAACTTCGAGACGCGGGCCTTGCAGATCTCAGTACCCAACTCGGACGAGATCTCATGGGCCAATTCGGGGTTTGCGTTTCCGGCAATGAGCTTGAGCTCCTTACGAATCATCCGCGTCCTCCTCGGCCGTGCGGCCGCGTCGCTTGTTGACCTGCCGCGCACGCCCAATGGCAAGGCCCGCCGCAGGAACATCCTCCGTAATCGTTGAGCCGGCAGCCACGTAGGCCCCCTCGCCGATCGTTACCGGAGCCACCAAGGCGGCGTTGCTCCCGATGAACGCTCCGTCTTCAATCGTCGTCCGGTTCTTGGTCTTCCCATCGTAGTTGCAGGTGATCGTTCCGGCGCCGATGTTGACGGCTTCACCCACCTCGGCGTCACCGATGTAGGTGAGGTGTCCGGCTTTGACGCCTTGTCCCAGCCTGGCGGCTTTGATCTCTACGAAGTTGCCGATGCGAGCGTTCGGGCCGACATCGGCGCCCGCCCTCAGATGCGCATACGGACCGACCGTCGTCCGTTCGCGAACCCGCGCGCCCTCGAGGTACGAGTAGCGGACGACGCATCCTCGCTCGACCACGCTGTCTTCGACCCAGCAATCCGGGCCGATGTGGCAATCCTCGTGGATGGCGGTGGAGCCGCGGAGATAGGTACCGGGGAATAGGACCGCGCCCGGAGAGACGCGGACACCTTCTTCGATGTACGTCCGTTCGGGATCGATCACTTGAACACCGTTGCGGATCAGCGTTTCGATGAGTTCCATGCGCTGTGCGGGGCTACGCTCGGTCTGCGTGTCGTCGTTCGAGACGGTCATAGTTCACCCGAACGCGATGATACGCGACGGCAAGAAGCTCGATCAAGATATCGGGGGAGACCAAAGGTCCTTGCAGACTGCGTCGAGCGCTGCCTATACTCAGGCGTCCATGGGCGCTCCGTAGACACATTCACAACAGGAGGTGGTCGATGATGATATCGCGTGTATTCTCAGGGATACAGCCGACGGGCACTTTGCACATTGGCAACTATTTTGGGGCGGTGCGCAATTGGTCCGTCATGCAGAACGAAATCGAAACGATCATCTGCATCGTCGACTACCACGCCATCACTGTGGATGTCGATCCCAAGACGCTACGGCAGGCGACGCTCAGCATGGCGATCGATCTGATCGCATCGGGGATCGATCCCGACAAGACGATCTTGTTCGTTCAGTCGGATGTTCCCGAGCATACGGAATTGGCTTGGATCTTGGGATGCGTCACGTCGCACGGCGACCTCTCCCGGATGACCCAGTTCAAGGACAAGTCGAGCAGAGAGACGTTCATCTCGTCCGGCTTGTTCACCTATCCCGTGCTTCAGGCCGCCGATATTCTTCTCTACTTGGCCGACGGAGTCCCGGTAGGCGAGGACCAGGTTCAGCATCTGGAACTCTCCCGCCGCATCGCGCGACGGTTCAACGCCCGGTTCGGCGAGCTGTTTCCCGAGCCGGAGCCGGTCGTCGGGAAGAAGGGCGCTCGAATCATGTCGCTCGCCGATCCGACGATGAAGATGAGCAAGTCGGCCGGTGAGACGCACTACATCGGGGTCATGGAGGCGGAGTCGTCGATTCGCAAGAAGGTCCGGTCCGCAGTCACTGACATGGGATTGGAAGCCGGCGAGGAGATGTCGCCCGGGGTGGCCAACCTGTTCGAGATTCTCGAGTTGACCGCGGAAGCGTCCGGCGAGTCCGACGTACTGAGCACTCTGCGAGCCGAGTTCGAGGCCGGGACAATGATGTACTCGAAGCTGAAGGACGTCGTGTTCGAGCAGCTGATGAACGCCTTGCGTCCCATCCAGAAGCGGCGAGCGGAACTCGCGGCATCGGGAGATGTCCCCGGCATCCTTCATGCCGGGGCCGACAAGGCTCGGTCGATCGCGGCGAAAACGATGTCGAAGGTGCGAGATCTCGTCGGCCTGGGAACCCTCGGCTAGCCTCGGACGCCACCGAGTTCGAAGCGATCTCGAAGCGCTTCCCATACGGCTTCGAGATCGCTCGTTTCAAGAGCGGGTGCGTCGCGACACGTATCGTCGACCAATCCCTTCCCGTCCGGAACCACGAAACGCTGCAGCCAGTAGCCTCGAGCACCGCGCAGGGTGTCTCCGATGCGAAGCAGGTCGTCCGCGCACAGCCCTGGGGCGGCCGTTGTGCGGAACTCGTAAGCGACGTCTGAACGGATAATCAGGTCGATCGACCGCTGGATGGTTTCCTGGTCCACCGAAACGCCCGCCATCCGGGCATAGGCATCGAGCGGCGCCTTGACGTCCATCGCAACGTAGTCGAGCGATCCGTCGTCCAGCAGATCCCGTAGTACGTCGGGTGCCGTCCCGTTGGTATCCAGCTTGACGAAGTAACCCAGGTCCTTGATTCGCGCGCAGACCTCCGGAAGATCTTGGTGGAGCGTAGGTTCACCTCCGCTGACGACGACGGCGTCCAGGAATCCCTGCCTCTCACGCAGTTCCTCAAACAGCGATGCATCCAGAGTTCGAGCGCCTTCTACGGCGAGCTCGGGGACGACGAGTTCGGGGTTGTGGCAGAACGGGCAACGGAAGTTGCATCCGACGGTGAACAGGGTGCATGCAATGCGACCGGGATAGTCAAGCAGGCTCATCCACTGAATGCCGCCGATTCGCATGAGGCCGCCTCACGTCCCTAATTCCGGATTGCAGCGGACCTAGCGGACCGTCTGGCTCGATGCCGCAACCCGATAGACCTTTCGATCGGAGAACTCCGCCTGCTTCCCGTCGTTCCACTGTTCCACCGGTCGCAGGTACCCGACGACACGGGAATAGACCTCCGCCTTCTGCTGGCAATGGGGACACACGGCCTGCTCTCCGACCAGATAGCCATGCTCGGGGCAGATCGAGAATGTCGGAGTCAGCGTGTAGTACGGGAGGCGGAACGACTCAGCGATCTTGCGGACCAGTTGCTTGGTCGCTTCGGTGCTGGGCATCCGTTCGCCGAGGAAGCCGTGAAACACGGTCCCCCCCGTGTAGCGCGTCTGCAGCGGATCCTGCAGACGGAGCGCGGCGTACAGGTCATCCGTGTGACCGACTGGCAGCTGGGTCGAGTTGGAGTAATAGGGCGTCGCACTTCCGTAGGTTTCCTGGTTGTAGATGCGCAGGTCCTCGTACCGTGCACGGTCCCGCATGGCTAGGCGGTAGCTGGCCCCCTCGGCCGGCGTCGCCTCCAGGTTGTAGATCTCGTGCGTCTCGTCCTGGTAGTCGCCCATGCGTGCCCGCATCCAGTCCAAGACGGAAATCGCGAACGCTTGCCCCTGCGAATCGGCGATCGTGCATCCGAGCAGATTGAGCAGGGCCTCGTTCATCCCGATCAGCCCGATCGTCGAAAAGTGGTTCTTCCAATAGCCTCCCGTCGCCTCCTTGATCCGTCCCAGGTAGTATTTGGAGTAGGGATACAGGCCGTTCTCGGTCAGTGTTTCGAGCGTCTTGCGTTTCACCAGAAGTGCCTGCTTGGCCAGGTCCATCAGCCTCGCGAGCCGGTCGAAGAAGTCGGTTTCATCGGCTGCCAGATACCCAAGGCGCGGGAGGTTGAGCGTGACCACGCCGATCGATCCGGTCAGCGGATTGGCGCCGAACAGCCCGCCGCCACGTGAGCGGAGTTCGCGATTGTCGATCCGCAGTCGGCAGCACATCGATCGTGCGTCCTCGGGATGCATGTCGGAGTTGATGAAGTTGGAGAAGTAGGGAATGCCGTACTTGGCCGTGACCTCCCACAACGGTTCGAGGACGGGATTCTCCCAATCGAAGTCCTTGGTGATGTTGTAGGTGGGGATCGGGAACGTGAACGGCCTGCCTTGCATGTCGCCTTCGAGCAGAACCTCGGCGAACGCACGGTTGAACAAGTCCACCTCGGCCTGGTAGTCGCCGTAGACAGAGTCCTGAAGGATGCCTCCAACGATGACCGGCTCGGACTGCATGTGCGTGGGGACTCGCAGGTCGAGGGTCACATTCGTGAACGGCGTCTGGAACCCGACCCGCGTGGGCACGTTCATGTTGTAGACGAATTCCTGGAGGTTCTGCTTGACCTCGGCGTACGTCAGGCCGTCGGAACGGATGAAGGGAGCCAGGTAGGTGTCGACATCCGACAGCGCCTGCGCGCCCGCCGACTCTCCCTGAAGCGTGTACAGAAAATTCACCATCTGCAACAGGGCCACTCGGAAGTGCTTCGCCGGACGCGACTCGATCTTGCCCCGCACGCCGCGGAATCCGTGTAGGAGAAGGTCGCGCAAGTCCCAACCGACGCAGTACGCGCCCAACGTGCCCAGATCGTGGATGTGCAAGTCGCCCGACTCGTGGGCGTCGCAGATGGAGTCTTCGTAGATTCTGCCCAACCAGTAGCGCGAGATGATCTTGTCGGTGATGTGTGTGTTCAGCCCTTGCAGCGAGAACGTCATGTTGGAGTTCTCGCGGATGCGCCAGTCACGATCGTTCAGGTAGTCCTCGACCAACGGCAACTCGGACAGCCGCCCTCGTATGCTGCGGAGCTCTTCGTGCTTCTTGCGATAGAGAATGTAAGCTTTCGCCGTCTGCGCCCAGCCGGCGCCGATCAGCATCTCCTCGACGAGGTCCTGGATTTGCTCGACGGTGGGGTTCTCGTCGCCGAATCGCTCGTTCAGGGCCGCGGTGACTTGCCTAGATAGAGACTCGGCGGCCGAGACATCGGGATTCCTGACCGATCGCATCGCTTTCCAAATGGCGGTCGTGATCTTGGCTTCATCGAAGGAAACGACACGGCCGTCGCGCTTCACGATGTACTGCATGAACCCCTCCCCCCGGATTGCGCGTTAACAAGCGCAGGACCATCCTAGCAGCGCACAGGGCAAACGACAATCGGGCGCAAACCCTGAGAACCCCTGCGAATTTGCTTGATCACGGCGTCCGCGCGCCGGCGAGGTCGTTCTCTGGACAATGATCACGGATCAGGAATGGGAGAATCGTCCCGGATGAGGGAAGACAGGCACCCGGGACAAGCGCAGGACGGTTTTCGCAGCTTGATTCGATTCCCGCCGTTCGCTAACATTTCCCGGTCTTTGGTAAAGCAATTCACGACAAGATTCATGGACGAGGTGATACCCATTCCGAATATTGCTTCTGCGCAGAAGAGATTACGTCAGAATGTGAAGCGTCGCGGTCTCAATCGCTCGAAGAAGGCGGAGATCCGCAGGGTCCTGAAACAGATTCGTCTGTTGCTCGAGGCGAACGACAAGCAGGGGGCGACGGCGCTTCTGCCCGAATTGTCAAAGGCGGTCGACAAGGCAGCGAAACGCAATTCGATCCATCCGAACAAAGCCGCTCGGATCAAGTCTCGTTGGACGCAAAAGGTGGAGGCAGCTTAAGGGAGGCACCCCATGCGGCATTTCGATTTCCTCGGTAAGGCCAAGTACTTCGTACCCATGTCGTTGGTGCTGTGCCTCATCAGCATCATCGTCCTGATCCCCGCCGTTCGCGGACTCCACATGGGGATCGACTTCACGGGCGGAATGGAATTCACGGTCCTTTTCACCGAGCCCGTCGATACCGCCGCGATCCGAACTGCATTGGCCGGCATCGATGCCGGCGGCGTGGACTTGGCCCAGAGCGTCATTCAGGACGCCGAGGGAAACAAGAAGATCATCACGACACAGCTCGACAATTCGGACACGGCAGACAAAATCGTGTCGGTGCTGCAGAGTGACTTCCCGGTCGCAGATCAAGGGATCAGCCGTCGATTGATCGGCCAGCAGGTCAGCAAGGAGTTGGCTCAGAAGGGCTGGCAGGCAATCCTGCTGGCGCTGGTGGCCATCTTGGTCTATGTCTCGTGGCGCTTCCGACTTCGCTACGCCATCGGCGCCGTCGTGGCTCTGATGCACGACGTGTTGATTGCCCTCGGGGTGTTTGCGATCTTCCACGTCGAAGTCAACCTAGCGACGATCGCCGCGTTCCTGACGATCGTTGGATACTCGCTGAACGATACCATCGTCATCTTCGACCGGATTCGTGAGAACTTGAAGCTCGAACGCCGCAGGTCCGTGTTCGAGATCATCAACCACTCGGTGAACCAATCCCTAAGCCGTACGCTGAACACATCCATCACGACCTTGATCCCGGTCGCCATTCTGTTCTTCTTCGGCGGGGCCGTGCTTCGTGGGTTCTCGCTGGCTCTGCTGATCGGAGTGATCGTCGGAACCTACTCGTCCATGTACATCGCCAATCCTATTCTCTACGCGTGGTCGATGAAAGCCGGAGGAGCCAAAGCCACCAAATGAGATCCGTCCTCCGAAGGGGGAGGAATTGGGAAGTCTCCCAGCTTCCGAGCGAGTCTCTCATCTCGGCGATTCGTGCATCCCTCAGTTGTGCGACGCCGTTTGCGGTGTTGTTGGCGCAGCGCGGCGGGGCCGCTTGGAGCGACTTGATCGACCCCGATGCCCACAGCTTCCACTCTCCATTCTCACTGGACGGGATGACCGAAGCACTGGATCGTTTACAGCAGGCGATCGCGCGATCCGAGCGAATCTTCATCCACGGGGATTTCGACGCCGACGGACTCACCGGCGCCGCCGTGCTCTACCGGGGCATCCGCCCGTTCCTGCCTAAGAACTCCGTCAAGGTCGACGTCGGGGACCGCAGGCGAGGCCATGGGCTCTCTCAAGCGTTTGTGTTGCGTGCCATTGAGGAAGGATTCCCCCTCGTCATCACCGTGGATTGCGGGATCGGCAACGGAGAGGAGATCCAGCAGCTCAAGGGTGCAGGCATCGATACGATCGTGACCGACCATCATCTTCCGACGGGGGCGTTGCCCGATGCAGTGGCCATCGTCGATCCCCACCGCCCCGGGGACACGTATCCCAACAAGAACCTTGCGGGCGTCGGAGTCGCCTACAAGCTGATCTGCGGGCTGTATGAGCGGCTGGGGAAGCCTGCGCCTGCCGAACTCCTGGACTTGGTGGCAGTGGGAACGGTTGCCGACTTGGTTCCGCTCTCGCACAACGGCGAATCCGAGAATCGCGCGTTCGTGCGCGAAGCATTCGCACAGATCTCCAAGGGGAAGGGCTCGTCCCTCGGTCTGCGATCGTTGTTCGAGAAGCTGTCGGTCGACTCGAAGCGGATCAGTGCCATGGACATCGGGTATCTCGTAGCTCCCAAGCTGAACGCCGCCAATCGTTCCGGGGATCCGAAGGTGGCGTTTCTCCTGCTGATCACCGAAGCGCAGGAACAGGCCGAGTATCTGGCCGAAATCCTCATCGACTACAACAAGGATCGGGAGATTGCTCAGTCCGACATGATCGCGCAGGCCGAGGAGCAGATCCGCGAAAGCGGGGTCGATCCTCGCGAGGCCGGATTGGTGTTCTTGGCCGGGGAGTACTGGAACGAGGGCATTCTCGGCCTCGTTGCATCCAACTTGGCAGACCGGTTCGGGGTTCCGTCGATCGTCGTATCGAAGGGAGATTCACTCAGCCGTGGTTCCTGTCGAAGCGTCGGCACGTTCAACATCAGCGCGTGTTTGCAGGAGCATCGCGATCTTCTCCTGCAATTCGGAGGCCATCGCATGGCGGCCGGCTTCGCTGTCGTCACCGAGAACCTCGAGGAGCTGGAGGAGAGGCTTCTGCAGTACGTGAGCTCCCACCGTCCGGACATGGAGATTCAGACTCCAAGCACGATCGATGCGCGTCTCGATCTGCGGGATGTCGATCTACGGCTGTTTACGAACCTCGTGTCGCTCGGGCCGTACGGCCCCGGCAACCGCGAGCCGCACTTCCTCATCGAGGGTTGCTCGTTCGATGAGCTGACGCTGGTCGGAAATCGTCGCCAGCATCTCAAGGGCCGAGTATCTCAGAACGGACGCTCCGCACCGTTCATCGCGTTTCGCATGGCCAAGTACCTCGAGGAGTTCGAAGGGGCGGACAGCGCTTCCCTCGTCTGTCAGGTCGGCTTTGACGATTGGCGAAACGATGTTCAGATTCGCGGTTTGGACCTCGTAGACCCGACGGACTCGCCCGACGACGAAGCCCCCTCGATAGCCTGAGTCCGAAACCGCTTCACCCTCTCCCAATCGAGCGAAGACGTCCTACGCAGGGCACGTTCTCGCATGCGCCCCGGAGAGCGCGTAGCGTTCTCAGACGAACTTGAAGGGACCACGTCCCTTCAGGTTCGCGGCTACTTCCCTACGTCCACGGCAACTCTGCGAGTTGCTTCCCTACGTCCACGGCAACTCTACGAGTTGCTTCCCTACGTCCACGGCAACTCTGCGAGTTGCTCAGGGAGGCGCCGC
>CAZXQL010000028.1:0-16913 GCA_964643395.1 uncultured Thermotogae bacterium
ACCGACTCCCGGAATCGATCGAGCACACGGCGGGTGAAGCGGAGGTGTACCATGACCGCATCATCGCCAAGCGGCCGTCGATCCCATTCGAAGAGAACGGCTGCCTTGCCCGATTCCCAGACGGGGGCACCCGCACGGCATTCCACGACGGCGAGTCGGATCTCGGGTGGGGGGGACTCCGACATCCGCCTTGTCAGCGTTGCAGTCATCGGCGTGAGGTCGCCCAGATCGCCCGATTCCAGCCAGCGAGCGTATTCGGCGATTCGTTGGGGAGCAATCGCTTTGGCTTGAGCAACGGTGTGCGACCGGAAGCAGAGTCCGGGCAAGTCGGGAATGTGGCCCAAGCACCCGGCTTCCCCCGCGTCCTCAACCAAGAGATCGAAGGCAAGAGCGTCGGCGTTGCTCGCAGTCATCGTCGCCCCTCATCCGGCTTCAGCACGAATACCCGCCGAACCTCGTCGGGGATCGAACGCGGACGACCGGTTTCGGCGTCGACAAACACCCATTCCGTCACGCCCGTCGCGAGCGTCGCGCTGTCCGATGGCCGCACGAATTCATAGCGTCGGTGAGACCGAACGCGACCGCAGTCGACTACCCACGTTCGGACCTCGATTCGATCGCCGTGGAACGCGGGGCGGAGATACTCGATGTGATGAGATCGAACGACCCACGTCCCGCCGGCGTGCTCGATGCCGTTCATGCCTCCGACGAATCTGAAGTGGGCAACGGCGACATCCTGCATCCACTGAACGTAGGCGACGTTGTTGACATGCCCGTTGCCATCGATGGCGTCCTCCGGGACGACCAGGACCTCGCGATAGATGCCGTCCGATTGCCCTCCGGGCAACCGGTTTGCGGCGTGGGAGCGTCCTTGCATATCCATCAGCCGAATCCTACGCTCACGCGGGGAGCCCGGCAACCGAAGACCCGTAGCGTTGCATGAGGTCACGTCTCGCCGCGGACCGCAGTTTCATGCCGATCGCCTAGCTGCACATCGTCCCGTCACCGGCGGCCGTCCAGGCACGGAGGGAGGAATACACCGGTGAATCCGTATCCTGTAGCCGAACGAGGGATTGATGTCCCTGCGCCACCAGCGTGGCGGACATGCCTAGGGCGCCAGCGACCTCGGCATCATGCCTGGTATCCCCCACCAACATCGTGGTGCGCGGATCGATGTCGAAGTCGCGCAGCAGATCTCGCCCACGTGAGAGCTTGGAGTCGCCTTCGAGATGGGAGAGCCCATAGATGCCGGCAAAGAACTCGCCAATGCCCAGATGGTCCGCGGTCGCTCGCAGCCGATTCTCTTCCATGGCGGACAGGACGAATTGCGTGCAGCCTCTTCTCTTGAAGAGCTGCAGCGTCTCGACGGCATCGTCGTGCAGGCTGCAGGCTTTGAGCCCGCGGTCGTAGGCGGAGAAGAACTCCGCCGAAAGGTCGGCCATCGGTTCGCTGTCCGGATCGAGTCCGATGCGGCGGTAGTAGTCCTCGACGGGAAATCCGAAGACGGATCGATAGGACGACGTGGTCAAGGGCGGCAGGCTGCGGCGCGCCAGTTGCTCGTTGATGCATTGAACGGCAAGATCGAGGTCATCAATCAGTGTCCCGTTGAAATCCCAGATGACCGTGTCAAACGTAGAGGAAGTTGGTGTGCTCATGTCGGGCAAGCATACCGTGAGCGCGGCCGGTATGCTCGGTCCGCATCCTTCCCTAGGGAATTACCAACGCCCTGCGTACTCCACGCGATACGGCGCTGCGAGATGCTGCACGAACTCCCAGTGCAATCCGGCGATCTGACGGATGTGCAGCCAGTCGTGAGCGACCCACGAAGCGAGCATGTCACCGGCCGACAGCGGTCCAACCTGCGGATGGGTCTTGGCCCGATTCCACGACGGATGACCGAGTCCCCGCAGCCATTGCAGCGAATCCTGACGTTCGTTGAAGAAGCTCATCAGCGTCTCGTCGAGGCGTCGCGTTCTGTAATCCCTTTCGAGCGCCCATCCCTCGGGATCGATCGGCGGCCAGTCTGTATCCGGGTCTCGCAGAAGCAGGCCGAGGCGCACGCGGAAATCCTCCCTCTCCTCGTCCAACAGGTGTGCAACGACCTCGAGGATGGACCAAGTTCCTTCTTGTGGCCTCCAGACAGCTTGCTCGGCGTCGATGCCCGTGCACAGCTCTCGGATGACGCCGATGCTTCTGTCTAATCGATCGATCAACGCTGAGTGGTTCATGGCTCTCCCTTCATTCACAACGCACGACACGAGATGATAGCGAAACTTCGGCGCGGCTTGTTCTGTCAGTCTAGAGATAGAGCCGGAGGGAACGCCATCTGGCTGAGGATGACCGTACGCCCGTATCCATGCGAGTCCTCGCGACACGTTGGAGATGCACACACGCGCTCGGACGGCAAGAGCTGAACTGCGGGGCGGGGTTCTACAAGGGAAAATCCGCTTCGGAGACCTATCTGCAGAAGCGGTTCCCGCACGCTGCCTGCGCAGATGAGGGAACCGCACTGCAAAGAGATTTGCGCACTCTTGATACGCGGAGTAGCATCGGGACAAGCGACTCACGCTTCTATCACAACATCGTCAAACGAACGTTACACGCTCCAAACAGCCCTTGTAAAGGTGATTCCCGCCGTCTCCTGCTTGGATCGAATCCGCCTTGTGCTTGCTCCCATGGAAGCCGTCTGCTACCTTTGTCGAGCCATGACGCTCCAATTTCGCAAGCCGTGGATCGTCTTCTCGGTCGTCGCGATCGTCACGGGGGCCTTGTTTTCCACGGGCGCGCTTCTCTATGTCAGACAAACGTGCAAGGGCATCGTCGCCGAGGCGACGGCCGTGGCGCATGGCTCTGCGACATCCTTTGCCAATGCGACGTCTGAGTGGATTCTGAGCGAGGTCGATCATCAACATCTACTGAATCGCGTCGTCGACGTCATGTTTGGAGGCAACACCCTTTTTATTCAGGTCCAGCGACTGGGGAAGTATGTCGTCGACGCACGTGCGCCGGGATGGGACCGTGAGCTACCCGATGCGCCGGCGGCGGTCGACTCGACGGTTCTGCGATCCGTCAGCGGCCGATGGGTGCTGGACACGCTTGTGACGTTCCCTGAACTCGATCCATCTGGGGGAACCGTCCGGATCGGCACCGCGGCCGACGGTCTCGCCGTTCGATTTGAAGACACACAGCTCGCTGCGGCTTTGGCCTCGTCGAGTGCCTGGGTCGTCGGCCTCATTCTGACCGTCGTTGTCCTGCGGATTCGTCATGCCCACGCATTCCGCCTGATCGAGAGCGTCCCTACAGATGATTCGGAACAGCAGATCGTGCTGGCTGACCATCCTTTGACCATCAATTCACGGGCGAAGAGCATCGCGTACCTAGATCGTGAGGTGTCCCTCTCGCCCAAACCGTTCTTGCTGCTGGAACTCCTGGCGCGAGAACACGGACGCGTATTCACAGACAGCGAGATCATCGAACATGTCTGGACGGACTCCCCCTACGTCAACTCGAATGACGTCCGCCAGTGCGTCTATCGCCTCCGTTGCCAGCTTAACGAGATCGAGACTGGGCTCGGCCGGTGCATCGCCAACGTTAAGGGTTTCGGCTATCGTTTCGATGTCGACAAGTTGCTCGTCGGGGAGCTGTCGGGGCAACCGTAGCCTGCTGGCAGACGATCCCCTACCGACCGTACGGCAAGCGTATTCGATCGCCAGCGACAAGGAGATCGCGTGAAACCTGTCAAGCACACGTCCGGCCAGGACAACGAGAGGAACCCTCAATTCGCGTCGGAAGGTTACCGCGGACGCCGCATGCTCCGCTGGCTCTTCGTCGAGCGATCCGATCCGGCCGGCGTGCCGTCCGACCCGCGTCTGCTCTTCCTCGTCTGCGCCGTCGTCGGTTTGTGCTCCGGCGTCGTCGGGTGGGCGATGGCGTCGACGCATCCGGGTCCGGTCGTTCCCGTATGTGCAATCCTGGCGATCCTTGCCGGACTGCTCGGCGTGCGGTCCAAGCTACGATCGCTCGGTTTGCTCGGGTTCGTGATGGGGATGTTCTTGCTCCCCACGGCGATTTCGACGCTCATCCGCCTATTCGGATCGTAGCCGGGGCACAGCCCGCGAGGTCCGATTCCTTCTAGTGATCCACAGGATCCAGCGAAACCACGCGCTGCTCGGCTCGTGCCTTCTCGGCAGCGAACACCATTCGGTGACTCTCGAGCGTCTCCTGGGGGCCCGACGAGAGACGACCCTGATCTTCGTGGCGCACGGCATCCACAAATGCACACATCAAGGCCTGGTCGCCGCCGCCATGCCCATCGAGAGAGGAGCGACCGTCCGGATCCGTGTCCATCTCACGCCACGCGTCCGTGAGGAAGTCGAACCAGCGAATCGTTCGTCCATCTCCGACCAGTTCTCCCTTGCTGCCGAAGATTCTCGTCTGCCGGAAGTCCGCTTCGGCGAACGCCGTCATCGTGAGGCTCGCGGTCTGACCTTGCTCGAACAGCAGGTTCACGACTTGATTGTCGACCACGTCATTGTCGCAGTCGTACACACAGCGTCCGTACGGACCCGTCCGAAGGGCTTCTCGCACAGCATCCTCGGTGACGTCGGATGCGAGGATGTCGACCGGCCAGCCGGTTTCACCGGCGGCGACTCGTCTCAGATAGATCTTGACGGCCGAGTACGGGCACTCCGACTCGACAGCGCATGAGATGCAACGTGAGGCGGCGCCGTTCGGTCGCTGTTCGCGGCGGAAGTGCTTCAGCGTGCCGAAGGAATGAACCGCCACGCAGCGGCTGCCCATGACGTATCGAATCCAATCCAGATCGTGGCAGCACTTGGCGAGCAACATCGAGGACGACTCATCCTCACGTCGCCAGTTCCCCCGGACGTACGAGTGGGCTTGATGCCAGTACCCAACCGGCTCCAAGCGCTGAACATTGACGATCTCTCCGATCGCGCCGTCGTCGATCAGCTTCTTGACCGCCTGCGTGTACTTCGTGTACCGAAGTACGTGGCACACACCGAAGATGACGCCGGCGTCGCTCACGGCAGCCACAATCCTGCGGCATTCCCCTTCATTCGGCGCCATCGGCTTCTCGAGAAGGATGTGGTACCCCGTTTCTGCGAACGCGATCGCGGGTTCCGTATGCAGCGCATCGGGGGTCGCGATGACAACGGCATCGGCAAACTTGGGTTTCGTCGCCAATTCGCGCCAGTCATCGACCCCATTCGCGGCCGGTACGTCATGTGCGCGGGCAAGCCGTTCACGCCACGCAGGCCGAGGGTCAGCCACGCCGACGATCCGGACAGTATCGGCATGATCGGATGCGTAGGATGCATAGACCGAGCCGCGGGATCCGGCGCCGATGATGATGAGGTCGACCTTCTTCATGCTGTTTCCGTTTCGATGAACACACCCATGCAAGCTGTGGAGGAGAACTCCGTCTCAGGAAGAATCTTTCGGAATCGGTCGCTGGGCGAGCCCCTCGAGATACCTGAGGACATCCTCAGTGGGCATCACGTCCCCGTACTTGCTGTCCATATCAAAAAGATTGGCTTCATGAGGCTCCGGGGCGCGATCACCAACCGCTTCCATCGGGATGATAGGACGAAATCCATTTGAGATCGCATCGATCACGGTCGCTCGGACGCATCCACTTGTCATGCAGCCGGTGACGATCGCCGTGTCGACTCCCTGTACAGTCAGCGTGGATGCCAAGTGCGTCCCGAAGAAGCTGGAGGCGTATTGCTTGACGACGACGATGTCCTCGGGCTTCCGGTCGAGACGTGGATCGATCTCGACCAGTTCACCGCCGATTCTCAACCGGCGTAGAACGGGGGCCTTCTGGACCCAAAGCCCGCCGTCCGCCTGATGAACCGGGTCGAAACCGATGGCCGTGAAGACAATGGGAACTCGTTTCGGCCGGGCGGCCTTGATAAGGCGATGAATGACCGCGATCGTTTCGTCGAGGTTCCACGCCAACGGGAACTTCTCGGGAACCGTGAATCCGATTTGCATGTCGACGACGACGAGAGCCGGGTGTCTGCCCAGTCCCAATCGATGAGCCAGCCCCACTTGCTCGTAGAGTTCCCGTTTGTCGTGCGATGGTGTCATCCGTTGTTCCTTCTGCATCTGCCGCACTTGCCCGTCCCCGACACATTGCCTGCATCGTACGTCGATGCAGGCGACACGGACAACTCGGCCTGCCGGATCGACCCAGGCATTCGATTGCAGACGGGCGAAGAAGGTTCTCTCACATCGGTTGTCGGCAGCCCTAGCAAAGAATGTCCAGGGGGAAGGGCTTCCCGTGGCCGGGATAGACGGTGCGAACGTTGAGCGCCTTCACGCGTTCGAATCCGGCCTTCAGAACTTCTGCATCGTCGACGAGTGTAGCTACCGAAGGGCGCGTTCGGTTCTCGAGGAAGTCCCCGCTGAACAACACACCGTCCGCCATCAGAACGGCGATCGATCCCATGCTGTGTCCGGGCACATGAAGGATCGTGGCGTCGAGCCCGAACTCGTCGAGACGGTCTCCGTCCTCGAGCATCAGGTCCGGCGTGAATCGATCCCTCTTCTTGAGGCGAAAGAGAGTCATGAGAGGCTTCAGCAGACGCCGGCCAAACGGCATCCGGCTGCGGCTGCGGAACATGTCGCCTCGTTCTACGGCCTCCGCCTCCAATCGGTGCATGGCGACCTTCACTCCGTAGGCAGTCCGTAGGTATGCAGCATTCCCGCTGTGATCGGGATCTCCGTGTGTCACGACGATGAGCCGGAGGTCACCGGGAAGACAGCCGGCGTCTCGCAGTGCCGATTCGAGCCGCGCACGCTGCGCAGCCATTCCCGTATCGACCAGCACGAACCCCTCGCCAGCCGTGATGAGGTACGCATTGACCATGCCTGATAAGACCGTTTGAATCGATTCCGTCATGTCTCCTCCGTGGTGTCAACTCGGACGTTGCTGTATCGTCTTCCGCAACTCCCTTCAGCAGCGTGCGTCGAACTCGTCCTTCAGGGCCGCCCGTTCGTCTGCGGGAATCGAGTGCCAGCGCACCCCTCGGATTGCCCCTTCCAGAGCCGATAGCTTGCTCGAACAGACTTCCACGCCGATCTTGGATAGCCTCAGAGCAGCCTCGACACTGCCGAGCCTACGAAGCTCGGCCGGAGTCGTGATCCCGACGTGCTCGAGCTGGCTCACCACGACCTTCCCGAGGTTGGGGAGATCTATGAGTCCCGACATCTCCGTAGGCACCTCCCATGCCGCCCGTTGCTCCGCGGGCATCCCCTTGACTTGAATCACGGGTAGAATACAGCATGACGCGGAAGAAGCGATACGACTCGTTGGCGACACTCGTGTACCGTTGGTTGATCGATCCACTGATCCACCCGCTGCGCCCTCGAATCGTCAGGTTGTGCGGTAACTTGGAAGTGAACAACGTCCTCGACATCGCGTCAGGCACCGGTGCGCAATGTCGCGCCTTGGGACGAGCCGGGCTGATGGCCACGGGATTGGACCTCTCTGAAGAGATGATCGCCCACGCAAGGCGACGCGGCGGACGTCATGTCCATTACATTCGAGGATCGGCGCTCGATCTCCCATTCGCCGATGACTCGTTCGATGTTTGCACTCTTGTGCTCGCTCTGCACGAACACCCGGAGGCTGAGCGCACGCGCATGCTGGCCGAAGCCATGAGAGTCGCATCACGCTACCTGATCATCGCCGACTACGAACGACCTCGCCGGCCATGGCTGAATCCTCCATGGCAGTTGATTCGTCTTATCGAGGCCTCGGCCGGATCCGGCCACCATACGGGGTTCCGCGACTTCGCCGCCCGGAGAGGTCTCGCGGGACTCGCCGCGCGCCACCAGCTAACTGCCGGCGGGATTCTCCACTCGCACTTCGGCACAATCGCACTCACCGCGTTTCCCATCCCAAAACCATCGAGATAGGGCGCTCCGACCGCCCGGTGCGAGCACGCTCCCGTCTTCCATTCAAGTGCTTCAGGCCGTGTGTGCGCCAATCCTCCGCGTCCTCACATCCTGCGGACGCGCTATGGGAATTGACATGGCGAGGCAAGGCATGGTAGACCAGTGAATCAGTGGAATCATCGAATCTAACAGGAGGCGAGACGGATGGATCGATTCTTGCGCGTCGACATGACAAGCCGCACGGCTTCGTTTGAGCCGGTTCCGGACAAGCACCAAGGGAAGGGAGGCCGGTGGCTGACGTCGTCGATTGTGCATGACGAGGTCCTGCCGATGTGCCATCCACTGGGCCCCAACAACAAGCTCGTCTTCTCTCCCGGCATCGTGACGGGGACCTCTTCCCCGACGTCATCGCGGATCTCTGTCGGAGGGAAGTCGCCCCTGACGGGCGGAATCAAGGAAGCCAACGCCGGAACCGGGTGGGCTCGTCGACTAGCTCGTCTCGGAATCCGCGCGATCATCATCGAGGGCCGGGCCGAGGGCTTCTGGTTGCTCAAGATCGATGCCGACGGTGCGGGATTCGAGCCGGCGGACTCGTGGACCGGTGTGAGACTCTCGGATGTCTATCCCACGGTCTTCGAACGGTTCGGAGGCATGGAGTCCGTCGGCATCTGTTCGATCGGCGTCGCGGGCGAACATCGGATGCCGGCATCCGGCATTTGTTTCAACGACCAAGAGGGGCGGCCCAGCCGCTACGCCGGAAGAGGCGGCCTCGGCGCCGTGATGGGAAGCAAAGGACTGAAGTTCATCGTGGTCGACGACTCGGGAGCGGAAGACGTGCCGATCGCCGATCCCGAAACGTTCGAGACCGGGCGCAAGAAGATGGCGGCGGCGTTGACCGAGCACGCCATCACGAAGCCGAAGGGTGCGCTCAACAGCTACGGAACCGCCGTTCTGGTCAACATCCTCAACGAGGCAGGAGCGCTTCCGACTCGGAACTTCCGGTCCGGCCGCTTCGAAGGGGCCGCCAAGATCGCGGGCGAGGCCATCTTCGAGGGGAACAAGGAACGGACAGGCTCCGAGCTCTACAACCATCCCTGCTCGCCCGGTTGCATCATTTGCTGTTCCAACACGTGGCATCGGCCTGATGGATCCGAGCATACGTCCTGCATCGAGTACGAGTCCGCCTGGGCGCTCGGCGCCAACTGCGGCATCGACAACCTCGACCAGGTAGCGGAACTCAATCTGCTCTGCAACGAGTATGGACTCGACACCATCGAGATCGGAGGGACGATTGCCGTTGCCATGGAGGGCGGCGTGGCCGATTTCGGGGACGGTGCCCGTGCCATCGAGCTGTTGCATGAGATCGGGAAAGCGACACCGCTCGGGAAGATCCTCGGCGCCGGCGCTGCGGTCACAGGCAAGACGCTCGGCGTGGCGCGCGTCCCCCAGGTCAAGGGGCAGAACATGCCTGCGTACGAACCGCGCGTCATCAAGGGGATCGGCATGACGTACGCGGTCTCCACCATGGGCGCCGATCACACGTCGGGATACACGATCGCACCCGAGATACTCGGCGTATCCGGAAAGCTCGATCCACTCAATCCGGACAAGGCCGAACTGGCACGTAACTTCCAGTACGCAACCGCGTTCATCGATTCCACCGGGCATTGCCTGTTCATCGCGTTTGCCATTCTGGACATCGCCAGTGGGTTCGAAGGAATGGTCGATGAGTGCAATGGCGTGCTCGGCACAAACTGGACGGCTGATGACGTCGGCCGCATCGGCAAGGAGATCCTCGATCTGGAACTCGACTTCAATCGCAAAGCCGGATTCACCAAACTCGACGATCGCCTGCCCGAATTCATGACCTACGAATCGTTGCCGCCGCACAATGTCGTCTGGGACATCGCGGACGCCGAGATCGACAAGGTATTCGGCTCGGCAAGCTGATATTCGCCGAGATCGTAGAAGGAGGGGCAGACCGACTGCTCCCCCTTCTGTGATTGGCGAGATCAACAACGGTTCGTCATGATTCAGATACGGCTCCACGGGGAGTTGCGAACTCAGGCGGCGCGTCTGAGTCCGTGTCGCGCCCTCGAGTGTCCGTGTAGGTCAGGTGGGATTCGCCATGATTAGCGTGCATCTCTATGGGAAGTTGCGGAGGTTCGCGAAGGACGTGGCTCCGACGTCGCAATCGGTCGTCCAGCTCCCATGGCTGTCCGGAGACACCGTCGGGGATGTCATTGAGCGTCTCGGCGTGTCCGTCGGGGAGTTGGGGAGCAATCTGTTTCTCAACGGTCGGTACGCCGACTTCGAGTCCCCGGTTTCCGATGGGGATCGCTTGGGCCTATTCCCGGACGACATGCAGCTTCTCTACAAGTGGTACTTCTCGCCCAAGCGCGGTAAGGACCCCGAAAAGTGAGGGTCGCCGTCCGGCTGTACGCGACGTTTGCGAAGGACGCTCCTACGCACCGGGCCGGTGATCCGTTCGATGTCGAGCTGAGGGACGGCGCTACGATTGCCGAGCTGATCGGTCAGTTGGGCATTCCGGAGGCCGACGTCCATTTGACAATCGTGAACGGCCGCATGGTGCATGCCCGATCGGAGCCGCTCAGCGATGGAGATCGCGTCGGCCTCTTCCCTCCCGTCGGGGGCGGGTAGCTGGAATCGTAGGCTTCGCGCCGTCATGCGAATCGACACGGTCGACGATATGCAGCCGACCTCCCCGCGTATGAACGCACATCCTGGACGAATCCTAGTCTAGGCTTCCTTCCAACGGATACACTGTTCCTCATGATTGAACGATCGGAAGAGGGGCGGGGAAGCGAGCGTTCGCGACGCCTGAGAGTTCACATCACGCATCGCCCACCGGACGATGCGTTGAGACACCTCGTCGAGCTTCTCGATCCTGCGATCGAAGTGACGTCGGGCCCTGAGCCGCCAAGCCCGCAGACGGACGTCCTCGTGGAGGGCCGGCCGTCGTTGGAGCGATTGAACGCCTGCCCATCCCTCGAAGCGCTGATCGTTCCCTACGCGGGAGTCCCTGACGAGACTCGCCGCTTGATCCTCGATGAACGTCCGGACCTGGCGGTCTACAACCTTCATCACAATGCCACCGCTGTGGCTGAACTCGCGATGGCGCTGTTCCTGGCCGCGGCGAAGTCGATCATCCCGGTCGACACGGCCCTCCGCTCTCACGATTGGCGCAGCCGCTACGATGGCGCGCACACCGTGTTGTTGGCAGGGAAGACGGCGGTCATGCTTGGGTACGGCGCCATCGGTTCCCGAATCGCGCGCGTCTGCAACGCGCTCGGGATGGAAGTCCACGCTATGCGAAGGCACGTGTCGGGAACGTCTGATGCGGACGTGCAGATCCACGGCCCGGATGCGCTGGGTGAGCTGCTCGCCGTCGCCGATGCGTTGTTCATCGCTCTGCCGCTGACTCCCGAGACGATGGGGTTGCTCGGGGCAGACGAGATCGCCTCGCTCCCTCGCTCGTGCGTGCTCGTCAACATCGCGCGCGGTGAGATCGTCGAGGAGAAGGCGCTGTTCGATGCGCTCCGCGTCAAGAGAATCGCCGCCGCAGGAATCGACGTGTGGTATAGGTATCCACAGACTGAATCGGAGCGCTCGAACACGCCTCCGTCACACTACCCATTTCATGAACTCGACAACGTCGTGATGAGCCCCCATCGTGGCGGGGCGTTCCGCGTCGAGGAGTTAGAGCAGCTCCGCATGAGCAACTTGGCAGGCACGCTCAATGCATTCGTTCGTGGCGAGCCGCCTCCGCATCGCGTGGACATTCACCTCGGCTACTAGACTCGGCGCAGGCGGCTCGACGGCAGCGGCGTCACGGTGAACCAAAACGACGAGATCGACCACTCAATAACGATGGATCCCGATCATGTTCGGTGGACGCACGAGGAGACGAGGTGCGGGATGCGGAGAGACTGTTGATCGGAGACGAGCGGCTGCTCGCACGGGTGGCGCAACGGGACCGGGATGCCTTTGGCCGGCTGTACGAGCGACATGCGACCTCCGTGTATCGGTACGCGCTCTCGATCCTTCGATCCCCGCATCTGGCTGAGGAAGTGGCACAGGAGACGATGATGGCCGTGTGGAACGGAGCAGACCGGTTCAAAGGGAACTCGCGGGTTCTGACGTGGATGTTGGGAATCGCCCGAAACCAGTCCCACAACATCCTGCGCAAGGAGTCGAAGGGGCAGCGTCTCCCGGAGTCCCATCGGGGCGCTGGGACCGATGATCCAGCGCAGTCGCTGGTCCGGGATCTGCACATCCAGGATGCCCTTCAAACACTGACGCCGCTCCAGCGTGAGGTCATGCACCTCGTATTCTACGAGAACCTCACAGTCCGCGAAGCGGCCCACGTATTGGAGATTCCGGTGGGAACGGTGAAGTCAAGGATGCACCACGCACGGCGTGCGCTGGCGAAGGAGCTCTCATGATCGACTGTGAATCCGTTCGCGAGTGGTTGCCCTGGTATGTCTCCGGTCGGCTGTCGATATCCCGGATGCAGCGCATGGCCGCCCACATCGCCCAATGCAGCGCCTGTCAGCAGGAATTGGCCGAGCTCATCGGACTCCGCCATCGCTTCATCGTGAACGTGGATCGGTCTTCCGTGCCGTCCGATCGCATGTGGAACGTTCTAGAAGGCCGACTCACCGGCCGAGCGAAGGCCCGCATCGACATCGGATCCCTTCTCGTCGGGCTCAATATCGGCATTGCGGCACGCGATCGAGCGGGTCCCGTGCAGGGAGACTTGAGGGTTCTGGGCCGCCGGGTGCGGATCATCGGGCGAAGCACGAAAGGAGCATGATGTTTTCGCGAAAGGAAGATGCGCTGGAGCAAGCGAAGGAGAAGGCCCAACATGGCATCGAGGAGGAGCGCCAACGACTGGAACGGGAGCGCGAGCGGCTGGCCGCCGAACGATCTCGGCTCGAGGAGCTTCGCACCGAGTTGGAGTCGAAGGAGGAGCACCTCGAGGAGCTCGAGGATGAGCTAAGCGACTTGGAGGATGAACTCAGCGATCACGAGGAGGAGCTGGAGGACACCGAGTCCGTCCGCGAACTGCTCGACGTCGTCTCCGAACGGATTCCGACTTTGATGCGGGGGATCAATGACGCCATGTATACGCCCGAGGCCATGGAACAGGTCGCGAAGGCCTTGTCGACGTACTACAAGACTCTCGTGGACGCCGGAATGGACAAGGAACTCGCCGAGCGGCTCACGACGATCCAAGCCACTCAGATGAACAGCATCGTCACGAGCCGCGCGATGCGGCCTCCGCGGCCGGCTCCGCCCCCGTCCCAATGGGAAAGGCAGTTCGGACAGAAGCCGAAACAGACGTAGCCGGCGGCCGCCACCCGCTTCCGTGACGTCTGACGGGCCGATGCGTTACGCTACGATCGGCGACAGACCATTGTGCGGGACATGGGGAGGAAGCGTGGGGCAAGAGGTTGACTTCGATCGAATCCGAGCGCGTTGCGGCGAGGTTGCGGATCGGGCACGCCACGTCCGCGTCGTAGACGAAGCCATGGCACCGTGGGTCGAGCCGCTCCTGGCAGCACCGCTTCCCGTCCCGCAGATAGATGCCGCGTCCCATTTCATCGGAAGCAACGAGCAAACCGCCGCCTTCTTCGTCACGTTGGCCGCGGTCAACTTCGGGTCCGGGTACTTCCCACATCTGGCGAAGCGTCCGGGCATGTCCGGCTACTTCACGATCGCCACGTCGCTGAAGGAACGATTCGAGTCGCGCGGTCCGCTATCCGCGAACGAGTTGGTGGGGATCACGGAACGCGAGTGCGCAGACCTGTTCCACCAAAGCCTGGACGATTCAGCGATCGCCGAACTGATGCAGTTGTTCGCGACCTCGTGGAGCGACCTTGGAGCGGACCTTCTGAGCCGGTTCGAGGGGAGCTTCTCCGCTCTCGTCGCGTCAGCCGAGCACAGCGCGGCCTGCCTGGTCGAGACGCTGACGCGACAGCCGATGTTTCGTGACGTCAGCTCGTATCACGGCGCCGAGATTCCATTCTTCAAGCGGTCTCAGTTGCTCGCGTCCGATCTGGCTCTCGCGCTTGACGGCCGAGGACTCGGACGATTCGACGATCTCGATCGGCTGACGATCTTCGCCGACAACCTGGTCCCGCATGTCCTCCGAACCGAAGGGATCCTCGAGTACTCACCCTCGCTGTCGGACGCTATCGAGGCGGAGCATCTGATCGCGGCAGGATCGAACGAGGAAGTCGAGATCCGTGCATGCAGCGTGTCCGCGGTCGAACGGATCATTCAGACGGCCGGCCGGGCCGGCGTGCACTGGACCGCGCGGGACGTCGACCAGGTACTGTGGCATCGCGGGCAGCAGCCTCGAACCAAGCGACAGGGGAAGCGACATCGCACGCGAACGGTCTTCTACTGAGGTTCCCCCAAGCCGGCGACTGCTGCATCGGCCAGCCCGGCGACGGTTTGCGGCCCAATCCCGCTCACGTTCTGCAACTCCTCCACCGACCCGAACGGCCCATGCTCATCGCGATATGCAATGATTCGTTCGGCCAGCGCGGGCCCAATGCCAGGGAGAGTGTCGAGGTCCTCGATGCTTGCGCCATTGATGTCAATCGGTTCGATGTCCACGTAGCGTGGGACCACGATCAGCACGTTTTCGAGAAGGATCGCATCTGTCGATGCCGAGGTCGCTTCGGCAGCTTCTCTCGGCCCTCCGACCAGAAGCACTCCGGATGCCAGAACCGCCAGTCCGATCAAGAGAACCAGACCTCTCTCCTGAATCGACCGCTTCGGCACCCTCATCCCAACAGCTCGCGGATCCGATCTATACCCGCTTTTTCCCTCTGCAGGCGCATCCGTTCAGGGAGTCTCTCGTACCGCCGCCATCCGAACTTGTCCGAGTACGCCTTGACGAACCGGATGCACAGCTGGTCTCTCATCTCGGGCTGATCGCGAAGAAACGCCTCGTGGACGTCGGCCAAGCGCTCGATATCCGGGATATACACGTCGATCTGAAAAGCCTGATCGAACAGCGCCAGGGCTTCCTCCGGCGCCTCCACGAGACGACTCATGGCTTGCTCGAACAGCTCGCGCCGTCGAAGCTCACTGCGCGCTCGGGCTTGCATCCGCTTGGCCTGTTTCCGGTAGGCGCGGACCAGCTTCGGCGGGATCTGCAAGACGCCTGACTCGCATCCGTCATCGAGCGTCGGGAACGCATTGGGTGAGCGGCGTATGGTGCCGTGCCAGGCCAGACACTTCTCGCAGCTCAGGTAGTTCACGTTGGTGTAGTACTGATAGGCGGCTCGTCGAAACACGATGACCTCCGGATGACCGCTTGCAGTGTAGTGGGGACGCGCGGGCAGAACAACTTCCCCCGATGTAGGGTCCCGTGACGTACCCATGAGAACGGTGAGGCAATAGACTGCGTGTGGGCTTGTAGGGGCGGATGATGATCCGAACGATTCTGACGACGTTTGCTTTGGTGTTCTTGGCCGAGCTGGGGGACAAGACGCAACTCGCCGTTCTGGCGATGGCTACGCGCAACAGCCCGTGGGCCGTCTTCGCCGGGGCGGGCGCTGCATTGCTCCTATCCACGGTGCTTGCCATCGCCCTGGGTTCCGCCCTGCCGCGGCTGATTCCGACGTCCGGCGTCCGGATCCTGCACGTCGTGGCGGGAGCCCTATTCGTGGTCGTCGGCGCATGGACGATCTGGAAGGCCTAGTCGTGGTTGAGAATCTCGACCCACGTTCCGAGAGGCTCCAACAAGGCATGCTCGGTCATGTCGAGATGAATCGGAGTGATCGAGACGAACCCCGCTGAGATCGCGCCGATGTCAGTCGACTCGGCCTCGGTCGATCCCTTCGTCAGAGGATCGCCGGTCACCCAGTAGTAGTTGCGGCCTTGGGGATCCTTCCCTGTGACGAGGTAGTTCGAGTACGCTTCTCCCCCCAGACGGGTCACGCGAGATTCGGGCTTCCGCCCCGCCGGAACGTACGGGACGTTGACGTTGAGCACGATGTTCTTCGGAAGCTCCTTCTGCTCCAGAAGAAACCGTGCGAAGCGTGCGGCAAACCCGGCTGCGGTCGTGTAGTCAGGCATTTCCGAGCGATCGCTGGTCGTATCGAACGACACGGCGACAGCGGGCACGCCGACTCGAACGCCTTCCATCGCTGCAGCCACCGTTCCCGAGTAGGAGATGTCTCGGCCGAGGTTGAGGCCGTCGTTGATTCCCGAGACGATCAGGTCGGGCAGCCGTTCCAGGAGCCCGAGCACAGCGAGCGATACGCAGTCCGAGGGTGTCCCGTTGGTCACATGGCCCAAGCTGCCGTCGAGAAGCCGAACCTCGTCCACTCGCAGCGGTTTGTGGAACGTCCGCGTGCGGCTTGCCGCAGACCAGTTCCGATCCGGAGCGAACACCTCGACGTGCGCCACGTCTTCCAAGGCTTGCTTCAGAGCGAGCAAGCCGGGTGCGTTGACGCCGTCGTCGTTGGTTATCAGAATCATGCGTTCTGCCATGATCATTCCTCCTGATTGCGCGTCGAGCGTGCTCGTCCACCGCGACGGTAGAAGAGCAGTTGGTTGTCTCCATAACGGCGAGCATCCACTCTCTGCAGAATGCCGTAGATCTCGGCCGCTGATTCGGTGTGGTGAATCTCGACCACCACGACGAAGTCGTCTACAAGGATCCGACCGTCGGACAGGGCGTCGAGCGTTGCCGGTACGAGTTCGTGGAAGTAGGGGGGGCCGATGAAGACGACATCGAAGCGACGAGCCCGGCGGGAAAGCTCATCGATCGCCATGCGGGCATCCTCTTCCATCACCCGACCGCAGGACAGAAGGTCGAGTGCTTCCAGATTGCGCCGCACGATCCGGCACGCCTCCGCTGCTTGATCCACGAACGTGCAAGAGGTGGCTCCTCTGGACAGGGCCTCGAGACCGACGCTGCCCGTCCCACAGTAGAGGTCGAG
>CAZXQL010000029.1:0-16786 GCA_964643395.1 uncultured Thermotogae bacterium
TCGACGAGCGCCTGATGAAGGCCCTTCACGTTCCACATGCGGCCCTCCTCGATCTCGATCCCCTCCGTCTCCTGTCGCGCTTGCTCGGTGTAGCGCGAGTCCGTCAGCAAGACGGCATGCCCTGCCGACAGAACGAGCGCCCCCTCCCCGGTGAAGCCGGTCAAGTAGCGCAACGAAACCGGGTCCGATCCCTCCAGATTCACAGCGATGAAGGCATCGGTTGACAGCGTCTCCAGGAGCCGACGGCGTCGGCCGGCATAGTCGGTCATCTTGCTCCCCTTTCACCACGAGTCGAGACGATTCCACACGGTCGGTCATCCTACGATGAGGCTCCGCGCGGTACGTTCCGTGAGCCTATACCAGGCAAACGTCCTTGTCAACGAAAAAGGCGACCGCTATAATCCGCAGACTATGATTGCACTTCCGGAACTCCAGAAACAGATCGAGGCCATCGAACGCGACCTCGAGGCGCGTCTGTCCGATGTCTCCGATCCGGAGGCACTCGAGGCGTTCCGTGTCGAGTTTCTCGGGCGGAAGGGGCGAATCACTCAGCTGTTCAAGCAGATGGGGCAGATTGACGCCGAGTCCCGAGGAGAGGCCGGCCGCTTGATCAACGATCTGAAGGAGCGAGCGGCGACAAGCTTCGAGGAGATGAATCAATCCAGCCGTGCGGAGCTCCGCCGCGAGCAGCTGGCATCCGATCAGGTCGACCTTTCCCTGCCCGGAGTGCGTGCCGCACTCGGCTATCTGCATCCGATGACGATCGTTCAGCGGGAGATTGAATCGATCTTCATGAGGATGGGATTCGATGTGGCAACGGGCCCGGAGATCGAGACGGAGTACTACAACTTCGAGGCTCTGAACATCCCCTCCGATCATCCGGCGCGGGCGGACTGGGATACGTTCTATATCGGCGAGGCTCGCTTGCTGAGGCCGCACACGTCTCCCGTTCAGATTCGGGTCATGGAGCAAAGCGAACCGCCGGTGCGCATCATCTGCCCGGGACGCTGTTACCGACGCGATACCCAAGATGCAACCCATTCCCCCGTCTTCCATCAGATCGAGCTTCTGTGGATCGAGGAAGGTCTGTCCTTAGCACACTTGAAGTACGTGCTCGAGATCTTCACGCACGAGTTCTTCGGAGAAGGATACGAAATGCTGTTCTCAGGGGACTTCTTCCCGTTCACAGAGCCCTCGGTTCAGGTACACATCAAGGCGCCCGACGCCGACGACTGGCTGGAGATCATGGGAGCCGGCATGGTCGATCCCGCCGTTCTCACGGCCGTCGGCTACGATGCGGAGAAGGTCACGGGCTTCGCGTTCGGACTGGGAATCGAGCGAATGGCGATGCTCCGGTACGGTATCGACGACATCCGCACGTTCCTGACCAACGACCTGCGCTTCATCAAGCAGTTCAGCTGATGCGGCCGCTTGCACCTAATCTTCATCGACGCGTCGGAACAACAGACACGCGTTCTGGCCGCCGAATCCGAACGAGTTCGATAATGCGACGCGGATGACGCGTTCGGTCAACTGCGGCGTGTAATCGAGATCACATTCGGGATCGGGCGTCTTGTAGTTCAACGTCGCGGGGATCACGCCGTGTTCCATCGAGAGCATCGTCGCAATGGCCTCGACGCCGCCCGCAGCCCCGAGTAGATGCCCGACCTGTGACTTCGTCGAACTGATCTTCACGCGCTCGGCTGCGTCTCCGAGCGCCCATCGAATGGCGTGGGTCTCGACACGATCGTTGGGAGGCGTCGACGTCCCGTGAGCGTTGATGTAGTCCACGTCTTCCGGTGAGACACCCGCTGACCGTAGCGCTTGCAGCATGGCCTGCGCGGCGCCGGCCCCTGTCTCGATTGGGGCGGCGATATGGGAGGCATCGGCCGACATTCCGAATCCGTCGACGGCAGCGTAGATCCTCGCTCCGCGGGCAACGGCGTGGTCGTACGACTCGAGCACCAGCAATCCTGCCCCTTCGCCCATGACGAAGCCGTCACGATCCTTGTCGAACGGGCGCGATGCGGCCTCAGGTCGATCGTTTCGCTTGGAGAGCGCGCCCATGCGTGCAAACCCGGCATACGTGACGGTCAGAAGCACGGCCTCGGCTCCGCCCGCGATGGCGCAGTCGAGGTCCCCGGATGCAATCAGCTTGGCGGCGAGGCCGATCGCGTGCGTGCCGCTGGCGCAAGCTGACACGACGCCGAAGTTGGCTCCCTTCAGTCCGTACTCGATCGAGATTTCCCCGCAGATCGCATTCGGCATCATGCGGGGAACGAAGAACGGACTGACGCGCCGAGGCCCCTTTTCGATCAGTGTCGAGAGATTCTCGGTGAACGTCTCCATGCCCCCGATGCCCGTACCGGCTACGACGCCGAACCGTTCGAGGTCGCATTGCGACAGGTCGATAGCCGCGTCTTCGAGGGCAAGTTTGGCCGCTGCCAACGCGAACTGCGTCGAACGATCCAGCCGACGCGCCTTCTTCGCTTCGATGTAGTCGAGCGGATCGAACCCATCGACGGGCGCCCCGATCTTGACATCGATCCCCTCGAGTTCGACCACGTCCTCGACGACGCGCACGCCGCTTCGCGCCCCACGCAATGCCTCCCAGAAAAGCTCTCGCCCGACGCCAATCGGCGTGACGGGGCCCACCCCGGTGACCACGACTCGATTACCCATGGCTCTCCTTCACGCGACAAAGCAGCTCCAGATAGGCGACTTCTTCTTGGTCCGCCCCATCGGCCGCCTCCGCGGCTTGGAGCGCCTCGATCGACGAACGAATGGAATCTGGATCGATCTCTTCGAGAAGGTACGGCCGCTCGACGAGCAACGTCGCTTGGCCTTCAGAAACGTCGAGCGTCCCGCCTCGGGACACGAGGATCTGCTCAGTGCCCGACGAGACCCAGCGGATCACGCCGGGGACCAGCACGGCGACGATGGGAGCGTGCCCATTGAGGACGGTGAACTCGCCGTGTGGCGTTCGCGCCGTGACTCGCTCGGCGCCGCCCTCGAAAACCGTCCGATCCACAGAACGCACGATGCAATGCATGGTCACCCCTCGATACCGCTCCGACAAGCGAACAGTTTTACTCGATGCTGTCCAGAATCTCTACTGTTCGGCTGGCGCCGATACGGGACGCACCCGCGTCGATCATCGCTTGAGCCGTTGCCGCGTCGCGAATGCCTCCCGCTGCCTTCACGCCCATTTCATCCCCCACCGTCTTGCGCAGCAGAGCGACATCCTCAACCGTGGCGCCGCCTGGACCGAATCCGGTCGATGTCTTGACGAATTGCGCCCCGGCGGACTTCGTCAGGATCGCCCCGGCGACCTTCTCCTCCTCACTCAACAGCGAGGTCTCGAGAATGACTTTGACGATCACGTCACGGGGCGCCTTCTCCGCTTCCGTGCACACAGCACGAATGTCTTCCTCAGCCGTCGCGAAGTCGCCTTCCTTCAGCGCAGCCACATTGATGACCATGTCGAGTTCGTCCGCCCCGACCGCGATCGCCTTCTGGGCTTCGAATGCCTTGTCCTCCTTGGTGGACATTCCGTGCGGAAAGCCGACGACGACACACAGAAGCACTCCGGAGTCGCCCAGATAGCTCTTCGCCAGGCTGGCATGACACGGATTGACGCAGACCGAGGCCGTACCGTACCGGATCGCTTCCTCGCACAACTTCTTGACTCCCGCTTTGCTTGCGGTGGGCCCGAGCAGTGTGTGATCGATTCGCTTCGCCAACTCCTTCTTGCTCAGCATGACGTCTCCTTTTCAGCGACCCTCGGAGGTTCGTAGTTCCGTCCGTCTCGTTCCCTTCTTGAATAGGAGGAAGCTGCGTCCCGCCTCGTGGATCAATCCAATACCAAGGTACTCAAGTTCGAATAGCTTGTCGAAGATGTCTCGACTTCGCAATCTCCATTGTATCGCAGCATCGTGGTCGACCCTCTGGAGTTCGGCAAGGTTCTCCGGGATCTCGACCAGGACGTGTTCGGACGTCGGGGCCGCCGCGTCCCCGGACAGGCCGCGCATGCCACTCCCCAAGACGGTCGTCTTGGTCAGAACATCCATTCGGTGGAGCCCGATCCGATCGTGAGAGGGAGGGAGTTTTCCATCCAGCGTATCGTTGACGCGAGGTGCGTCGAGCCACCATTCGATGCGCAGCCGGTCCGTGGCGAGACCGGGTGACTGCGCATCGCGGATCCCTCCCAATGCGTCGCGGCGGTACCCGGTTGCGAGTCCGCCCAGCTTGCGAAGGGCCACGTAGAGGTTGCCGCTGAGCAGAGGATCGACGTCCCAGAACACCAGATCGACGCCTTGATCCTGAAGGAGGCGGCGCTCTGCGCCGCGCAGACTCGTTCCGATCCCGAGATTCCGGTAGCCCGACTCGACGCCCCATGCGACCGTTCTGCACGCCGGATAGCCGTCGGCAACGGCGACGAGGTCAATCAGGAGGCCGCGAAGTCCGATCGCCTCTTCCTGTGCGCCCAACACCAGGCCTCCGCTCTGCCGAATGTGGAGGAGTTGAGGGAGTCCCCAGACCAAGCGGGAACGCTCTCCCATGACCGCCGTCTGGAGGGTCACCGCAGATCGCAGATCCTCAATCGTCTCAAGCGGCCTAATGGCGATAGTCATCGGCGCGGTCTGCGTTCCTCTTGCGCTTGTCAGCGTACATCCGACGATCCACTTCTTCGAGGATCTCTTCCATCGTCTTGGTGTCCCCGGGACGCCGGGAGTAGATGCCGATGCTGAGCCCGAGACGAAGGCCCATCTCTTCCGCCCCCGTTCCCTGAAGGACGTGCGAGATATCCTTGCGCAGACGGCTGGCAATCCGTTGCGAGTCACCGCTGCCATCCGTCTCCGGCATGAACACGAGGAACTCGTCGCCGCCATATCGGATGACACGGTCAGACTCCCTGACGTTGCGTTCGAGCATCCTCGCGACGTTCTGAAGAACGTCGTCTCCCATCAAGTGCCCCATCTGGTTGTTCACGGCACGGAACCCGTCAATGTCGAGCATCATGAGGGCCAAGGGGTGCTTGTAGCGATCGCTTCGACTGAGCTCGGATGCGATGATCGAGTTGAAGTAGTGGCGGTTGAACAATCCAGTGAGCGGGTCACGAATGGCCTGCTCGCGCAAGCCGGCCCGTGACGCGATATTGGACAGCGCGATGGCTAGATGATTGGCTACGACCTCGATTAGCCGCCGGTCATCGTCGTCGAAGAATGCAAGCTGGGGGCTCTCGATGTTGATGACTCCGAGCACATCGTCGTCGAACAGGATGGGAACCGCCAACTCGGACAGCGTGCCGGGGAATGCCTCGAAGTATCGGGCGTCCTCCAGCACATCCGCAACGAGTAGCGACGCCTTGTGTTGCGCCACCCAGCCGATGACGCCGCGGCTTGTGCTCGTCGTCCACCCCTTCCGGACTCGGGAGTTGCTGTAGGCGCCCCCCACACCCTCGACCACGAGCGTCTCGGGATCGCGGAGCATCAGGATCGTGCTGAGCTGGAAGTCGAACTGCTCGATGAGGAAGTCGAGCGTGCTGGTTACGGCCTGTGACTCCGTCGAGGCGATGGCGATCTGTTGACCGAATGCGTAGATGCGGTTCAGCGCTGCACGGCGACGAATGCCGGAAATCGCGGTCGCCAGGTGGCTTGCCACGGTCACGAAGATCTCCAGATCCTGGTAGTCGAATGCAGACAAGCGCAGGCAGGCGGCGTAGATCACGCCCAGAACTCCTTTGCGGCCGATGATCGGGACAGCGAGGTACGAGCGGATCGTCTCTCGTGCATCCTGGTACCGAGGATCCTTCGTCACGTCGGGGATGACCGCCGCCTCCCCATGCTGGAGCACCCATCGATCGATGCCCGGCCCGTCGGCAACGAGACGCGCACCCTTCTGCGGGACATCCGCATCAGGAAACCCCTCGCGGCACGCGACGGCCTCATGCACGAGCCGGGGGCCATCCGACAGATAGACGCCGCAGGCATCGTACTTCATGCTCGACTGAACGCGCTCCGCAGCGATCTCGCACAGCGATCGCTCATTGTTCAGTTTCGACAACTCGGCTCCGAGCGTGGCGAGACCGTGCAGCTGGGCGGCCTGGCGTCTCATCTGCTTGAGCTTGAACACACGTTCTACGGTGAACGCCGCGAAATTGGCCAGGAACGCCACGGGCTCAATCGATTCAACCGTCGGGACGCTTCGATCGATCGGATCATCCACGGAGATGCTCCCGATGATACCCCCGGCGCCTCGTAGCGGTATGAATAGGTAGTCGTCGGGGTGCCACCCTTCCACAGTCACGGTGCCCGTGATGCCATGATCGTCCACCCAGGGCGTTTCATCGTGGGGGATGTAGTACGCCGGCCCCAATTTGAATCGATCGGAGTAGACGAGTCTCCGATGCTCGACCGGCATCGGGGGCTGCGAATGGATGGCCTCATTCTGCTCCGGAGTCAACCCCGATGTCATGATCTTGTACACGGCGGCGTCGGCCGGATTCGGGCTCGATAGGTCGTAGAGCGAGAGAAGGGCCCGCCGGAAGCCGCTGTACTCGACGATCGTGTCCAAGACAAGCTGAAGGATCTTGTCGATCTGCGGCTCGGCGAGAATGACCTCGGTCAACTCCAGGACGATGCGGTGAAGTTGCATGATCCGAGTCTCTTGGGTGATGTCGCGAATCGTCCCTTCGATTCGCAGGGAGCCGCCCCGGTGCGCCGCCCGGGATCGGACCTCGCCCACGAAGACCTGCCCGTTCGAACTGAGGAATCGATAGACATGAGGCGCCTCGTTGGGATCCCGCTGCGGCAAGGCTCGCATCGCCTCAGCGAACCGCGGGCGATCCTCGGGAACGAACAGCTCCTCCAGCGGAAGGGAGCGAATCTGTTCGAGCGTGTAGCCCGTCCGGCCGAGCAAGTAGTCGTTGACATAGGTGAGTCGCCCATCGGCGATCTCGAATACGCCCACAGGGACCTCCTGCAGGAGGTCGCGATGCCGGACGAACTGCGCGTGGAGGCTGTGAAGATCGCGAGAGCTGCCGATGTACCACTCGACCGTCTCATCGGAGACGCGGTAAGGGATGTGAGCGACCCCGGCAAGGGATCGCACTTCTTGGGCCGCCTCAAAGGATGGGTCCCACTCCGCAAGCAAGACGGGGATCCCCCACGCATCTCGGATGCGGGCGACCGTGGCTTCGATATCCTCGGGAGCCAGTCCGTGTGGCGAGACGACGACGGCATGGATGCCCTCGGGCGCGGCGATGCCGACCGCGTCGACGGCGACCCTGTCGACGACGTACCCGAGCCTCTCCAGGGGCTCACAGATCGTGGGTTGCGGCGCAGTGCTCTCGGATACGACAAGAATCCTGTTCGGGGCCTTCTCCATCAATCGTTCACCCGCCTGCCTGTGTCAACCGCTCAATCTGCTCGGAATCCTTCGTCCAATTGGCTTGCACCTGAACGGTCGTCTCGAGGAAGACACGGCTTCCCAATAGCGTCTCGATGTCGGCTCTGGCCAGCGTACCGATTCGCTTGATCATCCGTCCACCCTTCCCGATAAGGATCCCCTTCTGCGATTCGCGCTCGACCACGATCACGGCCTTGATCTCTACGACACCGTCGTCACGTTCGCTGAGCCATTTTAGCTGAACGGCAGTTGAGTAGGGAACCTCGCGACGAGTCAGTCGGAATACCTTCTCTCGAATGAGCTCTGCGATCAGGAACGCTTCCGATTGGTCCGATGTCTGTTCGGGAGGGAACAGAGGAACTCCTGGCGACAGGTAGCGGGTAATCGTCGAGATCGCATCGTCGATTCCCCGTCCCTGCGTCGCCGAGATCGGTATGAGTTCTGCGAACCGCCCGGTTCGTTCGTAGGCGATCAACGTCTCCTCAAGGGCGTTGCCCTTCGCACGATCGATCTTGTTGACCAGGAGAATGATCGGAGCGCTGATGTCATTCCATTCATCGAACACGCGGCGGTCGAACTCGGCGACGCTGCCCCACGGCTCGACGATGTAGACGAGAACGTCCATCCCGCGCAGGCCCCGTCTTGCCTCGCGAAGGATGCGTCGACTCAGCTGGTTGCTGTGTTTGTGGAGGCCGGGAGTGTCGACGAACACGATCTGCGCGGTATCCGTTGTCAGAACACACCGAATTCGATTCCGCGTCGTCTGAGGCTTGTCCGAGGTGATCAATAGCTTTCGCCCGATGGCCGCGTTGAGGAACGTGGACTTGCCGACGTTCGTCTGTCCCAGGACAGCAACGTATCCCGTCAAAAGAGTCGGGGGTTCCTCATTTACCCGAGTGCGCACTGTCATGCCCCTTCAAGCGTTTCATCCGCTCCGGTGGAACGGACCGAGCGGGCGTGGCGGCGTCTCCGCCGGATACCAGTATTGTGTTCCCAATCGGCCCCAACTATACTCGAAATCAGGGGCTGCAATGGACATCGTCATCTCGAACATCGGCCAGCTGGTCACCCCAACCGAATGCATCCGTGCTGGCGAAAGGATGTCGTACGACATCCAGGTGACGAGTGACACGCAGCTTCACATTCGGAACGGCCGCGTGGAATCGGGAAATCTCCAGCGAAGTGCATCCAAGTGGCAAACGATCGATGCCCACGGAGGCGTCGTGATGCCTGGGCTGGTCGACCCGTACTGGACCATGCCGAAGCTTCCGAACTGGATTGATGACGTCGCCGAATCACGGCTTTCGAGCCGTGACCTGCTCGGGTGGACGCAAAGGATCCTGCAGCGTGCGGTACGGGGGGGCGTCACAGCGGTCGAGGTCAAGTGCCCGCACGATCCCGATCTGCACGGGCTATCTGCGCTCGGCCATCTGAATCGGCAATTGCGGCCGAGAGTGGTTGGCTCACTCCTGGCGTCGATGCCTCAGACGAAGGAGGATCGCGATCGTAGCGTATCGCTCCTGATCAGCGACGTGATCCCCGAGATTCGGCGAAGGCGACTTGTGACATTCTTCGACATCGGCTGGAGTGAGCAGGGCGACCTCGCGGCCGAGGGACGAACCATCCTGCGCGCTGCCGGAGGCGCCGGTTTGCGACCGAAGCTCCACATCGAATCGATTGCGGATTCATCAGACGTGGAGGAACTCGCGCTCTCGCTCGACGTCACCGCCATCGAGGGCGCATCGCATCTTCCGGCGACCGCCGTGAAGCGGCTTGCGGAGAGCGGAATCGTTCCCGTCTATCTCCCGGGGTTATTGGATGGGAAATCGGGACACTCCATCGATGTCCGTGGGTTGATCGACCAGGGACTTCCGGTTGCGATCGGGTCGGCGAGTGGGCGCGAAGACAGCCGCTCGTCGTCGATGTGGTCCGTCCTTGCTGCTGCGATGGATCGGATGGGTCTCTCTCTTGCGGAGGCGATCGTTGCGTGTACGCTGAACAATGCTCTGGCGATGGACATGGCGCACGATATCGGTAGCCTCGAAGCCGGCAAGAGCGCCGACCTCATTCTGCTCGACCTGGTCGACTACCGCGAGATGACGCCGGCCATGGGATTGCCTCCGGTTTCGATGGTTATGATCAATGGCGAGGTCGTCTACTCTGCATGAACACACACGTCCTTGCGTACGCGAAACTCAACCTATCCCTGGACGTCATCGGGCGGCGCGACGACGGATTCCACGAGATTCGGTCGATCGTCCAGACGATCGACCTTGCGGATCGGATCGCAATTGCAGACGGGCCTGGGATCGAGGTTTCGTGCGACCCTCCGATTGAGGGCACAAACATCGTCGAGCACGCCCTCGAACGGTTGCTGGAACACAAGGGGTGCTCGACGGGCGCGCGAGTCCGGATCGAGAAACATATCCCGATGGGAGCCGGACTGGGCGGGGGATCCTCGGACGCTGCAGCAGTTCTGGCCGCGTTGAATCCATCGGTGCCTCCCGTCCTGCCTGAGGCGGAACTGGTGAACGTTGCCGAGCAGGTCGGATCCGACGTACCGCTGTTCCTGAGCGGCGGATGCCTGAGCTTGAGCGGACGCGGCCGACCTGAGAGATCCCTTCCGACACGGAACGAGGCGTTCATCGTCCTGGTGCCGAACCTTCACTGCTCGACGCGCGATATCTACGAGGCATGGAGCCCGCACGCCGACCGACAACCCCGTCCGGTCCTCGGCCACAACGACCTCTATCGTGCCGCGCTGCACGTCTATCCCGAACTGGAGACCTATGATCGCATCGTGCGTGAGCTGGGGGGCGACTTCTCGGGCATGACGGGAAGCGGATCGGCCTTCTACGCGGCATTCTGCGACCACGCCAAGGCTCGAGACGCGTACGAACGACTGGCAGGAGAGAGTACGGATTGCCGGATATACTACTGCCGCGCAACGCACAACGGGTCGGGGCAGGAGAGGGAGGCGCATGAAGATCGCGATTGACGGGCCAGCCGCGTCGGGGAAGACGTCCTTGGGCAGGGCGCTGGCGAACCAGTACGGACTTCGCTTTGTCGAAACGGGAAAGATGTATCGGGCCGTTGCCTTGGCGTTCGAACGCGGCATCCCCCTTGACGAAGTCAGCATCGAAGTGAGCTCCGACGAGCGTTTCTTGCTCAACGGTGAAGATGTGACGCCGTTGCTCCACACCAAGGAGATGGATCAGAAGTCTTCGCAAGTGGCTACGCTGCCGGAGGTTCGGGAGCGGATGGTGCAGCTGCAGCGCACGATTGCAGATCGTCACGGGGTCGTGATGGAAGGTCGCGACATCGGCACGGTGGTTCTTCCGAACGCTGATGTCAAGATCTTCCTGCAAGCGACGGTCGAGGAACGTGCCCGTCGGCGGATTGCTCAACGACACGGCGGCAATCCTGCTGATGTCGTGCGGGAACTCGAAGTGAGGGACCGTCGCGACTCCGAACGAGCGATTGCCCCCTTGAAACCCGCTGCGGATGCAACTATAATCCAAACGGACCAAAAGCCTCTTAAAGAGGTCATTTCCGAAGCATCAAACCTGGTGGGAGAGCGATTGGAAAACGTTGCTTGGGCGGCTGAGGATCGGGACTAAGAATGGGCTGTACGCGCTAATTGCGTCTCTCTGCTACGTGGCACTCAAAGTGTTCTTTCGTATCCGGATCACGGGGAGAGAGAATATCGCCGAGGACACGGGCTACATCGCGGTTGCGCGGCATCGAAGCTACTGGGACATTCCAGTCTTGGTTGTAGCTGTCGGGATTTTCCGCCGCGTGCACTTCATTTCGCGAAAGGGCCTGATGCGCGGGATCCCGCTGATTCAGCCGATCATCCGGACGTTCTCAACCATCATCGATCGCGAGAACTTCGGACGGGATGACTTCCGAAAGATGCTGACGGCCATGAAGAAGGAACGGCTGATCGGGATATTCCCCGAAGGAACGACGAAGAGACGCGCCGACGCCAAGGCCGGCGCCGTGCGCTTCGCCAAGATGACGGGGAAACGGATCCTGCCTGTCAACATCATCAGCGATGGGCCGTATCCTCCGGAGTATCCTTTCCGGTTTCCGCGATTGACCGTATCGATCGGGGAATCGTTCGATGTCTCGGAACTCGGCCGGGACGAATCTGACGCCGAGTCTCGTGCAGGGCTGTACCAACAGATGAGCGATGAGCTGATGCTGCGAGTTGATAACGCGTAAGGAATCGAGGAGGATAAGGGTTGCTACATACAAGAGACTGCGGGCTCAGAGATACCTCTCTGAGGAAGCGCGATGGTAGGTGTCAGTAGAGCATGGAACAGCAGCGTATAAAGATGGAAGACGCTTTCTCCGAAAGCGACGTCAAGATGTACAGCCGCGGGGACACAATCTCCGGGACTGTCGTTCAAGTCAATGAGAGTGAGATTCTCGTCGATATCGGCTACAAGTCGGAAGGCATCCTTCCGGTGGCCGAACTCTCTCCCTTCCGAACCGACGGCAAGATCGAGGAAGGCGAGGAGATCGAGGTTCTTGTCACCTACATTGACGAGGAGAAGGGAACGGTCTACGCCTCCGAGAAGCAGGCTGAGTACGAGAAACGCATCGATACTCTGGAAGAGGCGTACCGCGACGGAGACGTGATCGAGGGCGAGATCACCGGCGAAGTCAAGAGCGCCGGCTATCACGTCAATCTCGATGGCATCCGCGCTTTTCTCCCCGGTTCCCATCTTGGGGACGATCTGCCCAGTTCGATCGACGAGCTGCGTGGGAAGCGGATCAAGTTCAAGATCCTTGAGCTTTCGAGACGGGACAAGAACCTGGTCGTCTCCCACAAGGTCTACATCAAGGAACTCGAGAAAGAGAAGCGAATGGCCCTGTTCGAATCCCTGGAGAGGGATCAGGAGATCGAAGGGACGATTCGCAGCGTTGTAGACTTCGGCCTGTTCGTCGACATCGGAGGCTTCGAGGGGCTCGTGCATCGATCCGAGATCGCATGGAAGGACCTTCCGGTTCCGCCTCCGGAGTACAAGGTGGGCGACAAGGTCAACGTCAAGGTGATCGACTTCGACAAAGAGAAAGGCAAGGTCTCTCTCTCGATCAAGCGACTCCGTTCGAACCCGTGGGAGGGCATCTCCGATCGGTTCGCCGCGGGAACTCAAGTGACGGGAACCGTTGTCAGTGTCACCGATTTCGGAGCGTTCGTGGAGCTGGAGCAAGACGTCGAAGGACTCGTACACGTCTCGGAACTCTCGTGGGGCCATCCCGAGAATCCGAAGGACATCGTCTCCGAAGGCGATGAGGTCACGGTCGTCGTGCTGAGTGTCGACGAAGGGGCACACCGCATCAGCCTGTCGCTACGGCGGACGCAGCAGGACCCATGGGAGGAAGTGGAAACCAAGTATCCTCGTGGGCAGATTGTGTCCGGAACGGTCACCAAGCTGACTGACTTCGGAGCGTTCGTGAAGCTGGAGGATGGAATCGAAGGGTTGGTCCACGTCTCCGAGATCGATTGGGGACACGTGAATCATCCGCGCGATGCCCTATCCGAAGGCGAAACCGTTGAGGTCAAGGTGCTCAGTGCCGATCCCAGCGAGCGTCGAATCTCCCTAAGCATCCGAGAAATGAAAGACAACCCGTGGCAGAAGTTCGTCGAGCGGTTTGCCATCGACGAGGTTGTCGACGGGATCATCACGGAGATCAAGGATTTCGGTGCCTTCATGAAGATCACCGATGACGTGGACGGCTTGATTCACGTGTCCGAGATCAGCGAAGAACGAATCGCGACACCGGGCGATGTTCTGACCGTGGGAGACAAGGTCCAAGCTCGGATCATCGGCATCAACGAAGACAAGCGCCAAGTGCGTTTGACCATGCGCAGCCTATTCGGTCCTCCGGAGATCCCGGCCGCGGCGTTCGAAGAGCGAGAGCGAGAGCGCGCCACCTCGGGACGAGGCGGGAAGAGCCGCCGCAAAGACCGTGGCGGCCGGAAGGAACGCGTGGATCGCCGATTCCTCGACGACGCTGGGCACGAATCCCTCAGCATGCGGGATCTTCTGGGCAAGGCGGACATCGAAGAGAACGGCGAATAGGGCATACGAACACACTGCAAGGAGGGTACACGGATGAACAAGGGCGAATTCATCGATCGGCTGGCGGACAAGACCAGCATGACAAAGAAGGAGGCACGTCACCTCCTGGATTCTGTGCTCGATTTGGTGCAGGACACCTTGCTTCAGGGTGACGAGGTCAAGCTGGTCGGTTTCGGGAAGTTCGCGGTTCGCGCGCGAAAGGCGTCGAGTCGGATCAATCCCCAAACCAAGCGTCCCATCGAGGTGGAGGCGAAGGTCGTACCGCTGTTTCGCCCGGGAAAAGAGCTGAAGCGGCAGATCGAGAAGAAGCTCAAGGTGACGTCGAAGGGCGTGGCCAAGGTCTAGATACGCTCTGTTCCATCTCTAAACGAAGACGGCCGGTCCCGATCGAGGGACTGGTCGTCTCGTCTTGATCGTGCGGTGCGCTAGGTAATGCGGGTTCGCTCGGCGACGATGATGGACGCCAATTCACGTACTGCGGTGTCCAAGTTGTCGTTGATGACGAGATAATCGAACTCAGGCAGCGCCTTCATCTCTCGTGCTGCCACCTCCAACCGTCGCCGGATCTTGGCCTCATCCTCCGTGTTGCGCTTGCGCAGGCGGGTCTCGAGTTCCTCGCACGACGATGGCGTCAGGAAGACATAGACGACATGCAGATTGGGGATGTCCTTCCGCTGCAGCGTCCGTGCTCCCTCGACTTCGATGTTGAGAATGACGTCCAGGCCGCGCTCGACGAACCCATCGATCTGCGATCTCGAGGTCCCATAATGATCGTCAAGATAGGTGACGTGCTCCAAGAAGTCGCCGGTCTCGATCCGCTGGACGAATTCGTGCTCGGAGACGAAGACGTAGTCCTGGCCATCGATCTCCCCGGGTCGTCCTGCTCGCGACGTGTAGGACACGGAGTAGACCAGATTCGGAAGGTCGGCCATCACCCGGTCGATCACCGAGTTCTTGCCGGCGCCTGACGGGCCGGTCACGACGAAGGCCAACCCATGCCCAATCCCCTTGCGTTGCTCACCGACGTTATTCGACATTCTGCAATTGCTCCTTGAATTGCTCGACGGCGAGCTTCATGTCCACGACGATCGAGCTCGTCGACGTGTCGCGTGCCTTCGATCCGAGCGTGTTGACTTCGCGCAGCATCTCCTGGCTCAGGAAGTCCAGTTCCTTTCCGATGGGCCCATCCTTTGCGAGGACCTGGACGGCACGTTCGAGGTGGGTTTCCAGGCGGACGATCTCCTCCTGGACGTCGTAGCGATCCGTCAACAAGGCGACCTCGGCCTCCAATCGAGACGCCTCGAGCCGAAGCTGCAACGCCTCGAGCTTCTCGTCCAACCTGCCCCGGATCTCATCGAGGACCTCCGGCAAGCGTGCCTTCACTTGTTCCAGTGAATCGCGGATCTTGGCGACCAGGCTCTCGAGTTCGGCCTTGAGCTCCCCGCCTTCCCGCGCACGGCCCGCCTCCGTCTCCTCGATTGCCGCCGCCAGCGCCGCTTCCAGAACCGGCCACAGTTCCTCGTCCTCGGCATGCAGCGGTTGCAGGCCGCCGGCTCGGCTGAGGTCCTCGAGCGTCGGCGTACGTTCGATCCCCAGGGACTGCTGAATCGTCTCCAGTTCCCGGTAGATGCTCCTCGCCACGTTGAGATCCAGCGGGTTGTCCGTGCCGCCCGACCCGATGTGACTGACGCCGATCCATACGCTGATCTCGCCGCGTGAGAACGCCTCCTTCAGGCGGGCTTCGATCCGCGAGAGCAGTTGGGGATGGTCATTGAACGAGCGAATGCGGGTCGAGAGGAACCGATGATTGAGCGATCGAATGCTGACCTCGATCCTCCAATCGTTCCCTTCAGCCGACCCGACACCGAAACCGGTCATGCTCTTAGCCATGGTTCTCCTTTGCCAGCAATACCGATGCGTATCCGACGACCGAACTCGCATCGCCGGTGACATCGCCCGATGTCGCATACGACACGAGCCTCGTCCGCTTGAGGCCGGTGTCGCTGCCCAGCGTCATGAGGATCTCGATGGCTCCGGTCCCGCAGATCGTCAGGTGCTCTGCGCGGCACAACTCGTGGAACCCGGAGACGTCGAGTGCGAGAATCCGATCCAGCGCCCGATGATCGAGCGTGCGGGCCATTGCTTCCGGCTGATAGTGCGTGAAGTCCGAACTCGCGACGATCAAAGCGCGGCGGTCATGGAGCGCCGCCGCCAGAGCGGCCGCCGCCTGCCGAACGTCATGACTCTCGACGGGCACCACGCAGATCGGGACGATCGGAACGTTGAAGCCCCACAAGTACTGGACGAACGGGAGTTGCACTTCCATTGAATGCTCGCGAGCAAACGGTGCGTCTGCCGTGCGGAACCCGGCCGAAACCAATCGATTGACGACATCGCGATCGATGGGAGATCGACCCAGCGGCGTCTCCCACGCGGCGTGCGGGGGCAGTGCGAACCACGGCGCGAACCCTGTGTGGCTTGCACCGAGGATCACGACCACATCCGGAGCGCCTTCCTGCGCGACCTCGCGGAACCCGGCCGATGCGACTGACCCCGAATAGACGTAACCCGCATGAGGAACGATCAACCCGGACGATGACGCAGACGGACCTGGGTTGCCAGCGCCCTCCTCGGCGAGCAAGCCTGCGATCTGATCGCGCAGCGCCGCAGGGTGGCCCGGATAGAAGGCGCCGGCCACGATAGGAGAACGCACACGATCGTCCATGGGTGCATTGTAGCGATCTCGCCGCCGGACCACCAAGCCATTCTTGACGCTCCACCGCGGTTTGCGTAACATCCTGTTCAATCTTGGGAGATCGTCTAATGGTAGGACAGCGGGTTCTGGTCCCGTCAGTGAGGGTTCGAATCCTTCTCTCCCAACCAACAGCCCCAGGCACATGACCTGGGGCTGTTGGTTGGGAGCAGATGGCGAGAAGTCCCATCTCTAGGATACGAGTCTGCGGATGCAGACTCGCAAGCAACGGGAGAACCAAGGAACCACTCCACGAGTTTGTGCAAACAAACTCGCAAGCAACTGGACAACCGCGAGTCAGTCCAGTTGCCGTTGCCTCCTTCATCTCCCAACCACAAAGACAGCGCCCTCTTGTGAAGGCGTTGTCTTTGTAGTCGAGAAGAATGAGAACCCTCATCCCGAGGACAGGAGTTTCGCGAAGCGAAACTCCCAAGCAACGGGAGAACCAACGAGCGGTCCCCGTTGCCTCCTTCATCTCCCAACCACAAGAACAAGGCCCTCTTCGGAGGGTCTTGTTCTTGTCGTCGAG
>CAZXQL010000030.1:0-11323 GCA_964643395.1 uncultured Thermotogae bacterium
CGAAGGCTGTCGCTCCGATACCTTGTCGCCGTCGTGCCAGGATTGCGCGACACGGGACTGCGCCAAGAGCAAAAGCCTCGACTCCTGTTCCGGCTGTGAAGAGATGCCCTGTGAGCGCATTTCGGGATTCGACAGCGTGCGTCCGCATGGCAAGGAAGTCATCGCCAACCTTACGTTCCTGCGAGATCACGGATCGGAGAAGTGGCTCGCGCAGCAAGCCGATCGGTGGGCATGCCCAACATGCGGCCGCGCCGGCTCCTGGTACGAACCGACGTGCGGACAGTGCGGCGGGACGTTGCCGTCGGGGTACAACTGCACGCCTTCCTAGCGAAGGGACCGTTCCGTTTCTCCGGTGCTTGTCTTTCGTCAACGCATCGTGCCATGGTGCAGCAAGCGGTCACTCAACGAGGAACCATGAGATATCAGAATCGAGCCATTGCCTTGACGATTATGGGTGTGTTCGGCGCGTTCACCTTTGCGTTCGTCACCAATGAGGCCGTGCACGAGATGGGGCACTGGCTCGCACACACAGCGTACGGGGCGCATGTCGGCGTGGTCCTCGACCCGTTCGGTGGGGCGAGGATCGTTGGCGGGGCAACGTCGTCCGCCCCACTGACCGTAACATCCCTGGCCGGACCGCTGTTCTCGCTCATCTTCTCTACGCTCGTCTTCATCGCCATATGGCATTGGCGCAGTCCGATGTCCGCGCCATTCCTGTTCTTGCTCCCAATCGCCATGATTCAGGAGGGCGTGACGTTCTCACTCGGGTTCCTGACGCCAGGAGGAGATGCAGTGCACGTCGCGTCGTGGGGCGTGTCCGTTCCGGTTCTTGCCGTACTCGGAGTTCTTCTGTTGGGCGCCGGTATCGCAGCCCTTGGCGCCTTGCTGCCGCTACTCGGCGTCCCACCGGCCGCTCGATTCGGGACAATCCTAGTTGCCGCCGGGACAGGCATGGTCGCGTTGATGCTTCTGCGGTTCGCGGTCTCGGTTGCGCTTCGATCGGGGGATCGGATGGAAGCCGTTGTCCCGCTCGTGTTCTCCGTCTTGCTGGCCTTCGCCGTCGCGTCCACGTTTCGTCCGATGCAGCGTGCCATGGGACGAATGCGCAGCCTCGCTCAGCCCGTCACCCGGCCCGCCGTCTCGCTCTGCATGGCCCTCGCTGCGACCACGATCGCGCTTCAGCTCATCGTCTTGAACTAGTCGGGCGGCGAGCACCGACGAAGTGCTGTTCGCTTGACGCGGAGTTCGGTGGCCACACTCACGAGCCTGGAAAAGAGGCAGTTCCTTTCCCGACTCTCGATGTCGCAGGATCGTCACGATCCTGCGTTTGTCCATTGCCTCAACGCGGATTCGTCGGGGAGCGAAGGCTGCGCTCCGGCCACAGTGGTTGCCAGTGCGCCAGCGATCACGGCCCGATTCACGGCGTCTGCGAGCGAGCAGGCCTGCAAGGCCCACGCCAACGCCCCGTTGAACGCATCGCCCGCGGCCGTGGTATCGACGACGTCCACGTCGGGAGCTGTGACGTGAACCCGAGCTCCCTTACCCGAGAACCAGGATGCTCCGCAGTCGCCTAGCGTGCAGATGACATGACCCACGCCACGGTCGAGCAACTGACGGGACGCATGATCGATGTCGGTCGTTCCGGCGATCGCCGCGAGCTCGCGCTCGTTGGGAGTCAAGATATCGATCCGATCGAGCGGCAGTTGCGCCAGTCCGTGCGCGGGCGCAGGATCGAGGATGACTGTCGGACCGTTCGAAGCGAGCCTCTTCAGCGCTTCCGCGACGGTTTGGATCGGGATCTCCAGCTGCATCAATAGGAAATCGGCTTCAGCGATCTGGTTCAGGTGCCGATTCAGATACGCTCCGTCGACACGGCCGTTGGCCCCAGCTGCAAGCGCGATCGCGTTCTCACCGTTGTCGTTGACCCAAATGAATGCCAGTCCAGTGGCGCAGTCCGATTCACGCTCGACGGCATCAACGTTGACGCCGTTCTGACGCAGATCGCTGACTAGGCGATCACCGAACGCGTCATCTCCAACCTTGCCGAAGAAGTGAACGTCGGCACCAAGACGCGACGCGGCGACGGCCTGATTGGCGCCCTTTCCTCCCGAGTGGTACGCGACACTCGTTCCGGACAGCGTTTCTCCCGGCGCAGGGAAGCGCGGCACGCGAACGACAAGGTCCATGTTGATGCTTCCCAAGACAGCGATCATCGATCTCTCGCCTCCCTGGAAGATGATCGGCTCAGCCGCGAACCGCTGCGTACAGCGTCTCCAGGAACTTCTCGCGCGAAGCTTCCAGAACCACATCGGCGTTCGGCTCCCGCCCGGAGACATAGAGATGATCGACGACGGTGGCTCCCCGCGTCAGTTCGGACGTCGTTTCGATGTCCACGCGCAGTCGCTTGGTCACGGTCGCGACGTCGGGCTCCAACGCCACCGCCATCGCGATCGGATCGGGCAAATCGAAACCGCCCTGCTTCAGGTAGCTGATGCCGAACGCGCGTAGCGCCTTCTGGATGTCGACGCAGAAGGCGGCCAAGTTCGACACCGCCCGCAACTCCTCGGCCTCGTCGCCTGTGAACGTGGCGTACTTGTGGGATACATCCCAGCCCACCATTTCGATCGGCAGGCCGGATTCGAAGGCGATCTTGGCGGCTTCCGGGTCGACCCAGATGTTGTACTCCGCAGCGGGAACGATGTTCCCGTGCCCGAATCCGATTCCTCCCATGATCACGCACCGCTTGACATCGCGCGCGATGGACGGATCGCGCAACAGCGCCGTCGCGACGTTTGTCAGCGGGCCGAGCGTCACGAGCGTGATCTCACCCGCGAATCGATGGATCGTGTCGATCAGCCTATCCACCGCATGATCTCCGGCCGGCGATCGGCCGGACAACGGCAGTCCGATGTCCCCCATACCATCCTGCCCGTGACAGAATTGAGCCGTCTCCAGTGGTCGGAGCATCGGTGCGTCGATCCCCGCGTACACCGGCGTCTGCATGTCGCAGCGCTCGACGGTGTACAGCGCGTTCTGCACGCCCAGTTCCAGGGGAACGTTGCCAGCGACGACGGTGATGGCCTCGACGCAAATATCGGGATGCCGAAGCGCCATGACGAGGGCGACGGCATCATCCGACGCGGTGTCGGTATCGATGACGAAGTGTCTCACGCAAACCTCCTCGGTCTCCATTGTTCCGGAATCCGGGTGAGCTGCCAAGGGCGGCTACTCCCATTCGATCGTCGCGGGAGGTTTGCTGGTGATGTCGAAGACGACGCGCCCGATCTCAGGGATCTCACGCGTGATCCGCTGTGCGGCACGATCCAAGACATCGTACGGCAGCCGCGCCCAGTCCGCGGTCATGGCATCGACGCTGGTCACCGCGCGGAGTGCGACGACATGTCCGTAACGGCGCTCGTCCCCCGCGACGCCGACCGATCGTGCCGGTGTCAATACGGCCAGTGCTTGCCAGACGTCGTCATACGTTCCGGACTCGCGAAGCGTCGTGATGAAGATGTCGTCGGCACGGCGAACAAGGTCGACGGTATCTCGATTCGCCTCTCCGAGAACGCGAATGGCCAGTCCCGGACCGGGGAACGGATGCCTCATCCGGATCGCGTCGGGCAAGCCAAGCAATTCTGCAATCTCCCGGACCTCGTCCTTGAACAACGCCCGGAACGGCTCGAGGAGATCGAACCCCAGATCCTCGGGAAGTCCACCGACGTTGTGGTGGGATTTGATGTTCGCTGCACCCTCCCCGCCTGCGGACTCGATAACGTCCGGATACAGGGTGCCTTGCGCGAGATATCGGTATGGTCCGGTGCATTCCGCTTCCGCTTGGAAGACCCGGATGAACTCCCGGCCGATCGTCCGCCGTTTCTCTTCAGGATCGACCACGCTCTGCAAGGCATCGAAGAAGCGATCCGCGGCATCGACGGTGTGGAGGTTCACGCCCAATGGATGCAGCGCCGACTCGACTTCCTGACGCTCGCCGGTTCGGAGAAGACCGTGATCGACGAACACCGCACGATGGGGTACGTCGGCCCGCGCCAGGAGCAACGCCAACGCCGACGAATCCACACCGCCGGAGACGCCGACCAGGACGCGATCGTTTTCCACACGCTCCCGAACCTCGTGGATCATTCGCTCAAGATTCCTTTCGGCCGTCCAGCTGCGCTGCGCACCCGCGATGTCGAGGAAGTTGGACAAGATGACGGATCCATCCGGCGTGTGCACGACCTCGGGATGAAACTGGACGCCGAATCTCCGGCCGTCCGGCGAGGCGATCGCAGCGTGACGATTGTGAGGAGTCGCAGCGATCGACGTCCATCCATCGGGCAGTCGAGCCGTAGACGACGCGTGGCTCATCCACACCGTCGGGTTGCCGTGCAGACCGGCGAACAACTCTCCCTCGTAGTGCACGAGTTCGTCGCCGCCGTACGATCGTGTTCCGGCGTCTCGCACGTCGCCGCCGAAACGTGCCGTCAGAAGCTGCATTCCGTAGCAGATGCCGAGTATTGGGACATCCAGATTGTAGATGGCATCGTCCGGCACGGGAGCGTCTGCCTCGAACACGGACTTCGGTCCTCCCGACAGAACGATCCCCTGCGGCGACTCCCTGCGGATGCGGTCGATCGACGCCGTTCCGGGCAGAATGACGGAGTGCACGTGTAGCTCGCGGATTCGCCGCGCGATCAGGCGCGTGTACTGAGAGCCGAAATCGAGAACGGCGATGCTCATGTCGCACCTCACGCCGCGCTTTCCTGGACCTGGCCCGGGTGACCAGCGCTCGAGCCGGACGAATGCCCCTAGCGGTAGCTTTCGCTGCTGCCCTTGTACGCGACCCCTTGCTGTTCCTCGGTTCGATCGGTGGCTGGCGGCGGAGTCGGCGAGAGTGCGGCGATCCGAGCATACAGCTCCGGCGTCATGTCGAACTCGGCCGCTGCCAACGATGCCTCCAACTGCTCGACGTTGCGGGCGCCGATGATCGGCGCCGTGACCGCCGGATGTGCGGCCACCCAGGCCACAGCGAGTGTAGCCGGCGAAACGCGCTGCTCCTGCGCCAACGCCGCGAAACGCTCCGCGGTTTCGTAGTACCCGCCGTCTCCGTAACGCGTCGCGTACATCGCGTTCTCCACCAAGCGGCCTCGATCGGGTTTCGTGTTCGGACCGTATTTGCCGGTGAGCAGGCCACCGCCGAGCGGGCTGTAGGAGATCACGCCCAGCCCTTCGCTTGCCGCCAGAGGCAGCAGTTCGACCTCGGCTTGCCTCTTGACCAGGTTATACATCGGTTGCAGGCACGCAAACGAAGGCAGCCCTTCACGGGCGGAGATGCCCAACGACAGCGCGATCTGCCACGCGGCCCAATTGCTTGCACCTGTGTGAAGAACCTTCCCGTCCCGAACGAGCTTGCCGAGTGCTCGTAGCGTTTCCTCCATCGGCGTATTGGGGTCGAACGTGTGGACGAACAGGAGATCCAACCGATCGGTCCCCAGCCGCTTCAGGCTCGCCTCCACCGAGGACAGGAGATGCCGCCGCGACAGTCCGCGATCGTTGATCCCGTCGCCCATGGGGAAACCGACTTTCGACGTGATGACCAGCTGATTCCGCTCGTCACGCATCAGGCGGCCGAGAATGCTCTCAGCTTCCCCCGCCGAATACACGTTTGCGCAGTCGAAGAAGTTGACGCCTTCGTCTCGGCATCGCCGATACATCGCGGCCGACGTCGGTTCGTCCGCCGTGCTTCCGAACGACATCGTTCCGAAGCACAGGGCGGAAACTCGGATGCCCGTCGTTCCCAGTGGATGTAGCTTCATGATCTCCTCACTCCAGTCGCGCTACCCGGTATACACGGTCTCCCCTTCGATGAGCACGCGCTCGATCCGTCCGTGCGCGACATCGAACGGATGGGCTGACAGGATCACCAAGTCTGCGTCCTTGCCGACCGCAATGCTGCCAACCCGATCGTCGACCTTGAGGATCTCGGCGGGCGTCAGCGTGATGGCCCGCAACGCTGCTTCATCCGACATGCCTTGGTTGATGGCGACCGCGGCGTCCAGGCGAATGTGGCGTACCGCCGACATTTGGTCGGTCTGAATGGCCGTCTTGACGCCCGCCTTCGAGAGCACGGCCGCGTTCTTCGGGTTCAGTTCGCGCAGCTCGTATTTGGATCGCGAGATCAGAATCGGACCCGGGACACACGGGATCCCTTCCTCGGCCAGGATGTCGGCGATCTTGTACCCCTCCGTGGCGTGGATCAGGACCACGTCCAAGTCGAACTCCTTGGCGATGCGAAGGGCGGTCATGATGTCATCGGCACGGTGTGCGTGAATGTGCGCCGGGATCTCCTTGGTCAGGACCTTGGCCAGCCCTTCCAGCTTCAGATCGATCTCGAACGGATCGGGCTCCTTGGCGTCTTTCACACCGGCCTTGAAGTCAGCGAGCTTCTTCTCGTATCGGGCCTTCTTCACCAGATACGCCTGTGCCTTTGTCAACCACTCGCGCAGGGTGCCGGCGTTCCCCATCCGTGTCGACGGCGTGCGCTTCTGCTCCCCGTAGACACGTTTCGGGTTTTCTCCCAGTGCCATCTTCAGCCCGACCGGGAACCGCACGAGCATCTCGTCAATCGTTCGCCCCCGCGTCTTGACCACGGCGGTCAGGCCTCCGACGAGATTCCCGGATCCGGGCCCCGTGTTGATCGTGGTGACACCAGCTTCGCGCAGGTCCTGGAACGCCTTGTCTTCCGGGTGGATCGCGTCGATCGCCCTGAGATGCGGCATGATCGGATCCGTCATTTCGTTGCCGTCGGAGTGGTTCCAACCGACTCCATCGGCGAAGACGCCTGTGTGGCAATGGGCATCGATCATGCCGGGGATGACGTACTTCCCCGTGGCATTGATGACGTCCGCTCCATCGGGGATCTTCACATCCGCGCCGACGGCGGTGATCTTCCCGCCATCGATCAGAATCGTTCCTTCGGGAATGGTCTGCTCGGGAGTCAAAATGGTGGCACCTTTGATGGCCTGCACGCTACGCCCTCCTCATACGACAACACGTCTCACGGCACGCCGTCGGCCCGAGGCCAGCGGCAGTGTGCCGCCTCGCTACAGCGGATTGAGTATAGACCCTCGGCCGGACGGTCTCCATGCATCGATGGAGCAGGTGGTGTGGCAGAGGCCCGTCAGCCTTCCGATCACGCTGACAAGAGATCGCCCATCGTCGAAGGTAGCAGGGATTTAGGAATCGACGCCTTGACCGTCTTGTTGGGATCCACCAATTGACTGATGCCGATATCCACGGCCAAGCTGACCAACATGTACGCCTCCTCGCGACTGAGTCGATGGACCCTTTGAAGCAGCGCGACCGCTTGTCTCGTTGCTTCCACAACCGCCTCGTCGAGCGTCGGCAGGGACACGAGCAGGTGCACCGCATCCTCTGTCTCCACCATCGGCCAATCGAGGGCACGCCCACGAATTCGATCCACCTTGACGGCGATCCGAGCCGCCACCTCGCACGCCGACACACACACCTCGCCGTCGCCCATGACGGCATGCACGTCCCCCATCGCGAGCATGGCGCCCGGCTGGAACACGGGCAGACAAACGACTGATCCCGGGCCGATCTCCTTGGTGTCCATGTTTCCCCCGTGCCGATGGGCGGAGCCGGTGGGGAGCGCCTCAGTCTCCGGCGCCACGCCGATCACGCCGATCATCGGAGACGCACTGAGAAGGAGGTCGCCGAAGCGAACCCCAGCGCCGTCCACGGGGAGAATCCGCGTCGTGTGGCGCTCCATGTCATGGGGAAGCACGCCGAGTCCAGGGCCCGTCACGATGGCGCCGTGATCGTCCATGTCGATTCCGAGGATGCGAACGATCAGTGTATCGCCAGGCTCTGTCCCCTCGATGGCGACCGGTCCGGTGGCGGGATTGACGCGGTCGAAATCCAGACCGGCCAGAATGTCCGACTCTGACTGGACCTGACCGCCCAGGGCATCCAGGACATCGAACATCAGCGTCTCGCCGATGCGAACACTCTCTACAGGTTGAAGGTCAGGCTCAAATTGATAGATGTGGTGACTGCGTGAGATTGTCGTCATGGGCTGCCTCTTCCCGGGGTCTCCCCTTGCCAGGAGTGAATCCCCACTCGTTGTGACGTCACGTTCACACGTTCTCCTTTCGGCCCCTACGAAATTGACACTAGGAGCGTACATCTTCTATATCTTTGGGTGCATCCGCACACCCAGTGCGAGATGCTGGAGGAAGGGGAGCGGGCATGCAAGAAGGAAGTCAATTCTGTCATGAGCGAGGGCTGCCGTTTCTGGAGGCGTCAAGCCTCGGGAAGACGTATCAGGTAGGACGTTCTGAGGTGCACGCATTGCGCGACGTGGACTTCGCCGCGAATCAAGGCGATTTCGTTGTCATCAACGGACCTTCCGGAAGCGGCAAGACAACATTCCTCAATCTGATCTCAGCGATCGACAGGCCAAGTCACGGCGAGATACGCATCGAAGGCATATCCACCCATCGTCTGTCGGACCGGCAACTGGCGGAACTCCGGCGGCACAAGATCGGCCTGATCTTCCAGACATTCAACCTGATCCCCGTGTTGTCGGCCGCCGAGAACGTGGAGTATCCGCTGCTGCTGCAGAAACTTCCGAGGACTGAGCGACGCGAACGTGTGCAATCGATGCTGAGCGAGGTTGGGCTGGCCGACCTTGCCCATCGACGCCCCAACGAGCTGTCCGGCGGGCAACGTCAACGCATCGCGATCGCGAGAGCACTCGTCACGCGACCGAAGCTGGTGTTGGCTGATGAGCCGACGGCCAATCTCGATTCCGAGACCGGTGGCCAGGTGATGAGCTTGATGCGCAAGCTCAATCAGGAGCACTGCGTTGTGTTCATTGTCGTCACACACGACCCCGCCGTGACCGATTACGCAAGACGCCGGATTCGCATACACGATGGGCAGTTGATCGAGGAGGCCAAGCCGTGACTTGGTGGATCCCTTTGCGAAGCCTTCTCCGGAACCGGAGACGAACGATTCTCTCCATCGCCATCATCGGCTTAGGAACTGCCATAGCCCTATTCGTATATGGCTTCCTTCAGGACTCGCGGCTTCAGATCCAAGCGGTGACGGTCGACGAGTACGGCAATCTGCAGATCGCATCGCCGCTCCTGTGGAACGACACGGCGGATGGGTACGAGTATCTCATCCAGCCGGAAACGGAGGAACGCCTTCGCGAGGTCTTGAGTCGAAGATCCGCGGTTGTGGGCGTGACGACACAATTGCACTTCCCGGGATTGCTTGCGTTTGGCAAGCAAACGAAAGTCGTCCAGGTTACCGGTCAAGTCCCGGAGAATACGACGCTGAGCATGGATACACTTGTCGTGGAAGGGCGCCCACTTGGCTCCTCAGACGTCGCCGTTGTGCTGATCGGGCAGTCACTTGCAGAGCAACTGGGAGTCAGCGTCGATGATGTCGTGACGCTGACACTCACGACAGTGGATGGCGCCTACAACGCAACACCGCTTCGTATCGCCGGCATCTACCGATTCTCTTCCGAGCAGGTCGAGTTGCAGTCGCTGTTCATGCCGCAATCGTTTGCCCAGCTCTTGCTCAACACACGCGGAGTGGATCGACTGGTCGTCGGCTTGCAGAGCATCCGATCCACTGACTCGGAAGCCACAGCCATCCAGGGACGTCTGGACGCAGACGGACTTCCCTTCGAGGTCCGCACGTGGTACAAGCTTTCTCCGTTCTACGAGCAGTTGGCAGGTTACTTCAATATCCTGTTTGGGTTTCTCTCCCTCGCCGTCTTCATCCTGGTCTTCTTCATCATTCTGCAGGTGCTTACGCTGGCGTTTCTCGAAAGGACAAGAGAGATCGGCACTCTACGGGCGCTGGGAACGACACGCGGACAGGTGATGAGGCAGTTGCTGGTGGAGAGCGCTTGGCTGGCGGTCCTTGGCAGCCTCGTAGGGGTGGCTGTTGGATTCCTTCTCGGAGCCGCATTCAATGCCGCGCGCATCGAGTGGCTGCCTCCGGGAACCGTGGAAGAGAGCATCCTTTCGGTGCAGCTGACGCTCATGACCGCGCTTCCTCCGTTTGCCGTCGGTGTGATCGCAACGCTTCTATCGGCTGTGTTCCCAGCCGTTCAGACATCGAGACTGCGCGTCGTTGACGCGCTGCGTGTGGAGTAGGTGATCCGACGATGCAGATCAAGACATCGCTACGAAACGTCTTCCGGAACCGTCGGCGAACGGCGTTCAGTCTCGCAGTTATCGTGGTCGGGTTTGTCGTTCTCGTGGCCGTTCTGGGGTTCGTCAACGAGGCACTGCAGTCGACCAAGACGTCCCTGGCCAGCGAGACAGGAGCCGTTCAAGTGGCTGCCGCGGGGTTGTTCGACAATACATCGACCGGATATGACTACCTTATTCCTCCGGTGCAGGTGGACACGGTGGTGAGTGCCACAGCGGAGATGTCGGGCGTCGTCGGGATTGCCTGGCAACTCAATTTCGCTGGCTTGGTCGGCAACGAGGCGGGGAGCACGCTCATCATCGGTCGGGGATTGATCCCTTGTAGCGACGTTCAGAACTATGAGTGTCTCGTAGCGGCCGGTGATTCGTTGGGCGAGACATCCGATCGTGAAGTCGTCCTCGGTCGCGCTCTTGCTCGCAAGCTCGGCGTGAGCGTAGGAGATCGCATCAACATCGCGACGGGCACGGTCGCCGGGGACTTCAATGCCGCCACCGTGACGGTCTCAGGCGAGATGACGTACGCCCCCGAGGAACTCGAAGCCCAGCTTGGGCTGTTCCCCATCTCCTTTGTCCAGCGGCTGTTGCGAACGGACGGCGTCGAACGCATCTTGATCGGTCTGGAAGATATCGATGCGGCCAACGTGTTTGCGGTGGACTTGCAGGGCCGACTGCGTGCGGCAGGGAGCCCGCTGGTAACACGCACGTGGATGGATCTGAATCCGTCCTACTCGTCATTGGAGTCGTTCTACGGCGCGTTCTCCGGCGTGGCCATGATGGGAGTTGCCGTGCTCGTCTTCTTCAGCGTGCTCGAAGTCCTAACCATCTCTTTCCTCGAGCGGAGCAGGGAGATCGGCACACTACGTGCCTTTGGAACGACACGTGGCCGCATCTTCGGGTCCTTCCTGCTGGAGGCAGCCTTCTTGGGGCTGATCGGTGGCCTCCTGGGTGCCGTGATTAGCCTGGCGCTGGTCCTTGGGTTCAATGGGATCGGAATCACTTGGACACCTCCGGGGGCAGCCATTCCCCAGTCCATCACTCTTCGCTTGACCGCTCGGGTCATCCTGATG
>CAZXQL010000030.1:11333-16382 GCA_964643395.1 uncultured Thermotogae bacterium
TGCCAATCCTCCTCGTCTTGGTTTCAACATTGCTGAGTGCCTTATTCCCTTCGTGGAAGAACTCGCGAATCGAAATCGTGAAGGCTCTACATAGTGCGTAGAGACCTTCCGGAAGGAGAGTCCATGAATCGCAAGCTCACCGTAATCCTTCTCATGTGGATCGCCTTGCTTCCGCTATCTGCGTCCGCCCAAGATGCGTCTGACGACGAGCTACTCACGGCCCTCGATCAGGCCCGGTTCTTCGACAGCTCCGTCACGCAAATCTCGATCCGCATCGTCTCCGTCACTCCGGATGAAACGCGGGACGCAGAGCTGAGTCTGTCGTTCCAAGAGACCGATCAGGGTTCGTCCACTCGGATCGAATTCACATCCCCCCCGGAACTGGCTGGCCAGATCTACCTCTCCACGCCCGATGCGACCTACTTCTTCGGCCCGGATCTCGACTTCCCCATCAAGACCTCTGCGACGACCCAAGTATTCGGCGACTCGGCCGTAGCCCAGACGAGTGGCATTCGCTTTGCGGACTCCTACACGATCTCCGACCGCCGGTCGATCACACAGGACGATGGCACGCAGGTGTGGGAGATCGACTTGTCCGCTGTGGACTACTCCGTGGCTTTCCAGATCGTCACCGTGACCGTCGATCCTGAGACTCTTCGCCCGCTGAGCGCTATCCTCTACGCCGTAAGCGGAATCCCGTTCTATCAGGTCTTCTACGAGCAGTATGCGGTTCGTGACGGCTCAGACGATGTCTATGTGAAGACGCAGCGAATCGTCAATCTCCTGTTGATGGGCCGCGAAACAACGTCCGAAGTGCTCGAACTACGTACCGACGCGCTGCCCGACAGCTTCTTCGATCCAGAGCAATTGGGAAGTGCTGCGGCCCCCTGACTTCCCAGGGCGCTTCTCGTGCAGTATCATCCCCGCACGTCTCAGTCCGGGAGACGTCAATGTCCCTGTTACCATGGAGTGCTAGATGATTGATCACAGTTCACAGCTCGCGTCTGCACCGATTCGCAAGCTGCTGGTTCGCATGTCTGCGCCGGCTATGGTTGGGCTCTTCGTTCAGGCAATGTACAACCTGACCGATACCCTGTTCGTCGGTCGAGGCGTCGGCTCGCTCGGCATTGCCGGCATCGCGATCTCGTTTCCGATCCAGGTCCTTGTCATGTCGCTGGCCCAGTTGTGGGGCATCGGGGTCGCATCTATCGTGTCCCGCCGCCTCGGCGCGGATGATCGCGAGCAGGCGGAACACGCGTTGGGGAACCTGTTCTCGCTGGTCATCTTCTTCAGTGCCCTCATCGCGGGGCTTGGAAGTGCGTTTCTTCCCTCTTTGCTGCAACTCTTCGGTGCCACCAAGGGGATTCTTCCCTACGCCGCCGACTACTCTCGAACCATTCTGATCGGGACGCCATTCTTCATGTTCGCGATGGCAACCAGCGCCGTCGTCCGCGCAGAAGGCAATGCACGCGTGGCCATGTGGACGATGATCATCGCCGGAATCCTCAACATCGGACTCGATCCGCTGTTCATCTACGGGCTTCATCTCGGCATTCAGGGAGCGGCGCTGGCGACAGTGCTTGCCCAGGCAACGACGGTCATGTATCTGATCTACTACTTTGCAGGCGGGAGAAGCTCACTACGGACCAAGACGCGCCACTGGCGCCTGAACTGGCCGATCCTATCGGAAGCCTTCCGCGTTGGTCTCGGTTCAGGACTGCGCTCGGCCGCTTCCGTGTTCACGGTCATCATCCTCAATACGAGCTTGGCGGCCTACGGTGGCGACCTCGCCATCGCGACGTTCGGCGTCGTCAACCGGATGATCATGTTCCTGTTCCTTCCGATGTTCGGCATCGTCCAAGGAATGATGCCGATCGTCGGATACAACTATGGCGCTGACCGGCCGGAACGGGCTCGGCAGGCCGTTCGCCTCGCGATGATGGTCACAACCGGGATGTCAATCGGGACCACCGTCTTGTTGATGGCCATCCCGGCGCTGTTGCTCCGTGCCTTCTCGCAGGACCCCGCCTTGATTACCATGGGCGGCCCCGCGACGCGCGTGATCATGCTCGCGTTTCCCACCGTTGGCTTCCAGGTCGTCGCCGCCGGAACGTTCCAGGCTCTGGGCCGGGCACTGCCCGCCCTCGTGCTGGCGCTGCTGCGCCAGGTCATTCTACTCCTGCCGCTCATCCTGCTTCTGCCCGGCACGTTCGGACTGCCCGGAATCTGGGCGTCATTCCCGTTGGCCGATGGCACGGCGGCCGTCATCACTGGCGGGATGATGATCGTTCTCCTTCGTCGGATGCGCCTGCTCGAGGCCGATTCCGGTCTCGTGTCCGATGAGATCCCTGGACAGGCGTAGCTTTCCTCCGCAGGTCAGATGATCGCTCGATGGGTGACGTCCCCGGTTTCTCTCACTGACGGAGAGGTGCTACAGTAGAGGCCGAAGTCTGGAAAAGGGGGTTCCAACATGCACAAGCGCTGTAGCGCACTGCTGGCCGTTCTTGCCGTTCTACTCATCTTGTCGACCGCTGCGGTGGGACAGACCGCTCCCGCTGTTTCTTCTCAAGTTCAGCAGACGGCGGCATCGGCACTGGACCAGGTCCTCACCTATGTCGATAGCGCGGCCAACTACGTCGGTCAGGGCGTTCTCTACGTTCTCAACCTGATCACGGACAACCGCGTGTCCACTGACTTGCAGAAGCCGATCGGGTATCTCGCACTGATCACGCTCATTCTGATCCTGTTCGGATTGCTCGACTTCGCACGGCGGATCATCTGGATCGGGATCATCGTGGGATGGGTCCTTCTGATCGTGCGAATCATCCTGGATGCGTTGAACCTCTGAGTCATGCTCGGAAGAAACTTCCGCGGCCCCTCTAGAGGATGGGCCGCGGCTCTCTTCACAGTATTGCGGCACTTGCGCCGATTTTCTCACACGGAACCCGGATACGCTGGGTAGCGTGCCTTTAAGGAGGTGGATGATGAAAGCGATGCTAAGTGACACGATCATCGCGGAGAGCGATGCGACGATCGTGATCGAGAATAACCACTACTTCCCGCCCGATTCCGTCAAGCAGGAGTATCTGCGTGAGAGCGACCATCGTTCCACGTGTCCCTGGAAGGGAGAAGCCTACTACTACGACGTCGTGGTGGATGGGCAGGTGGCGAAGAACGCTGCCTGGTACTACCCGCATCCGAAGGACGCGGCCAAGGAAATCACCGGCTACGTTGCCTTCTGGAAGCAGGTCAAGGTCACAGAGTAGGCCTCTCAGGAACGATAGCGCTCTCGGAAGACGCCCCACACGCTGACGAGCACGAGCGCCATGCCCAGAACAATGGGAGGCGACAGGTGTTCGTGCAGCACCATCCATCCGAGAAGGACGGCAACCACAGGGTTGACGTACGCATAGGTGACGGCAATGTGCGTTGGGAGAAGACGCAAGGTCCGCAGATAGGCGGTGAACGCCACGATGGAGCCGGCGACGATGAGATACGCCACCGCTCCCCATGCTTCCGCCGTCGGCGTCGGCCACGGTTCGCGCGTCGCCAGCGCCAGCACCGCGAATCCGACTCCTCCCAGCAGGTTCAGATACCCTGAGCCCACGATCAACGGGACGTCCAATGGGCGGTGGATCTGAAGGAGCGATCCGACAGACCATGTGATCGGGGCGAAGACTAGCATCAGGATCGTGGCCAGGTCCGCCCCTTGCGCGGCCAGAAGCCGGGGGACGGTGAGCAGGGCGAGGCCGCCGAATCCGACCAGCAGAAAGGCAAGCAGCTGCCATGACGGGCGACGGCGGCGCCAGACCGAGTCGAGGACGGCCGTCCAGATCGGGACCGCGCCCACAAGGAGCGCCGCGTACCCTGAATCCGCCCGTTGCTCGGCCCAGTTCACCAGACCGTTCCCGCCCGGCCACATCAGAAGGCCCGCTACGGCCAGCGTCACGAACTCGGAGCGCGTCAACCGGATTCTCATCCCTCGCAGCGCCCCCCATGCGAGCATGGCGCCGCCCGCAACGATGGTGCGCACGGCGCCCAATGCAAACGGAGAGAATCCCGACCCGTCCCGAACGCCGAATCGAATCGCCAGGTACGTGCTTCCCCACACCAGGTAGACGGTCACGAGGTAGGCGAGCCCTTTCGCCGTGACTTGCCGATCTTGCTTCAGCTCGTTCATGGGGCCTCTCGACGGTGGAATCGAGGCATTGTACGTTGCCGGCGCCCCCGCACCAACCGAGGACGCATCAGGCAATCCCTCGTTTCGATCGTCACGCTTTGGAGGTACTATGGAAAGGCACGTCAACATGGGAGGTCGCGTGAACAACGAGGGACTCAAGAAGCAGGCAGCGGACCGCGCCGTTGAGTTCATCCAATCGGGCATGATCATCGGACTCGGGCACGGCTCGACGACAGCCTACGCCATCGAGGGAGTCGCACGCCGACTGTCCTCCGGCGAACTCAAGGACATCCTGGCAATTCCATGCTCCCGCGAAGTCGAGCAGCATGCGCATCGGCTCGGGATCCCGTTGACATCGCTTGACGAACATCCGGTCATCGATCTCACCATCGACGGCGCCGACGAGGTCGACCCGAGGCTCGACCTCATCAAGGGTGGAGGCGGCGCGCTATTGAGAGAGAAGGTCGTGGCGTGCGCCAGTCGCCGTGAAATCATCATCGTGGACGGATCGAAGTTGTCCGCGAAGTTGGGAACGTCGTTTGCTTTGCCGGTGGAAGTCGTCCCGTTTGCGGCAGCCGTCGAGCGGCGCTTCCTGGAAGCGCTCGGAGCCGAGGTTGTGCGTCGCGGCGGTGACGAGCCTTTCCTCACCGATCAGGGCAACTTCATCCTGGATTGCCGCTTCTCGGGGATTGATGACGCCGCTCAACTTGCCAAGCAGTTGGACGCCCGGGCCGGCATCGTCGAACACGGCCTGTTCATCGATCTCGCCACCGACTTGATCGTCGCCGACGCCCGTGGGGTTCATCACGTCGTTCGCGGGCAGGATGCGACATCCTTGTTCGGCGCAGCCGCAACAAGCTAGGCGTTCC
>CAZXQL010000031.1:0-5022 GCA_964643395.1 uncultured Thermotogae bacterium
CCTGCCAAAGCCACCCGTCGATGAGGAAATCGGACACGCTGGAGACTGTAACGAAGCTCAGTCGCAGGCCTACGTCAAGCGTGGATTGGAACGAGTGAAACGGTTGAGACAGCTGAGGGGAAATGCCGATCTGCGCTTGCCAGCTTCCTGTGAACCCGTCACTCGCAGAAGCGGCAACGGCGCAACATAGAACGGCGATGAACCCAAGAATGACGTATCGAGCATTCACGATGGTCTCCCCCTCGATGTGTGTTTCATTCTCTGCACGAATCCCGTTTCCGACTCGTTCCGACGTAGATTCATCATGACCGTACTTGGTTTGCCCCGGTCACGACACGTTCCGCGACCGCAGCGCAGGGGAAAACGGTCACCTGTCGAGTCAGCGCACGTCCCCGAGCCGATTGACACGAGGCAGCGGAATCCACGTTCGGATTGACCGTGTGCCGCAAGGGAAGTAGACTTCAGGCATGCGACGATTCTTGATCCTAGGACACAAGGCTGCCGTCGATCCCGGGTTCACGCTCAACGATCTTCCGGGCGGCGCAGGGCGATTGGATGTGCTTTGTCGGGCGATCGGAGCCTCGTTGTTCCTTTCCCACGGCATCCGCCGAGATGTTGAGACAAACTTGCTTCTGCAAGGGAAGATCCATCTACGAATCAGCGGCGAATTCGTCAAGCGGCTCAACCCGGACGAGCGGTCGACGGCCGCGCTCATCCAACATGCGCTCAAGGCGCTCGCGGACGAAGAGGTTCAGAGCACACCAGGCGTCTTCGTGGCCCGTCGTTCGCTGCCGGACGTCATCGATCGATTCCTGATGGACGAGGCGTCCCCGATCGTCCTCCACGAAGAGGGCGACCCGGCGGAGACGTTCTCCTTTCCTCGGGATCCAGCGTTCATCCTGTCCGATCACATGGAGTTCTCGGAGCACGAACAAGCCCTTCTGAGCGACTTCCCGCGGATCTCGCTGGGTTCAAGGGTGCTGCACACCAGCCATGCGATCACGATCGTCCACTACCTTCTCGATCAGCGTGAGGAGGATCTGCAAGCCGATCTCGTTCTGGCCCACAAGGTGTGGGGGGAACCGAAGGCGCAGCTGGTCAAGTCGCTGCTGGAGGACTTCGACATTCCCGTCAACGTTCTCACCCATGCCCCTCCATCGATCCTGCCGATGGCCGTGGACGGGTTGGCGGAAGCGCGGATCATGGTTCACCCGCGGGATCTGGCCAAGGCGCAGCGCATCATCGCTGACTACTTCGAGTCTCCTTGCACGGAGTAGAGCTGGCCTTGCATGCGCTGCAGGAGTGAGGCTCCGTGAACGACGAACAGCATTGGAGCAAGCAGCGGTCGGCGATGGTCCGATGGGACCTTCGCGCTCGCGGTATCCGAGACGAGCGCGTCCTATCAGCCATGGAGAAGGTCCCGCGCCACCTGTTTGTCCCGGCCGCGTACCGTGACGCAGCCTATGCGGACAGCCCGCTGCCGATCGGGGAAGGCCAGACGATCTCCCAGCCGTACATTGTCGCGCTGATGACGGAGGCGCTGCAACTCTGCGGCGGAGAACGTGTGTTGGAAATCGGAACCGGTTCCGGCTACCAGGCGGCCGTTCTCGCCGAACTGGGAGCGCGAGTCTGGACGATCGAACGGTCGGAAGCCCTGTCGTCAAGCGCGCGAGGACGACTGAACGGGCTGGGATACGAGACGGTACAGTGTGTGACCTCCGATGGAACGGCTGGGTTGCCTTCCCATGCGCCGTTCGACCGGATCCTGGCGTCAGGCAGTCTTCCCGACGTGCCGAAGCCGCTGCTCGATCAACTGACCGACGGAGGCATCTTCGTGGGCCCCATCGGGAACCGGTTTTCCCAAGAGCTGATCAGAATCGTGTACCATCCCAAGCAGTCAAAGACAGAGAGATTGTGTGAGTGCCGCTTCGTGCCGCTTGTCGGGGAACACGGGTGGTAGCGACGGAGTGCGGCCGAATGCAAGAGGAGGAAGAACATGAACGTCGTCGACCTGCGAAGTGACACCGTGACGCGTCCCACCGAAGCGATGCGCGCAGCCATCGCGGCTGCGCCGGTTGGGGATGATGTCTACGGGGAGGATCCCACCGTCAATCAGCTCGAACAGCGCATGGCCGACACCCTCGGCAAGGAAGCCGGGTTGTTCGTCGCTTCGGGCACGATGGGAAACCTCGTTGCGTTGCTCGCGCATGCCGGTCGGGGCGAGGAGATCATCCTCGGCGACCTGTCGCACACGTTCGTGTACGAGGCCGGCGGCAGCTCGGCATTGGGAAGCATTCACCCTCACACGCTCCCCAACCAAGAGGACGGAACGATGGAACTGGATCGTGTTCGGCTGGCCGTGCGGGACCCCAACGATCCGCACGCACCCAGAACCCGGTTGATCGTTCTGGAGAACACCCACAATCGTCGCGGCGGCATCGCCATCCCTGTCAACTATGAACGCCGCTTGGCGGATCTTGCGCACGAGCACGGGCTGTCGCTGCATCTGGACGGCGCCCGTCTCTTCAATGCAGCGGTGGCACTCGGATGCACAGCATCCGACCTTGCCGAGCCGTTCGACTCAGTATCGGTCTGTCTGTCCAAGGGGCTCGGCGCCCCCGTAGGGTCCGTCCTGTGCGGCTCTCGCACGTTCATCGGCGTGGCCCATCGCATGCGCAAGTTGGTCGGCGGCGGCATGCGTCAAGCCGGCGTCCTGGCTGCGGCCGGTCTGTATGCGCTCGACCACCACGTCGACCGGCTCGCCGAGGATCATCGGAACGCGGCGGCCCTCGCCCGCGGCGTGGCCGAAATCGACGGGCTGACATGTCCTCAAGCGGCGACTCCGAAATCGGGAGCATGGACGAACTTGGTGTACTTCACGGTCGATGGCGCGGCGATCGGACGCCCCGACTTCAACGCCGTCGAACTCTCGAAGGAGCTCCAGTCCCGGGGGATCCTCGCTCATGCTCTGGGGAGCGACGGCAGGCAAATGCGGATGGTTACGCATCTCGATGTCGACTCCTCAGACATCGAAGTCACACTGACCCAACTCCGGTCTTGTCTTTCCGGGACGTAAGTCCCACTTCCCTCTGAAACAGGTCGGCTGCCGACACCCTCGATGCACTTCGAAAGGGTGAGAGCAGAGCCTATCGTCAAGACACCGGGTGGTACACGACGCTCCCAAAGCACCGGGGAGCCTCTCGAGCCCGGCTCATCGACCTACTAGAGGGGGAAGGATGAAAGGGCTAGCGTCTGTACTCATAGGTATTGTCTTGATGGGGATCACGGCGATCGCAGGTCCGCTCGAACTGGGCCTCGGAGCCGGCCCCTCCTTCACGTCACTCGACTCGCTCAATGAATCGATCGGCGCTCTCAACTCGTTGATCGAGCATCTGAACGAGACGTTCGCGGTCCACCCGGACGTGCAGGGCACGGTCGATCCGATGCCCTCCATGGGAACCGGCCTGTACCTGTCGGCGGTTGAGCAGTACCGTCTGACCGACTGGTTCGCCTTGGGTGCCCACGTCGAGTACATGAGTTCGTCCAGTGGGACCGTGGGTGTCTACCAAGGGAGCGAAACCTCCCAGATCGATCTGTCCTACCGGTCGCATGTGCTTGGGGGAGTTCTACGCGGGGATGCGACCTTCGTGAATCTTGGCCTGCGCCTGGGTGCGATCGGCGGCGTGGGCTACTTCTACACGATCCTGGATCGAAAGGTCGTCCTCCAGATCCCGACGGAGTATCCGGATACGATCGCCGGGCTTCCTCCTGAAGGGGAGGGCCGCTACACCGGCGGAACGGTCGGGCTTGAAGCGGGAATCTCTCTCTCGTATCCCATCTTGCAGTGGTTCACGATCGGAACGCAGGTCATCTACCGATCCGCGAACATCCCGGCCCTTCATGATCAACAGGGGGCAGGACTCGATCTCAACGGCGACGGGCAAAGCGAGTCCCTCAATCTGAGCGGCTTCGCTGTGCAATTCTCATTCTCGATCAACATCGATCTCTCCCTCGGCGGAGGAAAGGAGTCCGTGCAATGAAGCGGCGGAAATTGGTTTGCCTATTGGCCGTGATCGGCCTGCTGGCGGTATCGATCTCAGGGTGTTTGCAGCTCCAGCCTACGGAGCCGCAGGCGATGTTCACGACTTCTCAAGATGCGCACGTCGTGCCATTCACGGCGAGCTTCGATGCAACGCTGTCTTACAATCCGAACGGAGACATCTCCTCGTACCTGTGGACATTCGGGGACGGAGGGTCGGCTACCGGACCGGTGGTCGATCACACGTACCAACAGAACGGCACCTACCAGGTGACGCTCACGGTCTTCGACTCCGAGGGGAGAACGGACTCCACATCGCTCGATATCGAAGCGATGAATCCTCTTCCGACAGCGGAGTTCACCTATACGCCCCGAAGCATGATGGAGGACCAGCTGATCGTGAGTGCATCGGAGTGGGTGACCTTCGACGGAGAGGCCTCAAGCGACGATGAAGAGGTGGTTGGCTACCATTGGTATTTTGGACGAACCGACAATGGGGATCCCATGGAAGCCGATGGGGGAACGGTGAAGTGCAGGTTCCTGTATCCCGGCACCTACAGCGTCGTTCTGACGGTCACGGACAACGATGGCGGAACATCTCAATGCGTCCAGGAAGTCCGTGTTGAGGGAGGCAGCCCGTGCAATGCCGATGTGTGTGAGGAGTACCCATGGCTAAGCATCGAATGACGACGATCAAGCATGTCCTGATTGCAGCCCTCCTGATGATCTCGGTGCTGTTCGCGATCTCCGGCTGTCTGCTGAATCAGATCCTCGATGACATCGTCAATGAGGACCCGCACGCGGTGATCGAGGCGACCCCACGCGACGGGAATGCCCCACTCGATGTGGATTTCAACGCCCAGTACTCGCGGGACGATGGGGAGATCGTCGGGTATCGGTGGAACTTCGGCGATCCGATGAACACCCAATCCGGCCTGACTCCGGCCACGACCCACACATTCACGCAGCCGGGCACGTACATC
>CAZXQL010000031.1:5032-15149 GCA_964643395.1 uncultured Thermotogae bacterium
GTGACCGACGACGAGGGTGCGGTCAATTCCCAAGAGGTGGCGATCGTCGTCTCCGACGCGCCTCCGATCGCGAAAGCCTCGGTCGACAACGAGAACCCATTCCCCGGGGAATCGATCCTCTTCGTGGCGACGGGATCGTATGACCTTCAGGGCGACATCGTGTCCTATGACTGGGCATTTGGGGACGACCAGACGGGAACCGGAGAAACCGTCGAGCACACCTATATCCAGGGCGGCTACTACGCAGTGACCCTCACGGTGACGGACGAGTCGGGGAACACGGCCCAGACGAGCCTCGGAATCAACGTTCTGCCGGGTCAGAGCCGATGTGCCGACGATAGCACGTGTAGCGGCGGCGACCCGCAGCCGCTGGCGATCATCACGAGCAAGTACTTCTCTTGTACATCCAACGGACAGGTGGGCGAGTCCATCGATCTCGACGGCTCGGCATCGCGCGGAGGCGTCGGAAACGTCGTCTCGTACCACTGGGACTTCGGAGACGGAAGCACCGGGTCGGGCCCGATCGTGTCCCATGTCTACAGCACCCCGTGGACGTACATCATCACCCTGACCGTGATCGACGAGGGAGGGGGCACGGGGAAGGCGACCGGCTCAATCTCCATTGGCGGAGCCAGCTGTCAATAGCTGACACCGGGATTGCGATGAAACCGCGAAGGCTCGACTACGAGCCTTCGCCTTCTTCTTGCTGCACCTGCAAGTAGTACACCGAATCGACGATGTCGACGTCGAGCAGGTTCCCCGCCGCATCGTAGTACTCGCTCACGAGGAGGATCGGAGCGGTTGCACGAACGTCGATCAGTCCCCACAACTCCTGCTCGATGGGGAAGACCGATTCCGGATCGAAGTAGGCCGAGCGACGCGGCGCCAGCGTGAACTGACTGAAGTTCTGCAATTCCCCCGAGGAATCATAGACGTACATCGTCCCGTCGACGCTCTCCTCGCCCGGATTGATCAATCCGATCCCCCCGCGGCGATTCTCCGTGTTGGCATAGTTGGCACCGTACCAGTAGTACACGACATCCAGTCCTTCAGTCGACAAAGACTGCGCCTGCAAGTTGCTGACTGAGACCCATGACGACTCCGTACCGATCCACAGCCCCACCTGGAGCAACACATTCGCGTCGATGCTCACCAGCCCCCACGAGTACTGGTCCGGATTCTCGACGAGGTCGTTGAGGAATACGACGCTCGATTGGTAGGCGGTCAGACCCTGGGTCTCCGAGCCAATCGGGTTCCCTTGCGCATCGTAGAGCGTCAAGGTGAACGCTTGCTCGGACTCGTACGACGATGCGTTGGTCAGAACGACGGCGCTAACTGTCCCGGGCAGACACGTGTAGTACGTGGAGAACGTACTTGCCAAGGCCACGACCGGTAGGGATACGACGAGAATGGCCCCGATGAGTCCGATGATCCATCGCTGCTTCATGGCGCTCCTCTGTGGTGCAATTGTGGATTGCGGCTATGAGCCCCCGCGACTTGGGACGGGTATGCCGAGCGTCCGTCCAAGAAACTCCCCAGTGTACGAATGCGCGACCTCGACGATCTCCTCCGGAGTTCCGGTCGCGATGACCTCTCCGCCGCCGTCTCCTCCCTCGGGACCGAGATCGATGATCCAATCCGCGGTCTTGATCACGTCCAGATTGTGTTCGATGACGACCGCCGTGTTCCCACCGTCGACCAACCGGTGGAGGACATCGAGCAGCTTGTGCACGTCAGCGGCATGCAACCCGGTTGTCGGTTCGTCAAGAATGTACAACGTCTTTCCGGTCGATCGCCTCGACAGCTCCTTGGCAAGCTTGATTCGCTGAGCCTCTCCTCCGGAGAGCTCCGTAGCCGGTTGTCCCAGCGTGATGTACGTCAGTCCGACATCGTGCAACGTCTGGAGTCGCCGCTTGATGCGAGGAACGTTCTCGAAGAACGACAGCGCCTCTTCGACGGACATGGCCAAGACATCGGCGATGGATCGCCCTTTGTAGCGGACCTGTAGCGTCTCTCGGTTGTAGCGCGTCCCCCTGCACACCTCGCACGGGACATAGATGTCGGGGAGGAAGTGCATCTCGATTTTCTCTTGGCCCTGTCCCTGGCACGATTCGCAGCGCCCACCCTTGACGTTGAAGCTGAATCGTCCCGACGAGTAACCGCGCAAGCGCGCATCCGGCGTCTTGGCGAACAGCGCACGGATGTCGTCGAACACTTTGGTGTACGTGGCCGGATTCGATCGCGGAGTGCGCCCGATCGGCGATTGATCGATCTCGATCACCTTGTCGATGTGCTGGATTCCTCGGATCTCACGGTGTGAGCCCGCCCGCCTTGCGACCAGGTGCAGCTCATGTGCCACGCCTCGATAAAGGACGTCCTCCACGAGCGTGCTCTTGCCGGATCCGGATACGCCGGTAACGCAGACGAACCGTCCCAACGGAAACTCCACGTCGATGCCCCGAAGATTGTGTTCCGACGCGCCGATGACCTTGAGAACGTGTCCGTTCCCCTTTCTGCGGATCGTGGGGACCGGAATGGAGCGCGCTCCCGATAGGTATTGGCCGGTGAGCGACTTGGGGCACGCCTCCACCGCATCGGGAGACCCGGATACGACGACGCGGCCGCCGTGGATCCCCGCACCGGGACCGAGGTCGAGAACGAAGTCCGACTCACGCATCGTCTCTTCGTCGTGCTCGACGACGATCACCGTGTTCCCGAGATCGCGAAGGCCCTTGAGCGTCTGCAGCAATCGCCGATTGTCGCGCTGATGGAGACCGATCGATGGTTCGTCCAAGACGTACAGCACTCCCGTCAACTGACTGCCTATCTGCGTTGCCAGCCGGATGCGCTGAGCCTCTCCGCCCGCCAAGGTGCCCGCTTGACGATCCAACGTCAGGTAGTCCAGCCCGACGGACACCATGAAGCCAAGACGCGCGTTGATCTCTTTGAGGATCTGGGCTGCAATCATCTCCTCCCGCGAGGACAGCTTCAGATTTTGGAAGAACGTCAGGGCGGCCCGGATCGACAACGTCGTGACCTCGTGGATGCTGAGCCCGTCCACCGTCACCGCCAGGATCTCGGGCTTCAGCCGCGCCCCCCGGCAATCGGGGCAGGGCAACGTGGACAGGTACTGCTCCAACTCCTTGCGCCAGTGATCCGACGTTGTCTCGCGGTACCAGCGCTCCATGGTGGCGACCAGCCCGCGGAACGGACGTTCGATCGTGCGCTCGTATCCGGACGGGGACTTGTAGTGGAAGGTGATCTTCTTGTCTCCGCTCCCGAACAGAATGACGTCCAGCGCTTTCTTCGGAACCTCGGACAGCGGCTGCTCGACTCCGATCCCCAATGTGTCTGCCAGAGCCGTCATCTGCGACCGATACCACGCGCTGCTGGTGTTGGCGAACGGGATGACCCCTCCGTTGAGGACCCCTCGGCGTCCGTCGATGATCGTCTCAGGGTCGATCTCCTTGCGGTAGCCCAACCCGCTGCAGGTGGGGCACGCGCCGTACGGGTTGTTGAACGAGAACATCCTCGGCGATAGCTCTTGATAGCTGATGTTGCAGTGGATGCACGCGTAGTGCTCGGAGTACAGATGCTCGTCGTCGTCCGTGACGATGTTCACCAGTCCGCCGCCGTGCTTCAGCGCCGTTTCGATCGAGTCGGCGATGCGCGAGCGCTTGGCCGGTTCGACGACCATCCGGTCGACGACGATCTCGATGGTGTGCTTCTGCTGCTTGGCGAGTTCGATCTCCTCGTACAGGGTTCGCACCACGCCGTCCACGCGGACCCGGCTGAATCCCTCTTGACGGATCTCGTCGAACGTCTTCTTGTACTCTCCCTTTCTCCCGCGCACGACCGGAGCCATGATTTGGATCTTGGTTCCCTGAGGCAGCGACATGACGGCGTCGATGATCTGCTCGGCCGACTGCTGCGAGATCGGTTCCCCGCATTCGGGGCAGTGGGGGTGTCCGATTCGCGCATAGAGGAGGCGCAGGTAATCGTAGATCTCCGTCACCGTACCGACCGTCGAGCGAGGGTTGTGCGACCGGGTTTTCTGGTCGATGGAGATGGCGGGAGAGAGTCCCTCGATCAGATCGACGTCCGGCTTCTCCATCTGGCCGAGAAACTGTCGAGCGTACGCGGATAGCGACTCCACGTACCGCCTCTGCCCCTCGGCGTAGATCGTGTCGAACGCCAGTGAACTTTTCCCGGACCCCGAGATCCCGGTGATGACGATCAGTCGATCGCGAGGCAGCTCGATGTCGATGTTCTTCAGATTGTGTTCTCGTGCACCCTTGATGTGAATGACGCTCATAGGTCCTTCTTCAGTCTGCGGATCTCGTCGCGCAACGAGGCGGCCAATTCGAATTCCAATCGATCGGCAGCCGTGTGCATCTTGTCTTCGAGGTCCCGAATGAGATCGAGGACCTCCTCTTTCGACTGAGGTTCGGGGCGCTCGCGAAGCTCCTGCGGCTCCGCTTGAACACCTCGAAGTGCCTGAACGATATCGGTGATGTCCCTCTGCACCGTCTCGGGGACGATGCCGTGTTCCTCATTGTACGCGATCTGGATCGCGCGTCGACGGTTCGTCTCGCTCACGGCGTAGCGGATCGAGTCCGTCTGCTGGTCCGCGTACAGCAGAACCCGTCCGCGAACGTTCCTCGCCGCTCGTCCGATCGTCTGGATCAAGGATGTGCCGGAACGGAGGAAGCCTTCCTTGTCCGCATCGAGAACGGCGACCAGCGCCACCTCGGGTAGGTCGAGTCCCTCCCGGAGCAGGTTGATGCCCACGAGGACGTCAAACTTGCCGAGGCGCAGATCACGAAGGATGTCGATGCGATCGAGGGTGTCGATCTCGGAGTGAAGATACCGCGCTCGGATGCCTAACTCGACCAGGTACTCGGTCAGATCCTCGGCCATGCGCTTCGTGAGCGTCGTGATGAGCACGCGCTCCGACCGCTCGAGCACCGCGCGGACCTCGCCCAGCAAGTGGTCGACTTGTCCCTTGACCGGATGGACCGAGACCTCCGGGTCGACGAGCCCCGTCGGGCGAATGAGCTGCTCGACGATCTTCTGGGAATGCTCGTACTCGTACGGGCCGGGGGTGGCTGACATGAACACGACTTGGTGAATCCGCTCTTCGAACTCGCTGAACATGAGCGGGCGGTTGTCGAGCGCGGACGGCATGCGGAACCCGTAGTCGACAAGCGTCGTCTTGCGCGATCGATCGCCGTGGTACATGCCGCGAATCTGTGGAACCGTCTGATGCGACTCGTCGATCACAAGGAGGAAATCGGACGGGAAGTAGTCGATGAGTACGGCGGGCGGCTGCCCCGGCCGGCGCCCGTCGAGATGTCGCGAGTAGTTCTCGATGCCCGAGCAGTAGCCCATCTCCTGGATCATCTCGATGTCGTACCGCGTCCGCTGTTCGAGGCGCTGGGCCTCGAGCAGCCGTCCCGTGTCCCTGAACTGCTTCAGCCGCTCCTCCAGTTCCTCCTGGATGGCGTCGACCGCCCGTTCCAGCTGCTCAGTGGGGGTGATGAAGTGCGAGGCCGGATAGATGTGAATCTCGTCGGTCTCGCGAATCGGATGTCCGGTGATCGGGTCGAGAATGGCGATCCGATCGATCTCGTCGCCGAAGAACTCCAGCCGTACGACCTTTTCCTCGTAGGCGGGAATGATCTCCAACGTGTCGCCACGGGCGCGGAACGTGCCGCGCTCGAATCCGATCTCGTTGCGCGTGTACTGGAGTTGGATCATGGACCGCATGATGTCGTCACGGTCGCGCACTTCGCCCCGCGACAGCGTCAGCGACATGTCATGATAGCTGACGGGCGAGCCCAATCCGTAGATGCACGATACCGACGCGACGATGATGACGTCGCGTCGCTCGAACAGCGACGATGTCGCCGCATGGCGCAGCCGATCGATCTCGTCGTTGATCGAGGAATCCTTCTCGATATAGGTATCCGTCTGCGGGAGGTACGCCTCGGGCTGGTAGTAGTCGTAGTACGACACGAAGTAGTGAACAGCGTTGTCGGGGAACAGCTCGCGCAACTCGCTGCACAGTTGCGCCGTTAGCGTCTTGTTGTGGGCAATGATCAACGTCGGCCGCTGGATCTCTTGAATGACGTTCGCGATCGTGAACGTCTTGCCCGTCCCCGTTGCGCCCAATAGTGTCTGGAAGCGGTGTCCGGCGCTCAGGCCGTCTACCAGCTTGGCGATCGCTTCGGGCTGGTCGCCACGAGGCAAGAGTCGATTGGAGATTTGGAATCCGGCCTTCTCCCCGGCCTTTGGTAGTCTCATCCTAGTGTAGAGTCTATCGGGGCTGTTGCGATCGATCAACGGGCCACGCTCAGCCCCTTATGATCGATCGAGGCAGAAGGGCGAAAGGCTAGTACAGGATCGAGAATCCTTTTGAGTCTGCCTTCGGCTCCGACCGTTTCACGACAAGTCGCTCGACATGAGCGAGGGGCGGGCCGTGCGACAACCACTCCGTCAGAGCGCGCAGGCTCTCCTGACTCCCCTGTGCGATGACGCGGACGGATCCATCCGGAAGGTTCTCTACCGTCCCGGAGACAGCGAGTTCCAGCGCTCGCAGACGAGTGTGGTGGCGGAAGAAGACCCCCTGCACCATCCCGTAGACCCGAATCTCGATCCGCTCCACATCCTCCGGTTCATCCATAGCGGTCCAAGTGTACAGAGGGAGGGGGAACAGCCCAACGGGAATGGGACATGCAACGCATCCTGCCCCGAGCGACCGTCTGCTGCGCTCACAGGATCTTCATACGACCAGCCGAGACTCATCAAACGATGGTCGACGACAAGAGATCCTCCAGACGACGTCCGCCGCGGCCCGGCTCGCTCGCCGGCATCCACAACGATGCAACGTGCCGTCTTCAGCAAGCGCTTCACTCCGGCGCGCAGGGCGAGAGGGGAAGGACCGCCGATGATCGCCTGCTCTTGTTGGCGGAACAACGTGTCCGACGCCGAGTTTGGCTGCGCAAGACACTGCCTTTGAATCTCGTGTTCCTGCTCCCCGGCATCCTGTTCATCGGCACGAGATCCCGGACGGTGCTCGCGTTGTTCGTCGCGACCTATCCGCTCATGTTCGTCGTCCGCGCCTTGCTGGCACGCGGCCTGTCCGCGTGGATCGGCTCAGAGGATGTCCTCGTACGGAACGAATACGAGAAACTCCTCTAGTCGCCGCCTTCCACGCCCGCGAGAGGCAGGCGAGACTAGGGTCTCGTTCTATTCGAGATAGTCGAGGAGCCAAACCTGCGTGTCCTCGGGAAGCTCATCCGCGCCGAGAACAACTTGTGCCGCGTCCTTAATGACGATCTCATAGGTCCCCTCGGCAGCCGATGTGAAGTTGGACAGCGGGGCCATGTCAGGCCAAGGTGTAATCCCATCGACGTAGTAGTGCATCGGGAGCACGATCTTGACGGTCGGGAGCTGCCCGATGACGGTGAGCGCCTCTTGCGCATCGATCGTGTAGGCTCCTCCGACAGGGATGAACAGCACGTCGACATCGCCGAGCGCCTCAATCTGCGAACTCGACAGCGTGCGCCCGAGGTCCCCGAGATGGGCGAAGTGAATGCCTCCGACCTCAAACGAGAACAAGGTGACGTATCCTTGGCCGCCACCTCTCGCCGTCACGTGGGTTGCCTCGATGAACTGCACGACCAAGTCCTCGGTGATGCGCCAGGTGCCCTCCCGGGTGCGCCCTTGGTTGTCCCAAGGAGCGACGACGACCGGATCTCCTTCGTATCGATCGGTCTCCCCGTAGCAGGCCGGGCAGTGGTCGATGTGACCATGCGTCATCAGCACGACATCGGCAGGCTGAGGCAGCCCAGGATACGGAACATACGTCGCATACGGGTCGATCATGACGATGGGGCCATCCTCCGACTGGATCGTAAAGCAGGAGTGTCCGAGGAACGTCAGCATGACCGGCTCCGCGAACACGGCAAGTCCCGCAAGGGCGGCCAACCCAATCGCAAGGCTGAGCAAAGCGGCTCTCTTCATCCGGATCACCTCGTCCCATTAGATCCGATCCGCGACAGAGGGGCAATTTCCGGATTCGCAAGATCCTCACGAGCGGTTCAAGACGTCTTCATGATGGGCAGGCAGAATCATCGTACAGAGAAGATGCGCAGAACCTCATTTGCGCGCTTCACGACCTAGGTCCACATCGCGGGGGCCCATGACCCCACCTCATCGTGCCCCCGCGTCTGCATTCATCTCATCCTTGACCCGACACGTCCTCCGACGCAGACTGAGAACCGGAGGAACCATGCACAACGCGACGGCGACGACGATTTTGCAGAGACTGATCCGATTCGATACCACCAACCCACCGGGGAACGAACGCCCCTGCATCGAGTATCTCGAAGACCTTCTTCGGAACGCATCCATCGAAACGTCGATTCTGGCCAAGGATGCTGAACGTCCGAATCTGGTCGCCCGATTGCCCGGATCGAGGGGAGCGCCGGCCCTCCTCTTGTACGGGCACGTCGATGTCGTGACGACTGCTCACCAAGAATGGACGGTTTCTCCCTTCGAAGGAAGGATCGCAGACGGATACGTCTGGGGGCGCGGAGCACTGGACATGAAGTCTGGCGTCGCCATGATGGCGGCGGCGCTCCTGCGAGCCGCCCAAAGCGACGTTCGTCCGGCAGGCGACATTGTCTTCGCGGCGCTCAGCGATGAAGAGGCCGGAGGTACGATGGGAGCGCGGTACCTGGTGGAGGAGCATGCCTCGCTCTTCCGCGGTGTTCGCTATGCCATCGGCGAGTTCGGCGGGTTCCCGCTGCATGTTGCCGGGATCCCCCTGTACATGATCCAGGTCGGAGAGAAGACGCCTTGCTGGGCGGAGGTCACGGTTCGGGGACCAGGAGGACACGGAGCGCGCCCGATGCGAGACGGCGCGATGGCGCGGCTCGGCGACATCCTCCGCGAGCTCAACCGACACCGCCTACCGATTCACATTACACCCGTCGTGACGCGAATGATCCACACAATGGCCGACGCTCTCCCTCGCGGGAAGCGAGTCCTTTTCCGCCAGCTCCTGCGTCCGCACTGGACCGACCGCATCCTTCGTCGATTGGGCGACACGGGGGAGAATCTTGAGCCGCTGTTCCGCAATACGGTGAATGCGACGATCGTGCGCGGGGGAGAGAAGCCGAACGTGATTCCCTCGGAAATCGTCCTCGGGCTCGACATCAGGCTGATTCCCGGGTTCGAACCGGAGGACGTGTTCACGGAGATTCGATCCGCAACGGGTATCGAGTTGGAGCACGAGGTTCTTCTCTATGACAGCGGTTCTCCCGAAGCCGACCTCGGGTTGTTCCCCGTGCTGGCTGGCATCCTGCAGGAGATGCATTCGGAGGCTCGAGCGGTTCCGTATCTCTTGCCCGGAGCGACGGACAGCCGCTTCTTCTCGCGTCTTGGGATCCAGACCTACGGGTACACTCCGATGAACCTTCCTCCGAAGTTCGATTTCTTCAACACCATTCATGCCGCGGATGAACGCATCCCTATCGAGTCAGTGGAATTCGGAGCCGACGCGCTGTTCCAGGTTATTGAGCGGTATGCAGAAGCGATCTAGAGATACGGGATGAGGAGCGACAGAATCCGCGAGAGCGGTGCAACGTCGTCCTCGTGAAACTGGTCGAGCTGGAACGAATCGATGTCGAGGACGGCGACAACGCGGTCGCCCTTGAACAGGGGGACGACGATCTCACTTCTCGAACGCGGGTCGCAAGCAACGTGTCCGGGGAACGCTTCGACATCGGAAACCACAACCGGAGCTCGTGTCCGCACGGCGTGAATGCAAGCGCCGCCTCCCTCGAGAACCTGGCACGCGACCGACCCCTGATACGGTCCGACGTGGAGTTCGTTCTCGGTGTGCACAACGTAGAATCCCGTCCACGAGTGGTGCTGCATCTTGCCATGCAGAACGGCGCACACCGTAGCCATCGCGGCCTGCAGATTCGGGGACTTGCCCTCGATCAGGCCTCGCAACTGCTCGTACAGGCGCTCATATCGTGCAGCCCGCTTGGGATCCATCGATCTCTCCTTGCTGTCGAGGCCCTCGACCTCTCCTCAGTGTGAG
>CAZXQL010000032.1:0-13571 GCA_964643395.1 uncultured Thermotogae bacterium
ATGGCACCTCCATCCCTCCGCGAAGCCCCGCATTATAATGTCTTGGTCGGCCTTTGTGTGCGGATTCCGGGACTGCAAGCATACCGTGGTCGAGACGCACTGAACACCGGATCCCGGCAACGACGCGAGAAGGGAGTTCACTTGTCCGATTTGCCCGTGTTGACGTTCTCGAACGCGCCCCGCCCCGCTGTTCGCACAAAGCGCGCGATGGTGGCGACCAGCCAGCCTCTGGCTGTCCGGACCGGCATCGATGTGATGAAGGCCGGGGGGACGGCCGTGGATGCGGCGATCGCCACGAACGCCATGCTCGGACTGGTCGAGCCGATGTCGTGCGGCCTGGGCGGAGACCTCTTCGCCCTCGTGTGGGACCCGTCGGTCAGTCGTCTCGTCGGGCTGAACGGCAGCGGGCGCTCTCCACGGACGCTTTCGAGGGACGACATCCTGGCGCGCGGACACAAGATCCTTCCCGTCCGCGGCCCGCTGTCTTGGTCGGTCCCCGGATGTGTCGACGGGTGGTACGCCCTTCATGAGCGATTCGGGCGGTTGCCGATGAGTGAGCTGTTGCGTCCGGCGATCGAGGCCGCCATTGCCGGATTCCCCGTCACTCCGGTGATCGCTCGCATGTGGAACAACGCCGCCGAGCTGTTGGCGGGCGACCCAGGCGCCGCGACGGTCTTCCTGCCGAACGGACGTGCGCCGCAATCCGGCGAACGGTTCAGCAATCCGCGGCTCGGAGCCACGCTAGCACAGGTTGCCGAGAGGGGCACGGATGCCTTCTATCGCGGTTCGATCGCCGAGCGGCTGGTCGCGTTCTCCGGGGAAGTCGGCGGGGCGTTCTCTCCGATCGATTTCGAGGAGCACGCTTCAACCTGGGTCGATCCGGTGGCCGTGCCGTACAAGGGCTACGACATCTGGCAGCTGCCGCCCAACACCCAGGGCCTCGCGCTGTTGCAGATGCTGCGGATCCTCGAGCCTCTCGATCTGGCTGCGATGGGACACAACTCCGCCGAGTATCTCCACCGCCTTGTCGAGGCCAAGAAGATGACGTACGAGGATCGGGCCCGGTTCTACGCGGATCCGGAATTTGCTGACGTGCCTGTGGACGTGCTGTTGTCGCCGAAGCACGCGGCGCGGCTTCGGGAGAGGCTCGACCCGGAGCGAGCAGCGCATCGCATTCCCATCGACGATCCACGATCGGCGCACGGCGACACCGTCTATCTGTCGGTCGTCGACCGGTCCGGTCAGGCCGTCTCGCTGATTCAATCGATCTTCAACGATTTCGGATCGGGTCTCGTTCCGCCGGACCTGGGGTTCGCGATCCAGAACCGCGGCAGCCTCCTGAACCTCGATCCGGGCCATGCCAACGCGTACCGCCCGGGCAAGCGGCCGTTCCATACCCTGATGCCCGGCTTCGTGACACGGAATGGGAGGCCCGTCTTTTCGTTCGGCGTGATGGGCGGGGACATGCAGCCGCAAGGACAGCTCCAGGTCCTGCTCAACGTGATCGAATTCGGCATGGACGTCCAACTCGCCGGGGACGCGCTCCGGTTCCGCCACGATGGATCGTCGACGCCGGTCGGCTACGAGATGACGGATGGAGGCACCGTTCGACTCGAACGCGGACTCCCGGATGACGTGATCGAAGGCCTGCGCGCCAAAGGACATCGCGTGGAGACGGCGGAGAGCGGCTTCGGCGGGTATCAGGGGATCTGGATCGATCCGGAGGACGAGAGTCTCCTCGGGGGCTCCGAGCCGCGCAAGGACGGGTGTGCGCTCGGCATCTGAGATCGCCAGTGCATCGGATGGGCCGGCGCCCATCGACTGCGGTTGGCTCTGAAGACTTCGCCAAGAAGGCCAGACGATCCCATCGCGGAAGGAGGACCATGGCGACACGAGGCATCCAGCAGTTGAGAGACCTCGGCATTGCCTTCGAGGTCCTCACGTACCGCTATGACAAGATGGGCGCCCGCATTGCGGCCGAAGCGGTCGACCAGCCGGAGGATGTGGTCCTGAAGTCGCTCGTCTTCCAGGCCGACGACGGCTCATTCCTGTTCGCGCTGGTGAGCGGAAATGCCAACATCAGCACGCGCAACCTGGGCCGCGTCTCCGGACACAAGCACGTCGAAGCGGCCTCGCCGAGGGACGCGGAGCGGATCACCGGCTATCAAGTGGGCGGGATCAGCCCATTGGGATCCCGAACCGACTTGCCGGTGTTTCTGGACGAAACGGCGGCCGAATTCCCTCAGATCATCCTGAACGCGGGCGGACGGGGAACCCTCGTCCTCTTGGCGACGACCGACCTCGTGCGGATTACCGGAGCAACCATGGCCGACATCCGCGCCGGCTAGGCGCCCGCGTGGGTCAGCGCCTCCAGCTCGTCGATCATCGTGCCGATGACGTCGAATCCGCCCTGCCAGAACTCTTTGCGGCGGATGTCGAACCCTGCTTCATCGAGGATCTCGATCGGCGCCTCCGATCCGCCGTACGACAGGATTTTCAGATACTTCGGAACGAACGCGGCGCCCTCACTCTCATACTGGCGATACAGCGCGAGCACCAGAAGCAGGCCGAATGCGTAGGCGTAGCAGTAGAAAGGGACGTGGTAGTTGTGCGGAATGCTCGTCCACTCCCAGCGGAAGTCCTCGGACAGATCGACGGCGTCCCCGAACTGCTCCCGCAGGTTGTCGAGATACGTCTCCGAAAGCTCTTCCACCGTGGTTCCGCCCGCCTCGATCGCCTGGTGGGCCTCCCGCTCGAACAGGACGAAGTACGCCTGCCGAAGAATGGACGCGTACGAATCATCGACGAACTTGGCCAGAAGCGACCGGCGCGTGGACGGGTCGGACTCCTCGGCCAACCAGCGCTTGAGCAACAGGATCTCGATGAAGTTGGAGGCGGTTTCGGCTAGTGGCAACGACGAACGGAACGTCATCGGCGAATGGTCGGACGCGAGCATCGAGTGAATCGCATGCCCGAGTTCGTGCCCCAAGGTCGAAACGTCGTCCAAGCGATCGTTGTAGTTGACGAGCACCCACGGGGTCTTGTCGGGAACGACGCCGTAGCAGAACGCGCCGGTGTCCTTGCCGACGCGGACCTCGGAGTCGAGATGGTCCTCGGCCAGCACCCGCTCGGCCAGCCCGGCCATGGCCGGAGAAAACGCCTGCATCGTCTCGAGAATCCGATCCACACCGTCTTGGAACGCCACGGGGCGGCTCACCTCTCCGACGGGTGCGTAGACGTCGTAGCGCCGCAGCTTGCGCATCCCCAGCCACTCGGCCTTCAGCGCGAAGTAGCGGCGGTACAGCGCCGCGTTCTTCCGGCACGCGTCGAGCAGGGCATCGACCACATCATCGGGTAAGTCGTTGATCAGATTGCGGGCGGAGATCGCGGACGGCATGCCGCGAACGTTGACGTTCTCCGTATTCCAGTCGCCCACGACAAAGCAGTACAGCTGACCGAGGACGCCGCTATGCTCGGCGTACACCTTGTTCAAGGCGCGGTAGGCGGCGGCGCGTACGTCGGGATCCTCGTCGTGCGCCATCACCGACACCTCGGTACGGGTCACCGTCTTGGTCCCCTCCGCCAGCTCCACGTCGTACGTGAAGTCGTTGGTCAGCATGTCGTACACGGTGAGATGCCCGTTGACCCCGTTGACATCCTTGAGGTTGACGATCTTCTCTTCCGCTTCGGACAGCGTGTAGGGGGTGAATCGCCGCAACGATTCGAGGTAGTAGCGCAGATCCCCACTGGTTTCGGCCAGGCGCGCCGCGTTGACATCGTCGAGGCCTTTCCACCACAGCTCGAAGAACAACGTACGATTGCGCGCACCCGCCAAGGTCTTGTCGACGCGGCCGCGAAAGGCCAGTGCATCGGAGCGGCTCGTCAACTCGGACAACCACAACGTGGCGTATCCGTTGAGCTGCCGAATGAGGTAGCCGACCTTCTCAACGAGTCCCAGAACCTCTCCGAACGCCGACGCGTCCATCGATGCGGATAGCGTTTCGCGGACACCTTCGAGCGCTGCGACGGCCTCCTCCAACTGCCGGAACACCGCATCCATGGCCGGTCCCTCGGGGCTCGGAATCAGGCCCGAGAGGACCCAACGCCCTTGACGATACGTTCTGTTCGACATGAGTGTCCTTTCTATCCCGCGGATGCGAGGGAGCCGTCAAGGCCCAGTTCGGAAGCCACTTCGCGCATGCCTTCGATGACGTCGGCAATCAACTCGCTGCGTTCCATGCCGAGCATGTCGATCCCTTTCTGAATGATCTCACGATCGGCGCCCGCGGCGAACGCCTTGTCCTTCCATTTCTTGTTGACCGACTTGACCGTGAGATCGTGCAGGCTCTTAGACGGTCGGACCAGGACGCACGCCGTGATCAATCCGGTCAGTTCGTCGATGGCGAACAGCACCTTCTCCATCTCGTGCGTGGGCTCGACGTCGGTGCAGATGCCCCAACCGTGCGAGACGATCGCATGGATGTACTCCTCGGGCCAGTCGTTCTCTCGCAGGATCCGCTCGGTCTGCAGGCAGTGCTCGTCCGGGTAGCGGTCGTAGTCGAGGTCGTGAGCCAGCCCGATGACGCCCCACTTCTCCTCGTCCTCGCCGCGCTTGCGAGCCATGGCACGCATGACGCCCTCCACGGCGAGCGCATGCATGATGAGTCGGTCGTTCCCGTTGTATTCCGTCAGCAAGGCGTACGCCTCGTCACGCGTGGGGATATGCATGAAGCCTCCTATCCGTATCTTCGTACCCTCCGCACGCTACTCTACACGCCGCTTTCGGCGCTGTCCACAGCAGACGATGCCGATGTCGTCTGAATCGCGTAGAATCGAGACATCCAACGTGGGAGGTCACCCGTGGGTTTCGATTGGGGTACGTTCTTGACACTCCTGCCGATCGCTTTGGCGATCGGGTTTGTTTCGAGCATGCTGGGCCTGGGCGGCGGGGTGTTCATGACGCCGCTGCTCTTGCTGGCCGGGTTCGTCGGTACGCAGCCGGATGCGGCGGGAACCAGCGTGGCCGCCGTCGTGTTCACCGGGCTGTCCGCGTCAATCGCCTACTTCCGGCAGAAAGCGGTCGATCTACGAATCGGCCTATCGTTCATGCCGACGGCCATTGCCGGCGTCTTCCTGGGCGGGGCGATCATCCAGTCGGTCAACCCGTCCTGGCTGACGATCGCGTTCGGCGTCTTCCTCTTGTATCCGATGTCGATGATGCTTCTCGGCAAGACGCCGAAGGACGCCAAGACAAGGCTGAAGGGGTGGTCCACCGGCGTTCGATACTACGTGTTGATTGCCGTGATCGGATTGGTGGCGGGAACGGCGACGAAGCTGTTCGGCATCGGCGGCGGGACCGTGTTCGTTCCTTCACTGGTTGTCCTGTTGGGGATCGACATCGTTACGGCCGTCGCGACGAGTCTGTTCGTGATGGTGCCGATTGCCTTGCTCAGTGCACTGACCAGTTGGGAGGCGAACACCCTGCATTGGCAATTGGCGCTGCCGCTGATTCTCGGAATCATCGTCGGCGCCCAGATCGGCCCGTACGTAGGACCGCGGATCCCCCGCAAGCGTCTCCGCCAGGTTTTCGGCCTCGTGCTCTTGTATGCCGCCGTCAACATGCTCTACAAGGGCGTCGTCAGTCTGTAGCCTCGGACCGCCGCTCGGACGCTTCGCTCCATAGCCTGCTTCGCGTGGCCACCTGATCGGGATGGAGAAGGATCCACGTGCACGTCTCCTCGAAGGTGGGCGCCACCTCGGTCACGGCGTCGACGCCGTACTGGCCTGCCAGCTCGTCCGACGCGTCGCGGTCAGTCAGAATCGTCAGCCCTTCTTCGGAGCGACGGACGTCGAATCCCGGACTCGACGGCGGAAGCGATTCAGGTTCGCGAACCGCGAACTTGAACAGAAGTCCACGCAGTCCGGACCGGATCTCCGTAGGTGTTGCGCTCGCAAGCAACGTCCCATGGTGCAGCAAGATGAGGTTGTCGGAGAGTTCGCCCAGAAGCGTTCGTCCCGCACCGGCAAGCAGTGTTGTTTTCCCACGGGCCGCTTGCGCGCCGACGAGGGCGCGAAGCACATCCCGTTCGCCGGCCGGAAGATTCGCGTCGGGTAGATCGAGGACGACGAGCTCGGGATCCCCGATCCAAGCGGCGCAGATCGCCACACGTTGGCGAACGGAACTGGGCAGCTCGCTCACGGCTTGGGGTCCGAACGATTCTAGCTGCGCTTCACCGAGCAGCCGGCCGACGGTCCCCGGCACGGATCGATGCGGGAGGCCCCTGAGCCGTGCGAGGTCGGCCAGCGTCTCGCGCACCGTCCTCCGTGGATCCAGCAGATGGGGGAGCGGCGCGACGCCGATTCGTCCCCGAATCGCTGCGCTTTGGGGGTTGCCGCCGAAAACCTCGACCTGTCCGCTCGAGGAGCGATCGAGCCCCGCGAGCAGACGCAACAGCGTGGACCTTCCGGACCCTGGGAGCCCCGCCACTCCGTGGACGCATCCCTCCTCGAGGCATAGGTCGATTCGGTCGAGTGCGACGGCTCCACGGAATCTACGCGAGACCTGTTTGGCATCGATGGCGATCATGACGGATCCCCCCGCTTCCGCGACGAGGTCTGCACGCCCCATCCTACGAGGCAGCAAGCCGCTGCCAGCCAAGCCGACTCCGGCCAGATCGCGCCCATCGACGCAAACAGGCTCGGCGATCGACGTGACGGTGTATAGATCACATCGGTCGTGTTGGCATAGTCGTTCTGGAGGAGTTGCCCCGCCATCTCAGAGAGAAGAAGCTGGGGCGACGCCGCGTTCCACCACCGTTCCAGGTTGTAGCGACGCCTCACCACGTCGTGGACGGCCTCCGAATACGCGTCGACGCTCTGCAAGTAGGCATCGACCATCTCGACACGATCCGGCGTCACACGCGGTTCTCCGCTGGGACGAAACAGGGACAGCCGCACTTCGGTCGGGAGTTCGGGAACCGCCGGCAGTGCGGCGCCGTCCATGCGCATCAGGACCGGACGTGCGCCTTGGATCGCGAACAGGACAACGAAGAGCCCCACCAAAACCCACACGGCGCGACGCAGGCTGCGCAGGGTCAGGTTGATCCACGTTCCCAAGAGCAGGAACAGGACGAAGTAGAGATCGAGGACGACCAGCCAGACGAGCACGCGGCTCCACGAGGACCAAACCTGCGGGATCTCCAACACGTGCGCCTGGATCACGAGCCAGCTGCCGATGGCGAGTGGAACGAGGCCGCTGAGCAGAACGGTCGCTCTCGCTCGGGACCGGCCGAACCGAACCAGCGCCGTTGCGGCCAAGAGACCGACAAGAGGCAGGATCAGGATCCACGTCGGCATCGAAGTCTGGGCCATCACAAGAAGTGCGTCATCGGGGAAATGGATGTATCGCTGCTGAAACTGCACGAGGGCCTGAACGTTCGAATGTGCGGACGCAAACTCCCATCGGCCCACGTGGGACGTGTCCGTGCTGGTCATGCTGGAACTCGCAAGGCGAAGGCCTCGAACGGACGAACCGACGTGGCCGGACAGGTCCGCAATCACGCACGCCAACAGGCCGAGGACGACGAGGACCACGAGCCCCGTTCTCAGAGATCCAAATCGTCGCACAGGTCCTCGCGTCATCCCTCCCCCCTCTCGACGCGTCGCGGCGTGACCGCCCAGCCGATCAGCCACCAGAACGCGACGAACCAGATCAGGCGGACCCACAACGAAGCAAGGCTCGGCATCGCGAAGCGGGCGATTCCGGCTTGCCACGATTCGGGGACCTCGATCCATGTCCGTTGAGCGAGCTGGTAGAGCGTGTCCTGGGGTGGAACGAGAACGCTCGACGTGATCCAAGAGACGGCAGGGGGGGATTCGGAAGGCTGGGAGGAGACGATCGCCGGGAAGGCGTCGACGAGCGCGTCCTGAAGGTGAGACTGGCCGATCGAGACGAACGGGGCGACGCCGATGAGCAAGGCCGCCGCGACCAAGAGTGCGATCGACCGCCTCCGAACGACCTGCGCCACGGTCAGTCCGAACAGGGCGAACCCGGCGCCGTAGACGGTCAGGAGCGCCCCGTACCGAAGGCCGAACAGCCACGCCCCCGAAGCCGGCTGCCCGATTAGGGACATCGCCGCGCCCAGCAGGACGGCGGTGATCGCTCCCAACAAGGCAACTTCGAGCAGCAGTCGTCCGGAGAAGAGCAGGAAGCATCCCCACCGGCCGGACGGAACCACGGTGCGCAGCAGAGACAGCCTGCGCCGTGACGGAAGCGCGAGCACGCCCGCGATCGCCATCAAGATCGGAAAGATGAGTCGATAGAAGTCGAGGGCGCTGCCAACGTTCGGCAAGCTCCACGTCGAAGTTCCAACGTCCAGACGATTCGACGCCGGCACGAGGGCCCAACCGATCAGGAACGCGCGCGGAAACGGAAGGTCCGTGCTGGACTCGACCTGTGGAGACTGAAACAGGCCCACGGCTTCCCCATTGAGATAGGACAGCAGCGACATGCTCGTGTCGAAGTGTTCGATCGATGCCGGCTCGGACAGAATCGGTTTCGGCTCCCACGTGGTGCGGTCGGTCACGACATGGAAGACGACGAAGCAGGGACCGACAAGCGCGACGGCAAGCAGAAACCACCAGAGCGGACCGCGAGTCAAGTCGGCTCGAATCAGCGAGCCGTACGTGCGAAGCCACCTCACGGAAAGACCGTCCCCAAGAACATACTCCACTCTAGCCAAAGATGCGCCAGAAGACAAGAATCTCGTAAAACGGCACTCGGCCGGAGGCGGCCCTTCGTTGCCATTCCTTGACGGGCTCGGCACCGGGCGGTACACTTGATTAGCAGTCACGGCATAAGACTGCTAACAGGAGAGAGCATGATTCGTTTCGACAAGATGACCGAGGGAGCTCAAGAGCTGTTCCGCGAGGCACAGGACCTGCTGACTCGCTACAAGCACAACCAGCTCGATGTGGAGCACATCGCCATGGTCTTGGTCAGCAAGGAAGGTGTCGGCCGCGAGATTCTGCAAGCAATGGGCGTCAACCTGGAGGCCCTCAGCAAGGACTTGGATACCTTGCTTCGCGACAAGCCGTCCATCGTTGGCCAGGTGGCGGGACAGATCTACATCACGCCCCGCCTCGACGCCGTCGTTCAGGCGGCGCAGATGGAGGCGGACAGACTCCATGACGAGTACATCGGAACGGACCATCTCCTGTTGGCGTTGAGCCGATCGACGGATCCTCAGATCCGTCGGGTGTTGGGCCGTCATCAGATTACGCCGGAGGCGATCTATGCGTCGCTGCGTGAGGTTCGCGGCGAGCAGCGGCTCACCGATCGGGACTCCGAGGAGCGCTATCAGATCCTCAAGAAGTACTCCACCAACCTGACGGAAATGGCCAAGCGCCACGAACTGGACCCCGTGATCGGGCGAGAGGCCGAGATCCTGCGGATGGAACAGATCCTGTCGCGGCGGCGCAAGAACAACCCCGTGTTGATCGGCGAACCCGGCGTCGGAAAGACGGCCGTGGTCGAAGGGTTGGCGCAGCGGATGGTGGCCGACGACGTACCCGAGACGCTCAAGGGCAAAGAGATCGTCTCGCTCGACATCGCGTCGATGGTGGCCGGCTCGAAGTTCCGGGGCGAGTTCGAGGATCGGTTGAAGGCGGTCATCAAGGAGATCGAGGCCCACGCAGGCGAGACGATCCTGTTCGTCGACGAGCTGCACACGCTGGTCGGCGCCGGGGCTGCCGAAGGGGCGATCGACGCCTCGAACATGCTCAAGGAACCGCTGTCGCGGGGGAAGTTCCAGCTGATCGGCGCGACCACGCTGGACGAGTACCGCGAGCACATCGAGAAGGACTCGGCGTTCGAGCGACGGTTCCAGAGGATCTTCGTCGGCGAACCGACGATCGAAGAGACGATCGCGATCCTGACAGGGCTGCGCGAGAAGCTGCAAGAGCATCACGACATTGCGATCTCCGACGAGGCGATCGAGGCAGCCGCACGGTTGTCCGAGCGCTACATCGCGGATCGGTTCCTGCCCGACAAGGCGATCGACTTGGTGGACGAAGCGGCCAGCCGCCTGCGCGTCAACGGAACCGGAGACACGGTGACTCCCGCTGAGATCGCAGGGCTCGTCTCGCAATGGACCGGCATTCCGGCCGAACGGATGCTGGAGGAAGAGCGGTCTCGCCTGAAGAACATGGAGGACGCGCTCCACGCCCGTGTGATCGATCAGGACGAGGGGGTCCGAGTGGTGGCCGAGGCCGTACGGCACTCCCGCGCCGGCCTGTCCGATCCGCGACGCCCGATCGGCACGTTCCTGTTCCTCGGACCGACGGGAGTCGGCAAGACGGAGCTGGCGAAGGCGTTGGCCTCGTTCCTGTTCGGCTCGGACAACGCCTTGCTGCGCATCGATATGTCGGAGTACATGGAGCGGCACACTGTCGCCCGGCTGATCGGATCGCCCCCCGGGTACGTGGGCTACGAGGAGGGTGGGCAGCTTACGGAAGCCGTCCGCCGCAGACCGTATCAAGTCATCCTGCTCGACGAGATCGAGAAGGCGCATCCTCAAGTGATGAACATCTTGCTGCAACTGCTCGACGAAGGGCGCCTCACCGACGGGCACGGACGGACGGTCGACTTCCGGCACACGATCCTCATCATGACGTCGAACATCGGTTCGGAGCACTTCCAGTCCGACGAATCGGAGGAGACGATCCACAAGAAGGTCACCGACGAGATGCGTCACGCGCTACGGCCGGAGTTCATCAACCGCATCGACGAGACGGTCATCTTTCATCCGCTGTCCGAATCGGCGATCGAACAGATCGTCGGACTGAAGATCGCAGACCTGAACCATCGGCTGGCCGATCAGGACATCCACGTGACCCTGACCGACGAGGCGCGGCGGGTGTTGGCCAAAGCAGGGTTCGATCCCCACTATGGCGCGCGGCCGCTGGCGCGGGCGCTGAAACGTCTGGTCGAGAACCCGTTGGCGCGTGCGATCGTGGCCGGCGAGATCTCCGACGGCGACGACGTCGTTGTAGATGCGGCCGCGATGTCGGACGTTCTGCTGATTCGCAAGCAACTGTCAGAGTAGGGGTTTCGGCGATTGGCGGGAGACGACGCGGGGTCCGCCGAGTCCTATTCGAGCGGACTGGCCAAACCCAGTTCGGCGAACGCCTGCTCCAGCTGTTCTGGGCTCAGCGCGCCGTGATGCCACTTGGGCTCGTTCTCCATGAACGAGACGCCCTTTCCGAGCACGGTGTGCGCGGCGATTGCGGTCGGCTTTCCCGAACCCTTGGTGGCGAGGAACGCCACGTAAGCATTCATGATCTGGCCGTAGTCATGACCGTCGATCTCGTGGACGTTCCACCCGAAGGCGCGGAATTTGTCGGCCAGATTGCCGACACTCATGACGTCCCGGACATATCCGTCGATCTGGCAGCCATTCCAGTCGATCATCACACACAGGTTGTCGGCACGGTGATGGGCGGCGGCTGTCGCCGCTTCCCACGGCTGCCCCTCCTCGAGTTCGCCGTCGGACACGAAGCAATAGATGCGGGAATCGCGGGCCGCGAGCCGAGCCCCCATGGCCATCCCCAATGCCACCGACATGCCGTTGCCGAGCGATCCGCTCGATGCTTCGACCCCGGGAACCTTCCATGCCGTGGACGGGTGCCCCTGAAGCTTCGCACCCAGTTTGCGAAACGACCACAGCTCATCGCGGTCGAAGTACCCCTGATCGGCGAGAATCGCGTAGAGGATCGGGCATGTATGACCGTTGGACAGAACGAATCGGTCTCGGTCCTCCCACTCCGGGTTCCTCGGATCGTGCCGCAAGTACTTGTAGTACAGCGCAGTCAACAGGTCGGCCATCCCGAGCGCTCCACCCGGGTGACCCGATTGCGCTACGGTGACCATCTTCAGCACGTCTCCACGCAACTGGTTCGCTTTTGCCTTCAGGGATCCGACATCCACGATTTCACGTCCTTTATCGCTTGTCGACGTATCATACCCACTCGCTGCCGACGATGGTAGACGGTAAGATATCTCGAATGAACGACGAAAACCCGTGCATCTTCTGTCGAATCCTCGCCCACGAATCGCCTGCAAGCTTCGTCTTCGAGGACGACAAGGTCTGTGCGTTCCTCGACATCCAGCCGGTGACCGACGGTCACCTGTTGGTCGTTCCGAGGCATCACGCGGAGACGATGCAGGACCTGCCGACGGAGAGCGCCCATCACATGATCGATGTGGCGCGACATGTCATGAAGGGACTGCGCGCCACCCAGCTGCGATGCGACGGGATCAACCTGTTTCTCGCGGAAGGAGACGCCGCAGGGCAAGATGTCGGGCATGTGCATCTGCACGTGATCCCCAGGTACAGTGGCGATGGGTTCGGACTGCGACTGCCGGCGGGCTACGGCACTCGACCGGCTCGAACCCGGCTGGACCGGATGGCTGACGAGATTCGTGCTGCGCTGCAGAGCGAGCGATTGCCGGCGGATTCGGCAAAGTTAGGAGACGGATGATTGAAGCGACCCTATGCCTGATCGTTCGCGAGGAGAGTCCGCGCGAGATCCTGCTGGGCGAAAAGAAGCGAGGATTCGGTGTCGGGAAGCTCAACGGGTTCGGGGGCAAGCCGAACAGCGGAGAGTCCCTGGAGGCCTGCGTGATCCGAGAGGTCCATGAGGAGGTCGGCCTGATCGTGCCGGCCGATGCGCTTCGCCGTGTCGGGACGATGACGTTTCGGTTCCCTTCCCGACCGGACTACGATCATCGCGTTCATGTCTTCATGACGGACCGCTGGAGCAGGGATCCGACGGAGACCGAGGAGATGGCGCCGGCGTGGTTCTCGATCCGTGAAATTCCGTTCGACCGGATGTGGGAGGACGACGCGTATTGGCTTCCGATTGCACTAGCGGGTCGGACGATCGACGGCGAGTTCGAGTACGGGGAAGACAACGAGACCGTCGTCTCCTGGAAGATATGGGGCGACGCTCCGGCTAGCCGTCGCGATCCTTGAACGCAAACCCCTCGTCGCGAAACAGCGAGAGACAAACATCGACGACCTCGGCGTCGAATGCAGTTCCGCGGCCGTGCTCGATCTCGCCGAGCGCCAGTTCGGTACCGAGGGCCGGTCGGTAGGGGCGATGGGACGCCATGGCCTCCACCGTGTCCGCGACAGCCAGAATGCGTGCCTCGATGAGAATGTCGTCTCCGCGGAGCCCTTGAGGGTATCCCTTCCCGTCGATCCGCTCGTGGTGCTGAAGGACGATCTGGGCGATCGGCCATGGGAAGACAACCGTCTTGAGGATGTCGAACGCGGCTCTGGGGTGTGACTCGATCAACGATCGCTCTATCTCGCTGAGCAAGCTGGGCTTGCTCAGAATCTCAGCGGGGATGGCCAGTTTACCGATGTCATGCAGCAGACCCGCCACACGCGTTCCCTCGATCGTCGCCGCGTCAAGCCCCATCTTCGTGGCGATCGCAACAGCCAATTCCGTGACGCGTCGCTGGTGACCGGCCGTGTATGGGTCGCGCGTCTCGGTGGCCATGCTGA
>CAZXQL010000032.1:13581-15024 GCA_964643395.1 uncultured Thermotogae bacterium
CAATCGTACCATCGAGCGCTTGCTGCAGGGACTTCTCCGCCTCGGCGGCGGCCGTGATGTCGACCTTGGAAACAAGGATTCGCTCCAGCGAGTCCTCGTATCCGGGAGCGGCGACCCAACGAACGGCCACCTGGATCTCCTCCCCGTCCAGCGTCCTCTCGACCGATGTGCCCTCGTAGAAGCTCTCTCCCTCCGCGATGGCGACCAACTGGTCGATGAAGCATGGCGCGGACGCATCAGTGAAGATGCAGTCCAATCCCCGAAGTAGCTCCCGTTTGGAACGCGCATGGTGCAACTGGAGCGTCGCTTCGTTGATGTCCTCGATGCGCGTCCTCCGCACAGCATCCATGAGAACGTCCGGATGTTGGAGGAGATGAGTCCGCAGGTCGGACACACCGTTGGACAGGAGATCCGACGCGAACGTTTTGGTTGCAGAGAGATCCTCCTGCCAGAGTGAGATCGGGGAGCTCTCGAACAGCGTCTTGTAGCGAGCTTCACTTCGTGCCCTCTCATCCTCCGCCCTTCTCCGGTAGACGCCCTCCACGGTCAGCGAAACGAGATCGGCGATCGAGTTGGCAAAGTCGATATCCTCCTGCTCCCACTGCCGCGGATCGCCGGTTTGCTCGAACGTGACCGCCCCCACCAACTTTCCTTCCAATCGGACGGGAGCGCCCAACAGAGCCGTGATTCCGAGAGGGGACATATACGATTCCGCCAGCTCCTCCATTCGAGCATCGGTTCGCGCGTCGTGCACGACGATCACACGCTCTTCGGTCAGCGTGTCGACGAACGAGGCGAACAGCTTCATTTCGAGTCGATCGTTGGCATCTGCGGGAACGTTCGCGTTCTGGAACAGGCAGAAACGGCGGATAGCGTCTTCGTCGCGATCGAACCTCCAAACGGCGACGCGCTCGACCTGAAGGGAGTGCGCGGAGGCTTTGGAAACGGCCTGTAGCGCGTCTTCGAGGGACCCTTGATACAGCATCGAATCCATGGCCAATCGGACGAGCGTCCTGTCCCGCGTTTGGATTCGCTCTTGTCGCGCTCTCTCTGTCGACTCGGCCAACTTCCGCTCGGTGACGTCGTTGGCGAAGTTCAACGTCGCCGCTTCGTCATCCCACGAGATCGGGACCGCCTGCAGTTCGATCCAACGAATCGAACCGTCTGGGCGGACGAGCCGGAATTGGCACGTTCGCGGAGTTTCCTTCGAAGTGAGCACGTCTTGCTGGAGGTCCGAGAACAAGGCTCGGTCCTCGGGAAGAACACACTCGACGAACGGCATCGTGTGCAGCTCCTCCAGGGACCGACCGCTGAGGGTCAGCGTGCTTGGATTGACAAACGGAAGGGCACCGTTTTGGACAACGAACACCGATTCCGACGCATTCTCCACGACGGCACGGTACTTCTCCTCGGATTCCAGAAGAGCGCCCGTCTTGCGTACGA
>CAZXQL010000033.1:0-14444 GCA_964643395.1 uncultured Thermotogae bacterium
CGACGGCGCAATCATCCCGTAGGACAGCAAAGCACGGACACCGGACTCCTCGACCGCACGTGCGATCTCATCGCAGTGGAAGTACATGTCGACGAACGCCGTGGTTCCCGAGCGGATCCCTTCTGCAATCGCCAGAAGCGAACACCAGTAGACATCCTCAGGCTGCAAGCGTTGCTCGATCGGCCACACATACTCGTTCAGCCATCTGTCAAGCGGTACATCGTCGGCCAGTCCACGAAACAGAACCATCGGAAGATGCGTGTGTGCATTGATGAATCCACTCAGAACCAGGGGAGGACCGGCTGCCGCGACATCCATCTCGTGGGATGCTGCTTTGTGTACGGCGTGGATGCGACCGCCCTCAAGCTCGACGTCGACAATGGTCGATGGCTGTCCGATCGGACAAAGGCGATGAAGCGTTGATCCCATTGAATCCTCGTTTGTGCAGTTTGAATCAGTATATCCCGCAGAGTGGAATGTGGCAATCGATCCGAACGGAGTTGATGCGAACCCGGGAGAGAAGGTAACATAAGAGAAGGAAGGGAGCGTGAACGCTCTTGATACTCGGAGAGAAGGGTGAAGATGCAGCGTGCCGCTTTCTCAAGACCCGGGGCTACCAGATTGTCGCCCGGAACTGGCGCGCGAGAGTGGGGGAGATCGACATCATCGCGCGTGACGGGGATGTCTTGGTATTCGTCGAGGTGAAGGCTCGAAGCGGAGACGGCTTCGGCGGTCCGGAGGCGGCCGTCCACCCCGGAAAGCAGAGACGGCTCATCCGAACCGCGATGGCGTTCATGGCGTCCACGCAGTGTGATCTGCCGATGCGGTTCGACGTGGTCGCGATGCTGCCCGGGAAGGTGCGTCTCCTCCGCGACGCGTTCCAGGTCCCAGCCTGATGTTCGCCCGACTGCTCAGCGGCGTTGTCCTCGGTATCGAGGCCAAGCTGATCGAAGTCCAATGCGACGTGTCGGGGGGACTGCCGACGTTCAATGTCGTCGGGCTGCCCGAGAAGGAAGTCACGGAGAGCCGGGAGCGCATCCGGAGCGCCGTCAAGAATGCCGGATACAACTTCCCCTCGGGACGAATCACAGCCAACCTGGCCCCTGCGGACCTGAGAAAGGAAGGCGTGGGATTCGACCTCCCGATCGCCATCGGCATCCTCGTCGCCACGCAGCAGGTTGTTCGGCCGACGAAGAGGTATCTGTTGCTTGGGGAACTGGCACTGAACGGAGAAGTCCGAGGCGTCCGCGGCGTGCTCCCGATCTCACTGGAAACAGCCTCTCAGGTCGACGGATTGATCGTCCCTCACGGCAACGGACTCGAGGCGGCCGTCGCGACGGACAAACCGGTGTATCCGGTTCGCACCCTGTCGGAAGCGCGGGACTTCCTCAATGGCGAGATCGAGATCTCCCCGGTCAGCGTTGACCGAGATGCCCTCCGCGCAACCGAGTCGCCAAAGGGCCGCTATGACCTAGCCGATGTGCGCGGGCAGATGCAAGCGAAACGAGCCGTGGAAGTGGCGGCCGCGGGCGGCCACAACCTGCTGATGGTTGGCCCTCCCGGGTCCGGAAAGAGCATGCTAGCCCGGTGCATGCCGGACGTCCTTCCCTCGCTTTCGTTCGACGAAGCACTGGAAGTCACTCGGATCTACAGCACCGCAGGGCTGCTGGATCCGGGCGCCGCGCTGATGTGGACACGACCGTACCGGGCGCCGCACCACACGATCTCGTACGCCGGCATGGTGGGCGGCGGACACGGAATACCCGGCCCCGGTGAGATCAGCTTGGCGCATCATGGCGTGCTTTTCCTGGACGAGCTTCCAGAGTTCGATCGGCGGGTTCTCGAGACGCTGCGACAGCCCCTCGAGGACCGTTCGATCCTGATCTCGCGTGCCGGAGTCTCGGTTCGGTATCCGTCGGCATTCACGCTGGTCGCTGCGATGAATCCATGTCCGTGCGGTTTTCTCGGGGATCCGGTTCAGGCGTGCACGTGCTCGCTGGCCGACATTCGACGGTACCGGAAGCGCCTGTCCGGACCGTTTCTCGATCGGATCGACTTGTGCGTCGAGGTTCCGCGAGTGCCATCGGAGGACCTGTTCGGGGCTCGCCAGTCCGAATCGACGTCGCTCGTTCGCACACGCGTTTCGGTGGCCCGCCGACGCCAATGGGAGAGGATGGAGAACGACGACGCCTGTCACTCGAATGCGCAGCTCGACGGGGATTCTCTGGAGGCCCATTGTGCTCTCGATGGCGATGCGGAGCAGCTGTTGCGCCGGGCGGTCGCCCGATTCGGGCTAAGCGCTCGGGCACACGTCCGCGTGCGCCGAGTGGCTCGCACGATCGCCGACCTGGCAGATTCCGCCGCGATCCGCGCGGAACACATCGCGGAGGCAATTCAGCTCCGGACCGCCGGAGATGCACTCGGCGACTTCTGATTCCTGCCGTCAGTCATTCATGAAATGCTCACACCCAATCGGTACGGTGATTGGATTCTTGACGTGCAATCCATGACATGGACAATGTCATGGAGCGTTCTGATTGATCGCAGAGGAGGACTGGGCATGACGAGAAAGGTGTTGGGGCTGTGCGTGATCGCCCTGATCGCGATTCCTGCGATCGGTTGGGCGGTTCAGTACCCAATGACCGTGACGGATCTTGCGGTTGTTGGCAATGATGAAATCAAGACGAAGGATATCCTCGAGGTGGTCCCATTCCAGGTCGGGGATTCCATCGAAGAAGCAGATCTGAAATCCGCCTCACAAGCCATCTACGATCTGGGATGGTTTGGTGAAGTGTCTCTGGATCGGACGGCACTCGACGAAGGGCGGGTCGTGTTCCAGGTCGTCGAGAACCCGGTCATCACGGACATTGTGATCACGGGCAACACGCATCGGCGCGACTACGACTTGTTCGGAATCAAGCTCTTCGACGCCCGCATCATGTCGACCTACAAGATCCTGCAGATCCTGAGGGGCGATGACGTTCGAAAGAGACGCGTGCTGAATCGGACCGATTTGACCACGGGCCTCCAGGACGTCCTTGCGGAGTATCAGAGCCGCGGATACGTGCTCGTGTCCGTCGGTAACGTCGACATGTCGTCGGTTCTGCACATCGAATTCATCGAGCAGGAATACACAGGGAGTCTGTTTGACGGATTGGATACGGTCCCCGAGGAGGTCGCGCAAGCGCTGGTCGACATCCCGGTCGGGCAGCCTCTCCAGATGGCGGACTTTCAAGCGGCGTACCGGAACCTCAGCCAATCGGTCTATTTCACGGATGTCCAGTTCGATACGCAGTCCGGGCTGAACGTCGACCAGGCGTGGCTGAAGTGGACGTTGACGGAAACCAAGCTGATCAATGCGCCGACGTCGATCACGAGCATCGCCATCGAAGGAAACACCGAGTATCCGACGGACGTGCTGGAGGGCCTTGTGGGAGATCTCCCCAGCGAGCCGGTCGGCAACTACGAGCTGCTCGAATTGGTGAAGGGGATCTACGACCAATACATCCTTGGCGGGTACTCGATGGTTCGGCTCTCCATTCCGTCTGTCGAGAACGGCGTGCTGCATCTGAAGATCGCCGAGGGCATGATCAGCAAGGTCGTGATCACCGGGAACACGCGGACTCATGACTACGTCATCGCCCACAACTCGGAGCTTCACGTCGGAGAGATCCTGAATCGAAAGGATCTCTTGGTGACCTACCAACAGCTGATGGCGCTCGGATACTTCAAGTCCGTGGACATCGTCCCCGAATGGGTGGATGACGGCGTAGAAGTGACGGTAACGATCACCGAGAAGTCGACGGATCTCGGAGGATTCGGCGGCTCATTGGCGATCGATCCTTCCACCGGCGAGTTGTACGGTGAGCTATCGCTGAACCAGAAGAATCTCTTCGGCACGGGGCAGGACCTGGAACTCAGCTACAACCGAGGTCTGGTCAACTCGGAGGACACGAGCCCCAGTACCTGGAATCTCGGCTACAGCACGGTCGCCTACTTCCCCGATTTCGATCGTGTGGGGGTCAATCTCTATCAGAAGACCGAGCAAGTCTCCGGTGATGAGGAAGACGAGACCGTAAACGTGACGCTGGGCGCCGAACTCTCGTTCAGCTACCCTGTGGCCGACTACTCGAACTTAGGGTTGGGATTCCGCCACGAGACCGAGCATGCAGCCGGAGACTCCCACTGGATCCCGACGGACATTGCAGCGCTCTCGCTATCGTATGACGACACGAACGATCCGTTCTTCCCGACCGAGGGAAGCCGGCGAAGCCTGAGCTTCGAGAAGGCCGGCGGCTTCAGTGCCGGACGTGAATACACGAAGGCCGACCTCTCATGGACGACATTCGTCCCGGCTTCGATGCAGATGATTGCGTCCAGCTTGGATCAAGCCGTCGCGGTTCGAATCAAGGCCGGATGGAGCGATCCCGGGCTCCCGGAATCCAAGCGGACAGAACTAGGCGGGCCGACATCGATTCGCGGGGTTAAGGGCGACAGCGTTGGACAATACGTCCTGTCGAACTTCGAGTATCGGATCGAACTGGCCGACGGTTTGGTGGCGACATCGTTCGTCGACGCGGGGCTCGATCTGGCGTCCGTGCGCCTACAGGACATCCTATCGTCATTCGGTTTCGAATTGGGGATTCGTGCTGCCGGAGTCATCGTGCGACTCGACATGGCTTGGGTCGTCGACAAGGACTTCACCTGGACTCCGGTCTTCGATTTCGGTTTCGGGGAGATGTTCTAGGCACTGGTGCGTTCCATGGGCGACCCTATAATCACGGAGAATGGTGACGAACAAGGAGGAGTAACGATGTCTCGAAATATACTCATCGTAGCAGTCGTCGCGCTGGTCCTGGCGGTCGGCGCGCTCATCTTGGAGTTTGCGCTCCCCTCGAGCGGCGGAGCAAGCGGCGTTGATCTGTCGGCGCTGCAGGCGGACGTCAATCAGCTGAAGCAGTCCGGCACAGGGCAGTCCCTGCGGGTCGCCTATATGGACGCGGACGACGCGTTCAACGTGTTCATTCTGGCGGTCGGCGATCTTCGACAACAGATCACCGACAAGACTGACGAGATCACGAGTCTGAACAACGACTACGCTCAGGGCGTCGTCTCGCAGGATGACTATCAGCGTCAGCTCAATCAGCTCAAGGCCGAGCTGCTCGATGCGCGAGTGACGGTAGCCTCGGGGACCCTCGATCGCATGATCGCGTCCGACCACTTCTCGGATCTCCGCAGTCAGTTGATCAGCCTGCGAGAGCAAGCCCAGCCGCTGGTCGACGAAGTGAACAATCTCGTGTCCACGATGCGCGTCGGTGCGATCGACACGACGGAGTTCAACAACCGATATCAGACCCTTTCGACGCTGTTCGACCAATTCGATGGCTACGTGACGACTGCGGCCTCGAAGAAGCTGGTTCAGGCGGCCGAGAAGATTGCCAACCAGTACGGCTACGATCTTGTTGTCCGGAAGAAGGATGTCATTATCTACCGGAATCCTGCCACGATTGATGACATCACCGACCTGGTGAAGGCCGAGATTCAGGATTACCTGTAGGAAAGGCAAATGGACGTCGAGGCGATCCGGAGGTTCTTGCCGCATCGGTATCCGTTCCTGCTGGTGGATCGGATCACTGAGCGCTCCGCGGAGAAGGTTGTTGGACTCAAGAACGTGACGGCGAACGAGCCGTTCTTCCAAGGCCATTTCCCGCCTCCGCTGGAAGCGGTGATGCCGGGCGTTCTGATCCTCGAGGCGATGACGCAGACCGCGGCGTTCCTTGCCCAGTCGGAAGCGGTGAACGGTCCCGCGGTCGGGTACCTCGTCGCAGTCGACAAGGCGAGATTCCGTCGCAAGGTGGTTCCCGGGGATCAACTCGTCCTTGAAGCGCGACTGGAGAGACGCAAACGTGATCTGCTTCGGGTCGAGGTCAATGCGACTGTAGATGGGGAGACGGCGGCCTCGGCCGTCGTCTCCATTCTGTTGCCGAACGAGGTGGACAACGCGGAAGGATAGCCTTATCGAATGCGTCCCGAACGTGAGCGAGGGGCGTGACCGCAGGATCATCGAGCGCATAGCGGCATCCGTGTCGGGGACCGGATGCCGTCTTCTTGACGTGCACTCGGACGTCGACCATCACCGAACCGTCCTGACGCTGATCGGCGACGCCGAGCAGATCGCAGAGGGGGCCATTGCCCTCGCCGAACGGGCGACGGCGCTCATCGACCTGCGTGCACACCGGGGCGTTCATCCCCGCATCGGTGCCGTCGACGTCATCCCGTTCATTCCGATCGGCTTGACCGAGATGGCTGAGTGCGTGTTTGTCGCGCATCGAGTCGGTCGAACGATCGCGAGCGAGCTCTCTGTCCCCATCCTCTACTACGGCGCCGCCGCCCGATCGGAGCGGCGAGTGCCTCTACCTGCCGTTCGTCGTGGGGGATTCGAGGAACTGTCGGAGCGGCTGCTGGAGGAAAGCCCCGATGCCGGGCCTCCGTCGCCGCATCCTACGGCAGGAGCCATCGCTGTGGGCGCACGTCCGCTTCTCGTCGCCTACAACGTCGTGTTGGCCTCGAACGACCTGGCCGCGGCGCGCCGCATCGCGTCGTCCATCCGCGAGTCGAACGGCGGTTTGCCGGGAGTCAGGGCACTCGGCCTGGAGCTGGGTTCGCGTCATCTCGTCCAGGTTTCGATGAACCTGACCGACGTGGCGGCCACACCCATTCTGGCCGCCTTCCAAGCCGTCTCACGCGAGGCGAAGGCCCTGGGGATCGAGGTGTTGGAATCGGAGATCGTCGGGCTCGTGCCGCTCGCGTCGCTGGCTGGCGCGACGGCTTCGGGCCTTCGCATGTCGAGCGACCCGCATGAACACGTGCTCGAGACGAGGATTGCCGAAGAGGTCTCGTGAAGCCGTCACGGGAGCTGGAGACGCGGCGCATCTTGGTTCTTGGCTTCGGTGTGACGGGACGCGCGGTGTGTCAATTCGCCCATCGTCACGCACTTCGATCGTTCGTCAGCGAGCGGGGAACGCTGACGGATGAGCAGAGGGCGTGGCTGCACTCCCACGACATCTCGTTCGAGGATGGCGGCCACAGCCATCGTCTTCTCACCGAGGTCGATGCTGTCATCGTCAGTCCCGGCGTTCCCGCCGGACTGCCGGTGATCAAGGAAGCCGATCGCCGTGGGATCCCGGTCGTTTCCGAGATCGACTTCGCGTTGAAGTTGCTGGACGATCCGGTCGTTGTGGCCGTGACGGGAACGAACGGGAAGAGCTCGACCGTCGAGGCGATCGCTGCGATCTTGCGAGGCTTCGGGCGGACCGCGCGAGTCACGGGCAACATCGGGGTCCCTTTGATCTCGCGGATCGACGAGATCGAACGATCGGACATCGTGGTCTTGGAAATGAGCAGCTACCAGCTCGAACAGAGTCAAGCGTTCCGCCCCCGCGTCGGCGTCGTTCTCAACCTGTCGCCCGACCACATTCACCGACACGGGAGCCTGGATGCCTACACAGCGGCCAAGGGGAAGCTGTTTGCTCACCAGACCTCCGAGGATGTCGCCGTGCTCCCCAGCGCTCTCGCCGCCCAGTTCGACCAGGGCCTGGGGCGGCGCTTGTTCTACGATCGAGCCTTTGCAGCGCTGCCCGATGGTGCGGCCGCGCTATTCCCCCACGAGCGCGATGATCTGCGTGCCGCGATGGCGGCGTGTTCCGTCCTCCTGCCCGAATTCGCCGTCGAACGTGTCCCGATGGACCGGGTGCGCGCGGCGTTTCGTCTTCCCCATCGCATGCAGACCATCGGGTATGTCCGCGGCGCGCTGGCGATTGACGATTCGAAGTCGACCAACGCCGACTCGGCCGTGGCCGCGCTTCGTAGCCTGGAGGCTCCCACTGTCTTGCTCTTAGGGGGGCGGTCCAAGGACGCGGGCTACGATCGACTCGCCGACGAGATCGCGACGTCGAACGTTCGGCGAGTCCTCGTGTTCGGAGAGGCCGCCGGTTCGTTGCACGACGTCCTTGCATCGAACCCGGCGGTCGCACCGATCGTCTCATCCGCGCCGACAATGGCGGACGCGGTCGTGCAAGCGATTCATGACGTTGCGCCGGGCGACGTGATCCTCCTGTCCCCGGCCTGCGCGAGCTTCGATGCCTTCGTCGACTTCGCCGAGCGCGGCGACGCATTCGCTTCGATGATCCGATCGCATCCGACGTTCACGAACACGTCGCCAAGGACGTAGATCGCCCCGGACCCGGACAGCTGTCCGCTCGTCAGCGAACCGAGCTTCGGCGCGAGCCGGTCCCGTTTCCTTTCGCACCCCGGACAGATGCCGTACTCATGGTCTGGGGTAACCAATGGCGGTGCGCGTAGGAGGGGGACCAGCGTGAGTGGATCGGTCGATCGACGTTCCGTTCTTCTGACCGTGCTTCTCCTGTTCTCAGGAATGATCATGCTCTACAGCGCCAGCAGCCCCTTCTCGGTGCGTCACTACGGCTCCGACACATCGATGGTCCTTCGACAACTCATCGCGGCTTGTGTCGGGGTTGCCGCGCTCATCGTGTTGGGATCGTGGGACTATCACCGTCTTGCCGTGTTCAATGATGCCATCCTTGTCGGCGCGGCGTTCCTGACGGTCTTGACCGTGCTGCCGATCGGCCTCGCCAACGGGCGATGGATCATGATCGGGTCGCACACGTTGCAGCCGACCGAGGTGGTCAAGTTCTCGCTCATCCTGTTCATGGCGCACTCCCTCAGCCGAAAAGGCGCCCGAGTCAAGCGCTTCACCGAGGGCGTGTTGCCGTACCTGATCCTTCTCGCGCTGCTTGCGGCCGTGATCGTCGTCCAACCGGATCTGGGCATGGTGATTGTGCTGGCCGCGGTGACGATGGCGATGCTGTTCTTTGGTGGTGCGCGGATCGTTCACCTGGCCGGTGTGGCCGCCGTGAGCGTCCCGCTTGTCTTCCTGGCGATTCGTCTGGCGCCGTACCGGTTTGCACGGCTGATGTCGTTCCTGAATCCGCAAGCCTACAGCCAGTCGACGGGGTATCAGACGCTGCAGTCGCTGACGGCGGTAGGATCGGGCGGACTGTTCGGACGAGGCCTCGGCGCATCGCACGCGAAGCTGTTCTACCTGCCTCAATCGCACAACGATTTCATCATGTCCGTACTTGCTGAGGAACTGGGGCTCGTCGGTGTACTGGCGGCCGCTGCGTTGATGGGACTTCTCGTCTGGCGTGCGTTTCGCATCGCCGAATCGGCTCCCGACCGGCTCGGTCAACTCATAGCCATGGGCATCGGCTTCGCGCTCGGTTTCCAAACGCTCGTTAACCTCGGCGTTGTCGTGGGCTTGCTTCCGGTCACCGGGCTCACGTTTCCGTTCTTCAGCAACGGCGGGTCATCTCTGATCATCACCCTCGCTCTTGTGGGCGTGCTCCTCAATATCTCCAAGCAGGCGGTGAGGGCATGAGAATCCTGATCGCGGGCGGCGGTACGGGCGGGCACTTCTATCCTGCGCTTGCCATTTGCGAGGGGCTGCGCAAGCGATATCCGGAGGCGCGGTTCGCCTATGTCGGGAGTCGGAACGGGGTGGAGGCGCGCGTGCTGCGCACGTACTCGTGGATTCGATTCCATCCCATCCTGGCCGGCGGGCTCTCGCGCACGAACAAGATATCCAACGTGCGCACGGCCGCTCGATTGTTCATCGGACTCCTGCAATCGGCGTGGATTCTGTTGCGATTCCGGCCGCAGCTCGCAATCGGCGTGGGTGGGCATTCCTCTTTCGCTCCGGTGCTTCTCGCCGCCCTTGCGGGCCGGGTGCTGCCGATCCGAACGGCGATTCACGAGCAGAATGTGATCGGCGGATTGGCCAATCGATGGCTGTCTCGGTTCGTCGATCTGGTCATGCTTTCGTTCCCACAATCGGAGCGATCGTTCCCTCAGGCACGCAAGCTGGTCGTGACCGGAAACCCAATCCGCGAAGAGTTCCTGCATGTCAAGCGCTCCCCTGCGCTGTACCGAAGATTCGGTCTGGATCCGGATCGGCGAACGATCCTTGTGTACGGTGGTTCGAAAGGGTCGATGGAGATCACCGAAGAGGTCTTGTTCGGGAAGCGGGCCGTTGCCGAAAACAACGATCTTCAGATTCTCTTGATCACGGGGGACGCGGATGTCGAACAGCGCATCCGGGCCGAGTTGGCGGAATCGGGCGTCACGAACATCGTGGTCAAGGGGTACGTGCACCAGATGGGAGCGGCGTTCGCCATCGCCGATCTGGTCGTCTGTCGCGCCGGCGCAACGTCGTTGGCCGAGATCACATCGTGCGGGAAGGCATCGGTCCTGGTGCCGTGGAAGGAAGCGGCCGACGACCATCAACGGAAGAATGCCGAGTTGATGAGGGAAGAATGCGCTTGCGCGGTTGCTGACGACGAGGTTATCGTTCACCACAGATTGGTCGACGTCATCCTGGGACAAATGGGCGACGAGCTGGGCCTCGAGCAGCTAGCGGGCAACGCGAAGCGAATGGGACACCGCGAGGCCGAAAGGCTCATCCTGGGAGAACTTCGATGGTTGATGAGGGAGGTTCACCCGTGATGAAGAGGGGTTCGCGGGTTCACTTGATCGGTGTCGGGGGCATCGGGATGAGCGGCCTGGCATCGGTACTCGTTTCGCAAGGGGTACGCGTGTCCGGCTCGGATCTGTCCGAGAATCACGAAACGGACGTCCTGCGACGGCGGGGCGCGAGTATCCACCGTGGGCACAGTGCCAAGAACATCACCCGCGACCTCGACCGTGTGATCGTCTCGTCGGCCATTCCGGCCGATCACGAAGAAGTCAAGGCGGCTCGACGTCGCCACATCCCGGTGATCCCCAGGCTGCAAGCGGTGGCCGAACTCCTCCAGCAGCACCGCAGCCTCGGCGTGGCCGGAACGCATGGGAAGACGACGACCACGGCCATGATTGCCACGATTCTGAGAGGACGCGGGGCGCGTCCGAGCTACCTCATCGGAGCAGATTGCCCTGCATTGGGGGGGAACGCTCGCTTGGATTCCGGGGAGTGGTTCGTCGCCGAAGTGGACGAGTCGGACGGGCTATTGGTGGACGTCCGCCCCGAGATCGCCGTGTTGACCAATATTGGCAAGGACCATCTGCAAACCTACCGCGATCTCGAAGCCATCCGACGCGCGTTCATTCAGTACTTGAGGCAATCCAAGCGGCAGGTCCTATGCGTCGACGATCCTCGCGTGGCCGAGTTGTCCACGGAGTTTCCCGAAGCGATGACCGTCGGTGTCGATGCCGCAGCGGACCTTGAGGCGCAGAACGTGACGTACGATCGTTGGACGACCGGGTTCGACCTGTACGAGAGAGGCGCCTGGGTGCAGCGTGTGGTGCTGCCGACGCCGGGCAAGCACAACGTGCAGAACGCTCTTTGTGCGCTCGCGGCCGCGCAGCTGGCGGGCCAGCCTCTAGGGCTCGCAGCGGATGAACTCGCCGACTTCCGCTTGCCGCACCGGAGATTCGAGCTTCTCGAGGAAAACGGGGTCACCGTCGTCGACGACTACGCCCATCTTCCGGAAGAAATCGAGGCGACCCTCCGTGCAATTCGGACGGGCTGGCCGGGTCGTCGCATCATCGCCGTGTTTCAGCCTCACCGGTACAGTCGGACGCTGGCGCTCGGTAGCGATTTCGGCGCCTCGTTCGCGGAAGCGGACACCGTTCTGGTGACTCCCATCTACTCTGCCTGCGAGGCTCTGATCCCGGGGGTGACGTCCGATCGCGTTCTGGACGCGATCCACCGTGAGACCGATTGCACGGTCTGCAAGATCGAGTCGATGGATGACACGGTTCGATGCTTGGAGGAGACCATCCTCCCCGGAGACTTCATCATCAGCTTCGGCGCAGGCGATGTCTGGAAGATCACGGAACGCCTGGCGCGGATCCTCGAAGAAGGGCGCTTCCTGCACCGGCCGGTTCCCCGGACGCCGTCGGTCGCATCGTAGGGCTCTCTTCGACCTCGAAACCCACGCCCCCGTACGAATCATCGCTCTCGGATCGACGATTCTCCGCATCCTTTCTCGGCCGGAGCGATAGCGACGGCCGCCCACACGGGCCGCCCACGAAGGGGCACCTCCGGTGCGTCGAAATCGCTGAGATCGGCAAGCGAATTGACATCCGAGCACAAAAGCTGTATAACAGTTTTCACGAATCTCACTGCTGTAGGGGAAAACGAGGTCTTTGACGGGTGAAGGAGGGGAACACCAAGCGCCAGAGCGCCGTTTGGGTCTTCATATCAGGGGGGGTACTCATCGCTGTTGTTGTCATCGCCCTTTACTCACCGTGGCTGTCGTTCTGTGACGTGCGTCAGGTGATCGTATCCGGGAATCACCATGTCTCGGCGGCGGAACTGGTTTCCCTCTCAGGCCTTCATCGCGGTCAAACGGTCTTCTCCGTGCCTGCCAATGCTGTTCGACAACGACTGGAAGCGGTGCCTTGGGTCAAGGCCGCGACGGTTCGTCGACACTTCCCCCATTCGATCGAACTGGTCGTTGAGGAACGACAAGTCGTGGCTTGGACCGAGGATCCAACGGAATCGAACCGGCTGGCGATCGGCGAAGGCGGTGTGATCGTGGGGGATGAAGCGGCGGTGACTTCCTCGCTTGAGCTTGTCGGTGCGCAGTTCTCGGGCTGGGAAGTGGGGGGCGCTGTTGTGGACCCGCAAGTGGCCGAACTGCTTCCCTTGTTGCAGGGAGACGTGTGCGGGTATTCGGTCGAACGCGTGGACGTTACGGATTTGCGTTCTATTGATCTATTCTTGGAGAATGATACGCGTGTGCGGCTGGGCGACATCACCCTGATGCGCGCGCACTTCATGGCGCTGGAAGCGCTTTGTCGTGAGATCCAGATCGACGGATATGAAACGATTGATGTCAGATTTGGGGGAGAGGCAACGCTCGTGCCCCGTAAGGCGGTGAGGAGATGAGAAAGGAAACGGTGGTTGTCGGGATTGACGTGGGCACCACTAAGGTTGTTACTCTTGTCGGCAATGTCGTCGACGGAACGATCGAGATTATCGGAATGGGGAAGTCCGAGTCTCACGGGTTGGAGAAAGGCGTTGTCGTCGACATCGGCCGCACGATGGCCTCCATACGGAAGGCGGTCGAAGAAGCCGAGAACATGGCGGATGTGAAAATCGATTCCGTGTACGTTGGAATCGCAGGCAAGCACATCTCTTCGATCAACAACTCAGGCACCGTCTCGATCAACCGACCGGATCGCATCATTACCGACGATGACGTTCGACGCGTGGTGGAGACGGCGCAAGCGATCCAGATTCCTCCCGAATCGGAGATGATCCACGTTATTCCACGGCAGTACATTGTCGATGGACAGGACGGCATCACGGATCCCGTCGGGATGACGGGCACGCGCCTCGAAGTGGACGTGCACATCGTGACCGGGTCCATCACTGCCGTCCACAACCTCGTGCGATGCGTGGAGAGCCTTGGGATCGGCATCAAGCAGATCGTGCTAGAGCCGATTGCATCGTCGCTGGCGGTGCTTTCGTCCGCGGAGAAGGAACTGGGCGTGATCCTGATGGACGTCGGTGGCGGAACGACGGATATCAGCGTGTTCCGCGGCGGCGATATCTGGTTCTCCAAGGTCATCCCGATCGCCGGTGAGCACATCACCAACGACATCACTGTGGGATTGCAGACGCCGATCGAAGAGGCGGAACTGGTCAAAAAGATGCACGGGACTGCCCTGGTTGATTCGGTGGGAGAAGAGGAGAAGATCGAGGTTGCAACGATCGGGGGAGACGAGAAGAAGCTCGTCTCCAAGAAGCGATTGGCGAAGATCATTGAGCCGCGCGTCGAAGAGCTTCTGGATCTGGGTATGCAAGAAGTGGAAGACGCCGGATACCGAGATCTCGTTCCTGCCGGGCTGGTGCTGACGGGAGGGTGCTCGCTGCTGACCGGACTGACCGAGTTCGCGTCGCAGCGCTACGACGTCCCCGTCCGCCGAGGGAAGATCCCTCAGGGCATCCATGGACTTCGGGACATCGTCGAATCGCCGATCTACGCGACGTCAATCGGGCTCTTGCGCTACGCCGTGGAGACGAAGGACTTCAAGAAGCCTGAGTTCTACGAGAAGAAGCGAGAGTCGATCGTGAGCAAGCTTTTCTCCTGGTTCAATCGCTTCTTCCGGGGGTAATCGATGCCTGAGCAGAGCAGCTTTGCAGCTTCACCTGCGAGTCTCATGGTGGTCGGCGTCGGTGGCGGCGGAGGCAATGCTGTCGACCGCATGTTCAGCACGAGCACGAACGGTGTCGAACTGGTCGTCGCGAATACCGATGCCCAGGTTCTGGAAGTCGTGCGAGCTCACCGTACGCTGCAATTGGGCCGCAAGCTGACGTCGGGGCTGGGAGCAGGAGGAAACCCCGAGATCGGAAGGCTGGC
>CAZXQL010000034.1:0-13802 GCA_964643395.1 uncultured Thermotogae bacterium
GCTGGTGAGTTTGGCTTTGCCAAACCTCGTGTCGTTGAACCGCGGATGGCCGCATAGGCCACGAGCCATGCGGCTGGTGAGTTTGGCTTTGCCAAACCTCGTGTCGTTGAACCGCGGATGGCCGCATGGGCCACGAGCCATCACCGGCCGGCTATGAGCAGGCCTGGATGGGAATCCGCCGCCTTCCTATGCGCAAAGCGAGAGTTGGTTGGACGAACGGACGTCCGTCGTGGTATACCCAATGCGCATGGAGTTCGCCGCCTGAGATTTCGCAGACGTCGCATGTCCGGCGGGAGGAGATACGCATGCGCGCGATCAGGGTGTTCGCTCTTCTAGGAATCGTTGCGGGACTGTCCACGGCTTGCGCGGCCGTGGACGCTGACAGGCTGTACCCGGTGGAGATTCTGGTGACGACCACGTCGGATTGGACGGTCGTGCAGTTGCTCGGCGCCACCCTGGTGGTGGAGTCGTGGACGGTCGAGGAGGGAGCCGATGCGCCGGGGCTCCAAGTAACCGCGACCGGTTCGCTGGCGATCAGCAAGACGTCGTATGACGAGACTCGCGTTTCGGTGCGCATCCGGGGAGCCATCGCCAATCCCGCTTCCTTCCTGGAAATCTGGATCGGCAAAGGGCACATCAACGAGACCTTAGTGTCGTTGTACGCTTCGGGTTCGACTACTTCTTTCTCGTCGTTCACGCACCGCGGCGTTGCTTCCGGGAATCCGGCCGACAATGCGCGCACGTTCTCTCTGACGCTGTCCGCCCTGGCCGCCGCGGTCGAGCCGATCGTACTCCCCGCGCCATCGGCGGAGTCGCCGGCCGGTCAGAAGGTGCTCGCGTTCTACTATCCGTGGTACGGCACGCCGAGTGGTCCGAGCGGGCGGTGGGTTCACTGGAATCCTGCTCACGCCAATTACGACGCGACGCACGTCCCCTTGACCGGCTACTACGACTCGCTCGATCCGGAGACGGTGCGCCGGCAAATCCGTCTGGCCAAGGCCGCGGGCATCGACGGCTTCATCGCGTCGTGGTGGGGCATCGGAACGTTCGAGGATCGCGCCTTTGCTGTCTTGCTTCAGGTGGCGGAAGAGGAGTCGTTCACGGTCACCGTCTACTACGAGGACGCCGCAACGCCGACGCAGATCGTGACCGATGTTACCTCGATCGTGACCCGGTATGCCTCGTCGCCGGCGTTCCTCTCGATCGACGGGGTGCCGGTGGTCTTCTTCTACGTGCGGGTGGCCGAGAAGTTCACCATTCCGCAGTGGCAGACCGTGTTCTCTACGCTCGATGCCAGCGGGCACAGCGTGTTTGCCGTCGCCGATCGCCTCGATCCCGCGTACCTCGAGGCATTCCAGGGGCTGCATACGTACAACCCGGTCGGAATGACGCTGGAAGAAATGACGGCCCAGTACGCATCCGCGTCCCTCGCCGCGCGGCTGCAGGGCGCCTTGTTCGCGGCCACCGTAATTCCAGGCTACCAAGAGGCTTACTCCGGCTCTACGGGTCCCGTATCCGATCGCCGAAACGGGGAGACCTATCACGAGTACTGGACCCTCGCCCGCGCCAGCAAGCCGCAGTGGATTCTGATCACAAGCTGGAACGAGTGGCACGAAGGCTCCGAGATCGAGCCATCCGAAGAATTCGGCGCCGCCTACCTCGAAGACACGGGAGCCGAGGTCGCCGCTTGGCACGCTGACGAAGCGTTGGACCCCACGACGTCCGAGCCGGACCGAGACAATGACGGGGTTCCCGACACCACTGACTACTGCCCAGACTTCCCGGGCAAGCCTGAGTCCAACGGGTGCTGACGGCCGCATAGGCCATGAGCCATGCAGCCGGCATTGGCTGGGTGGTTGTGCATGGGGTACCGTTGAGAGTGAGATGTGGAGGTCACCACCATGGCACTGCGACAGACCTATCTGAGCCTGAAGAAGGCGCTGCCCGAAGGGGCGGAGTATGTGTTGGTGATGCGCGGACGAGGCAACGATGAACTCGCTCCGTCCAAGGAATTGCTGGACGACTTCAACACGTGGCGAGCGAAGTTCGAGCCCGGACAGGGATTCGACACCGAGCACGAGTTCGCCTGGGCGAAGAGCGACTACGAGAGACGGTTCCGCGCGCAGATCGAAGGAGATCCCAACTCGCTCGCGCGATTACAGGAACTCGCCGCGCAGTCCCGGACCCAGGACATCTACCTGATCTGCTATGAGAGTTATGACAAGCCGTGCCACCGCAAGTTGCTCCTGAAGATCGCCGAGGAGAAGTTCGGCGCCACCGTCGATCACGAACCGTTCGTGCCCGCGTAGGGGACTGTCCCCCTTCACAACTGCGGCGTAGGGGACTGTCCCCCTTCACAACTGCGAGGTGACAGAGATGTCAAGCTTCGAGGATGTGGTCCGCTTTCACGGGCACAGCTGCCCGGGATTGGCCATCGGCTATCGAATGACAGTTGCCGGGATGAAGGCTCTCGGAGTCGAGCGCGCCGGTGACGAAGAGCTGGTCGCGATCGTCGAGAACGACGCCTGCGGCGTCGACGCGGTCCAGTTCGTCGCCGGATGCAGCTTCGGCAAGGGGAACTTGATCTTCCACGACTACGGCAAGCCGGTTTACACGTTCTACTCACGCACAACGGGCCGCGCCGTGCGCGTGCTGGGCCACCGCCGTGCAATGCCGGATGAGTTCCGTGACGACCGCGAAGGGCGCATTCGGTGGATCCTCACGGCGCCGGACGATGACGTCGTCTTGTGCCAAGCGGTCGACGTGGCTGAGCCACACAAAGCGCGTCTCTACAGGACCGGACGATGCGAGGCATGCGGCGAGCCGGTGATGGAAACGAGTCTTCGCGACGTCGACGGCCGCCTGCTCTGCATCCCCTGCGCAGAACGTGTCTCCGAGGGCAGCTAGGCCGATCCCTTACGTCTCTCCATCGTCCCTTCGGTTGCGCGTAAACAGACTACATGCCGTAGGACGTCAGCTGATAGCTGAAGGTGTAGCCAGCCCCCTCCGACTCGCGTTCGATGAACGCTCTCACTTGGGAGAAGTCGTACGTGTAGCTGTACGTCGCGCCGAACAGCTTCGATTGCTCCTCAATCGACCCTTCTCTGGGCCCTTTGCGCGTGTTGTAGGTTTCCATCTTGAACCCCATTCCGGCGCTTCCGCCGGAGACCCCAGATCCTGACTCCTTCAACTGCTCGGTGAAGCGGACTTCCTTGGTCGCTTCGTCGATGCGGAACTTGGCGGTGTACGTCAGCTTCTTCTTGGCCAGGAACGTCTTGCGCTCGGCGACGACGAATTGAATTGTGAACACGTCCTTCTTCTCGCTCCATGTCGCTGGGATGCTCTCAGCAAAGGATTTGATCGCGTCAATCTGCATGATTCGCAACCTCCCCATCGCCTGTGATGATAGCACCTCGTGCCGAAGGCTGGGCGCTCCATCCCCCCTTTGCGTCTTTTGGACGAGATCTCCCCCTATGCTATGGTTTCATACGCAGGGGAGGTGAGAGACATGGACGTGACCCTGCAACCGGGAGATGTCTTCCTGACACGCAGCACGAGTCTATTGGGCCGGCTGATCCGCATCTGCACACGCTCGTTTGGGGAGCAGCGCTCGAAGGTCAACCACGTCGGCATCATCGTCGAGGCAGGCGGAATGCAGGAGGCGGTGGCGATCGAGGCGCTCATCAAGGTAAGGCGACACAAGCTGTGGGAACGGTATCATCCGCCGAAGAAGGATTGGATCGCCGTGTATCGACCCCAGAACATCCCGCCCGAGGACATGACGATCATCGTCGCGGAGGCAGAGGAGCAGGTCGGGAAGCCGTACGGATTCGCCAAGATCGCCACACATTTCCTGGACTGGCTCCTGGCCGGTGCGTATGTGTTCCGGCGGCTGACGCAAAGCGGCGATTACCCGATCTGCTCGTGGCTCGTCGCCCACGCCTACTCCAAGGCCGGCTACACGTTCGGTGTCGCCCCCGGCGCCGCCGATCCGGACGACATTTGGGACTTCGTCATCGGGAATCCCGGCTACTACGAATGCATCGTCGAACTCGGTCCCCTTACGCGGTTCGTCTAGCTGACACGGGTTCGCTATCGGTCTTGCTGTCCGAGTGTGCGCGCACCGAGCGCGGCACGATTCGGCCTAGGGTGATGCGGACAAGCCTCTCGTCTCGAGATGCAGCGACTGACCGGTCCCACGTCCGCACCACTGGCCTCTAGGCGAATCCCGGAAGAAGAACTACGATACCGCTGGCCGCGGCAGGCAGGCCGTGGCGACACCCGTTCGGGTGTCGATTTCAATACCATGAGTGAGCAAGCGTCGTTGGGCGTGGAGGCAAGGGATGTCGTGTCTTCAATGCGGCACGTGCTGCGATCCAATCCTGCTGCGGGCTACCAAGCGTGAGATCCGCGAGGATCGATCGCTGGAGGGCGATGAGTTCATCCTGCTGCACTGGCACCGCATTTCGCAGAGGGAGGCGTTCCGGAAGCGTCCCATCCTTCGCCAGTCGCACTACCGCGGGCGCTGCTACTACGTCTGCGACCGTCACGATCCGACAACACGACAGTGTACAGCCCACGAGGAACGCCCTCCGATTTGTGACGCGTTTCCCAATCACCTCCGCGTCGAGGGCCGCCCGCTGAAGCTGCGGAGTTTCCCGGACTGCGGGTACAACGGGACATGACGCATCATCCTGAGGCCGTTCCGATCGTCTGAGATCGTGTTCATGAACCACCCGTGCAATTCCGCGGCCGCGCGGACAAGGGTCCGCGTACGATCTACAATGCTCGGTGGAGGTGGATCATGTCGAAATGCTCCGAGATGAAGGTCGGCGACATCTACAAGTGCGATTTCTGCGGACTCGAGATCGAGGTCAAGGCGGAGTGCACGTGCAACGACGACGATTGTCACTGCAGCGATCTGGAATGCTGCGGGTCGCCGATGTCGAAGGCATAGCCCGCCTCGCGTGCGCACCATCGCGGTCGGCGACCTCCGTAGGGCGACGCGGCCCAGGTTGGGCGGTCCATGAACGATAGGACGCTCGGATATCGCCTGTTTCGATTCGGATCCCTCCCCGACGGACGCCGCGTCGGGTACGAACGGGAGGGTGTGGTCCTCGTTGCCGAGGGCGTGCGCGTCACGGTGACGTATCGCAACTACCGCGCGCCAGGGAAGCGGTTCGCCTGGCGGCGCACGACGGGCAGTGGCTCGGTCGTCCTAACGCGGGAACGATTGGTCGTCCACTCTTACCGTTGGCCGATCCTGGACGTAGAGCTCGACGACCCGCAGTTCGGGCTGCTTGCCATCTCGTCACCCACCGCCAACACCCTCCGAATCGAGTTCGAGGCAGGGTCCTTCGATCCGAAGCGGTCAGGCTCCGTCGCCATCGGAATCCGTACAGCTCTGGCGTCGGCGCTCCGGAACGCATTGCCGCGAGCCTTCTGATTCTCTCCCCGGACGGCACGCCAGGCCGTCACGCAATCCACCGGGAATCCTCATGTGGTTTTCACGTCTGCATCGTAGGTTGAAGAGCTCTCGATCGCGAGCGGCGGGCGAGGAAGTCAGCCCACGCAAGGGAAAGGAGCGATCGAGGGGAAGGAGTCACCATGGATGCACGAACAAGCTTACGAGCAAGTCTTCTTCTGATTGCAGTCGCCGGCCTCGTGCTGGGAGTTACATTCCTGGCCAACGCCCTATAGGCTTCAGCGAGGCCGGCGCTCTCTTCGAGCGCACCGCGTCTCGCCCAGCACCAGGCGGGAAGCCGCCCCGGTCGCATCTTCAGACCAAGTTGTCACGATTCACTCCGTCGTCTAGGATGGCGGCCTGGGGGTGGAATCGATGAATGAACCGTCCGTCGTGCGTGTGTCCGGATATCGTTGGGTGATGCTCGCCGTCTTCATGTTGGCTGTGGCCATCAACCAACTCCTGTGGATCAGCTTCGCTCCGATCACGGGAGCCGCCGCAGCATTCTATCAGGTGAACGACCTGGCCATCGGTCTGCTGTCGCTGGTGTTCATGGTCGTCTTCATCGTCGTTTCGATTCCAGCCTCGTGGGTAATCGACACCTATGGCATCCGTGTCGGCGTCGGCATCGGCGTCGTGTTGACCGGCGTGTTCGGACTTCTGCGCGGCCTGGTGGCTGGTGACTACACATGGGTCCTCATCTCGCAGATCGGCATTGCGGTCGGACAGCCATTCGTGCTGAACGCCATCGCCAAGATCGCCGGACGGTGGTTCCCGATTGACGCCCGGGCGACCGCAACGGGGCTCGCGTCCCTGGCCATCTACGTCGGGATCTTCACCGGCCTCGCCGTGACGCCGATGATCGTGTCGCGCTCGAGCATCTCGACAGCCCTGTTGATCTACGGCGTGATCTCGGCGGCCATCGGGATCCTCTTCGTCGCGCTGGCCCGGGAGAGGCCGGCGACTCCAGTCGGCCCCGAAGAACGGTCCCTGGTGTTCGACGGGATCAAGAGCGTGTTCGCCAACCGCAACTTCATCATTCTGTTCATGCTGTTCCTCGTCGGGCTCGGAGTCTTCAATGCCGTGACGACGTGGATCGAGGACATCGTCAGCCCACGAGGGTTCACGAGCGATCAGGCCGGCCTGGTCGGTGGACTGATGGTGCTCGGAGGCATCGCCGGCGCGATCATCATTCCGCCCCTCTCGGACCGCATCCGGCGCAGAGTTCCGTTCATCCTACTCGCCCTCGCCGGCGCCATCCCGGGGCTGCTGGGAATCACGTTTGCCACAAGTTACCCTCTCTTGCTCGCCTCGGCGTTCGTGCTCGGTGCGTTCTTGCTCTCGTCGGGCCCGCTCGGGTTCCAGTACGGAGCTGAAATCACCTACCCGGCGCCGGAGGGAACATCGAACGGCCTGCTCATCCTGGCCGGGCAAGTGTCGGGGATCGTCTTCATCATCGGAATGGACGCATTGAAATCGACGGCCACCGGATCGATGACGCTATCCCTTCTGATCTTGACCGGATTGACGGCGGTGGCGTTGCTGTCGGCGACGCGGCTGCGCGAATCGAGGATGCTCGCCGAGTAATCCAGGCCGTCGGGACAATGACCGGATTCATTTCACAGAAATGCCGGGTTCCTCGTACGATGGAACCTAGCGGTTCGGAACGGGTATGCACAAGGGGTGATAGCTCATGAAGCGTTGGTTGACTCTCTTGATCATGATGGCTGCCGTCGCGGGAGGCGTGGTTTTCGCCGCGGCCCAGACGACGGCTCGCGGTTTTGGGTTTGGCGGAGGCATGGCGATGGCATTCTTCCCCGACATGACGGGGATCGACACGTTCATGTCCGAGAATGGACTCCCCTCGATGTGCGACGTTCTGATCGGCGCGGGCGGCAACGGCCGTGGAGGGGTGATCGGAGGTCCCTCCTTCGGAGGAATCGGCTGGGGATTGGTCGCCGAATCCAAGGCGGAGGATCGCTCGGCTGAGTTGGTGATCGGCGGCGGCGGCTTCGATATCGGTGCTGCAGTCGGTGGCGATGAGAATTCTGTGCTGACGTTCGGCGCGGTGCTGGGCGGCGGCGCCAACATACTGACGCTAACGGGATCGACCACCGAAGCGAACGGATGGTGTCCCGCCGGAATCGTGCCCGGGCCGACGGAACGGGAACTGGTGCATGTCGTCGGATTCGTCCAACCCTACGTGAGTCTGTCGGCACAACTGCTTCCTTGGATGGGATTCGAGCTGCGCATCGGGTACATCGTTCCGGTGTTCGGCCTCGATGTGAGCGACGAGCTCGGCATTCCCGCGCCGTCTCTCGATCTCTCGGGACCGACCGTCAGCTTCGGATTCGTGTTCGGGGGAATCGGATCGGCCGGTAGCGCCAAGGAGCCGCAGGCGACGAGCTTGGAACGCGTGAGCCAGACGAGTTCCGGCACGTTCCCCATCGCTCCGGACGCGGAACTGACGATCGAGAACCCCCTCGGGGATATCACGATCTCTTCGTACGCAGCCGATGCCACGCAGACGAGCTCGTATCAGGTCGAATGGCAAGCCGTCGGCACCGTGTCAGGGGCAGCCAAGCCTGACGCCTTTCAGGTGACGACTGAACCGACCAACGCGGGACTCAAGCTCTGCACCTCGGGTGCGAGCCGTGTCGACTACGTCGTTCGCATTCCGTCCGGCATCGACCTGCATGTCCTCAACGGCGCCGGTGAGGTCACGCTGGTGGGGCACAATGCGATGACGATCATTGTCGAGAATGCTGCGGGGAACACGACAGTGCACGACATTCAGGCCACATCTCTCATCGTCTCCGGCGGCGTCGGCGAGATCGATATGTACAGCCTGAACGCCCAAACGCTGATCTCCGAGCTTCGCGTGGGAGAGATCTCACTCGGGATGCCGCCGAGCGCGTCGGCGACGATCCTCGCCAAAGCTGGGCTTGGAGACGTGACCATCGACCGCTTCCCGGTCATGACAGGGGGCGTGCACGGCTTCCTCGGCAAGTCCGCCAACGTGACGTTGGGCAGTGGCGAGCAGTCGATCGAGTTGCATACGGGGCTCGGCAGCATCGACATCGGGGTGCAGATGCCGTAGCGTGGCTGCGGCCCTGGATCGGGCGGGCCTCGAGCCTGCGCTCCCTTGGAGGTTGGTTCGGACCCGTTTGATGGCAAACATAGACAACCACTTGGGACGAGCGAGCTACGCTCGATCGAAGTCCCCGTAAGATTCTACGACCTCCGGCCGGTTCTTCGGCCGGAGGCCGATTGTTCCCTTTCTATCGGTTCTTGATCTCGGCTGCAGCAGCGTCCAGAATCGGCACGGCGATGTCTTGGACGAAGATCGTCTTCCCGCCGCCGAGAATCGAGCTACCCGATCCGTAGTACAGCTGCCCCGAGAAGTCCTGATCGAATTGCGCAAGCTGATTCAGGATGGGGCTGATGTCGTCCTGGGAAGCGAGGCTGTACATGTACAGGGTGAGCACGACGCTCAGCCGGATGCCGGTACCGGACGACTGCATGTTCGAATCGGGCATCGGGATCAGGATGAGCGATACGGGATAGGCGACCACGTTCTGCCAGACGCCGTCCTCACTTTCGAACGAGAACCCACCCGATTCGTCATGGACCTCGTTCGTGTACACGCGGATGGATTGATCAGGTTCCAGCACGAAGCTCTCCGGGAACGTGAACGCCTTGTCGGGATGGTTCAGATTGTAGAGCGTCCAACCCAAGAGATCTTGGCTCGCGTCCCCATAGTTCTTGATCTGGACGTATTCGCCGGCGTCGTGCTCGAAGTCTTCGCTTTGATACACGATGCAATCGATGCGCACATCCGGGGCTGGCGTCTGGCTCTCTTCGGTTGGAGGTTCGTCTGCCGTCTCCGCGTGTTCCACGCACGTGCTGCAGCATCCGATGCCGCACGCCGTGTACGTGCATCGATCGATCTCTTCGGCCTCTTCGTCGTCCAAGGCCCCATTCAGGAGGACCGCCGTGTCGGGCTTTGCCGCGGCGTCTCCACGGAGAAACGCCTTCACCGTCTGGACGATCGGGGACTGGATGTAACCGCTTAGCAGATTGTGAAGGAGAACCAGTTCCTCCAGTTCCTCGTCCGGCAATTCGCTCAGGTCGATGTTCTCGGACCCATCCCACCCACGCAGCGCGATGCCGTACGGAGACGCGCCGGAGGCAGTGAAATTGAACGTGTGGATGTAGGACAGACCGTTCGCATCGTCCGCTAGGGTTACCGTGGCCTCGTACCGCACGCCTTCCTCTGTCACGATGTGCGAGGTCGTCGTGTAGATTCTCCAGACATCTCCACGAAGCACCGCCGTCGAGGGAGTGATGCGGATCGGGACCTTCGTCCCGTTGACGTACTTGAAGGCTTCCCAATTCCCCGACATGTCCGTGGAGACCGGAACCTCCGAGTACTCCACGGCAACGTGGAAGACGACGGCAGGAAGACCCGTCTTGGAATCCACGACGACATCCGCCCCCGAATCGATGACCTTCCACTCTATGGCCAGCGCCGCGAGGGAACCGACGAGGAGTAGGGCTACGGCTAGAGCGATGATTCGGCTTCCCATCCTGTACCTCCCTGTCCTCTTGAAAGGACCATCGTGATCTTGTTCACGTGCCGTATTCATCCGGTCGATGCCAGTGTATGCCGCCCCCGTCCGTTGCAGCAAGAGCGTGCTCGAGTGAGAGGCGCCGCCCCGACCCGGAGCGTGGATGGATGCAAGCCTTCTAGTCGTCGCCGAGGGATGCCTGCCAGAACGGGTCCTGCGCCTGAACCTGATTGAGATAACGATACAGACCATCACGATTCATCAGGTCGTCGTGGGTCCCTTGTTCCACGATCCGGCCGTCCTGGAGAACGACGATCTTGTCCGCGTTGCGCACCGTCGAGAGGCGGTGTGCGATGACGACCGTCGTCCGGCCGACCATCAACCGTTCCAGCGCCTGCTGAATCAGAAGCTCGGTCTCGGTATCCACGGACGAGGTCGCCTCGTCGAGAATGAGGATCGGTGCGTCTTTCAGAACGGCGCGGGCGATCGCCAGCCGCTGACGCTGACCGCCGGACAGTTTGACGCCCCGTTCGCCGATGAGGGTCTCGTATCCGTCGGGCAGCTGCATGATGTATTCGTGCGCATTGGCGACCTGAGCTGCAGCTACGATCTCCTGTTCGGTGCTCCCGGGCCGTCCGAACTGGATATTTTCGCGCACCGTGCCGTGGAACAGGAACACCTCTTGAAGCACGATCGAGATCTGCCGTCGTAGGCTCTCCAGTGTGAGATCGCGGACGTCGTGCCCGTCGAGCGAGATCGTCCCTTTGCTAACATCGTAGAAGCGGGGAACCAGCATCGAGAGCGTCGTCTTGCCGACGCCGGTCGGCCCGACCAGAGCCACGACGGACCCGGCAGCAACGTCGAGATCGATGTCTTCGAGCACCATGTCTCCGGCGCTGTAGCGGAAGCTGACGTCATCGAATTGGAGTGCTCCGCGGGCTCGTCCCGGCAGAGAGACGCTCTCGCTCGATTCAGCCACGTCGGGTTCCTGTTCCAGGAGCTCGGCGATGCGATCCGCACCGGCAAGCGCTTGCTGGATGCTCTCCCACGCCGAGCTCAGCGCGCGGATCGGCTGGTAGAGGAGTTCCAAGTACAGGAAGTAGGCGACGAGATCGGCCACTTGGAGCGTCCCGCCCAGCATGAGCTGCCCTCCGAAGTAGATCAGGATGATCGTTCCCAGCGACGAGGTGAATTCCACCGACGGGTGAAAGACAGCCATCAGACGGAGCGCTCTCAGCATCGAATCGCGGTATCGAACGATGCGGGTCCACACACGATCGGCCTCGGTGTCCTCCCTTGTGAACGCCTGGATCTCCCGGATCCCCGACAGGTTGTCATTCAGGGTCGCATTGAGTTCGCCCAACTCGACCTGCCGCTGGCGGAACGCCGGTCGGACATACCGCGCGAATCCTTTCATCGACAGCATGATCAGTGGGATCGGGAGCATGCTCAGGAGCGCCAGCTTCCAGCTCATGAACATCAGAACCGCCGTCACGCCCATCAGCATCAAGACATTGACGATGACGTCGGGGATGGCATGGGCGACCAACTGCTCGAGCAATTCCGAGTCGTTGACCGTCCGCGACATCAGCTGGCCGGTCTGCTTGTCCTCATAGAAGCGAAGCGACAAGCGTTGAAGGTGGCGATATACCTCGTGTCGAACGTTGGCGACCACGTGCCAGCCGGCGACGTGGGCGGCATAGCTGCGGACGAACTGCATCAGTGCGCGGACGAGGTAGACGATCAACGTCAGCAAGGCCAGCCGCGCGATCAGCGGCATCGTCTCGGACATGGAGGCCGCCGGGTCCGTCACCGCAGCCACCATCGTCCGAACCAACCACGGCGCGATGAGCTGGATGGCGACCAGCGCCAACATGCTCAGCATCGTCAGCCCCAAAGGCACCTTGTATCGCTTGACGTGGTGAAGAATCGATCGTAGAGAATGCACGTTCCGCCCCCTCCGTTCCCGGCCCTACGCAGCGAGCGCCGACGATCGAGCCCTGCGGCGCATTCGTTGGCGTCGAGCCCCGCGTAGACGACTTCGGGCTTCTCGACGGCGAGTCATTGTACCCACGCGATGCGCTCGGCACGAGACGAGCCGTCTATCGAACGGCACTGAAGTCATGGAAGCGTTTCTCGGCGAATCCGCAGGCTTGGCACGGCACAGAAGGATCTGCTACACATCAGACGGTCACGGAGGTGAATCGTACGATGAAACGATGCTTGGGATTCGTGGGAGTGGGAGTGGCCGTACTTGCGTGGGCGACGATGGCGCAGGCCCTCGATCTGGCCGACGTGCCGGACTCGATTCGGACCGAACTGGTGGCGGCTGCCGAGACGATGGCGGACGGCAACTTCCTCATTGTCGGGCAGTTGCACTTTTCGGACGGCCGAGCGGTGGAGGGCGGCGTCTGTGCTGAGGCGTTTGTCAACTACGTGGGAACCATCGATAAAGCGCTGACGGTGACAAGCGACGGCTGGTTCTACACCCAGTTTCCGATCGACGCCTACTACGCTGGCGGGACCCTGCAGATTCGAGCCTTGGGTCAGAAGCCCGTCGACATCCCGTTGACGTTCGATGCCGATATCCTCCTGATCGACGACACGATTCTCGTCCCCGAAACCGCGTACACCATCTCCGGAATCGTCACCAATCCGGCCGGCGAGCCGGAGCAGGGCATCTCGATCGGCCTCCGGTTCCCGCTCGCCACCAACTGCTGGGAACCGTTGCTCTCGATGTGGACGGATGCCTCGGGACGCTTCTCGTTCGATCATCTTTCGTCCGCCGCGCACCGAGTCGCGCTGGGTGCGCCGATCGGGTACGTCTACGAAACGATCGATGTCGCTTCGTCTCCGACTCAGACTGCTTCGGAAGTGAGCTTCGTGCTTCAGTCCAAGCTTCAGGTGGTCATGGACTACTGGTATCAGACGGATGGGTCCAGATCCTTCGACGGAGATTCGGTGGTCAGCGGCTCCGTGACGTGGCCAGCCGAAGGGCTCGGATTCGACTTCGAGGACGGCCACCTGGAAGGCTACGAGGCCGACGATCTGCGCGATCTCGACTTGATTCAGGAGGGAGGGACCCTCTACCTCTACTGCGTATACCAGAACGGAACGACGGGATTCTATCGATCTTCCGAGTCGATGATCGGTTCGATTGCCAGCGCATCCGAGGCCGGGTACACGACGGACAGAACGGCCTGTCAGGTCGGCGATGTCTTCGTCGTGCGCACGAGCGAGGGGCACTACGCCAAGTTCGCTATTCAGGCGATCGAGGAGATGCCGCACTAGCCCGCGAGAGCGGACGTGCGCTCTCGGCTAGTTGAACCCCAAGTACGCCCCGATGGCGGGCAGGATCGGGAGCAGCGTGAGCCCGAGAAACTCAGTCACGTTCTCGGGAATCCCGATGAGGTACAAGAGAGGCTCGGTGAACGCACTGGCGAGGCCTCCCGCGAGCCCTCCTAACATGCACCCGCCCACGTTGCCCTCGATGTTCCAGATCTTGCCGGCTGCCAGGACGCCCGCGGCCGCACCCAATCCATCCAACAGGGTCGTGCTCCCGATCACGATTGCGGTGGACCCGAATCCCGATTCAATCTGCGGCGTGATGACGCTAATCAGCGTAATGCTCACCGCCGCTCCGGCGACCCCGCCGACAATGCCTAGCCCCACTTGCCCGATGTCGTCCCACGGTATCGCCGCCTGCACGCTTGCACTGCACCCCACGACAAGCATGACAAGCGCAACGACAACGAATCGATGAATCC
>CAZXQL010000035.1:0-1300 GCA_964643395.1 uncultured Thermotogae bacterium
ACAACGGAGTCGGCCTTCTTGTCAGTCACGATCGCGAGTTGCTCGACCAGCTGTGCTCCCACTGCCTGTTCGTCCGCCCTCCGACAGCGATCTTGCATTCCGGCGGGTACACCGATGCAGTCGCAAGTCTGGAGGCCGAGAACCGGTTTGCCCTTGAGCAGAAGCGTAGGGCAAGGCGGGATCGGAGGCGGCTCGAAGGGGAGCTCGACGTTCGACGCCGCCATCAAGCCAAGGCTGATAAGGCTCGCAGCAAGCAAGGCATTGATCGCAAGGACCACGACGCCAAGGCGAAGGTCAATCGCGAGAGAATCGCCGACAGCGGCGCGGGGAAGAATCTGCGGCAACTGGCAGGCCGGATCCGGCATGCCGAGGCAAGGGAGGCTTCGTACACAATCCACAAGCAGCGAGACACCGGGATTCCTCTCTCGGGACAGCGATCCCATCGGAATGCGTTGTTCTCGATCGAGGGCGGTGAGGTTCCGCTCGGGGAGAGGTGCCACCTACGCATTCCGGACCTTCTGATGCAACCCGGTGACCGCGTCGCCCTCGTCGGCGCCAATGGGTGCGGCAAATCGACGCTCCTCCGTTACATCCTAGCGCAGATCGACCTGCCACCACGGCAGGTGGTGAGCATCCCACAGGAGATCGAAGCGGGCGCGGCCGCAGAAACGTTGAGGGCGGTCAAGCAGTTGAGCGGTCGGCAGTTGGGCGAGATCATGCAATGGGTGAGCCGGTTGGGGTCGGATCCCGGAAAGCTCCTCGACAGCCTCGTTCCGAGCCCAGGGGAGCTGCGCAAACTCATGCTCGCACTGCGGATGACGGACACCCCGGTCCTGATCGTGATGGACGAGCCGACCAATCACATGGATCTTCCTTCGATCGAGTGTGTCGAATCGGCGCTGAGGGCGTACGAGGGAGGTCTTCTGTTGGTCAGCCACGACGTGCGTTTCCTGACCGCAACGACACGGAGCACATGGGAGATCGAGTCGGACGCGAGCATGTGGGGCTGCATGGAGCTGACCATCAAGCATCGCAGCCCGGCCGAAGTCCTTGGCAAACAGAGCGTGTTGTGAACCGGCTCGCAATTCGCCGACACTAACGAAACGATTCGGAAGGAAAGGAGCCTTGAGTATGGCTGTTCGTCCATTGAGATTGCCCGGCGACCTGTCGCAGCTTGTCGACATGCTGGTCGAGACATTTCAGTACCCCGAGAACCCGGAGTGGAGTGTGCAGTCCGATGAGGAGGAGGACATCGCGCGTGAGCTGCGAAGCCTTCGGCGGATGTGGCCGGTGATTCGCG
>CAZXQL010000035.1:1400-13586 GCA_964643395.1 uncultured Thermotogae bacterium
ATCGACAAGAACGTCCCCGCGTACTCACTGTATCGCTCCCTGGGTTTCGAACACTACAGCAGTCAGATCGAATACAACATCTCTCCTGAAGATGTCTGTAGCACTGCTCCACCGATTCCCGACCGGTATGCGCAGCGAAAACTGGGCCGTTTCGAATGGAGAGTGCATTACAATCTGGCCCGCCGGATCACCCCCGATGCGATCGTCGCGTACGAGCCGGTGACGCAGGCACGGTATCGCCCTCCGCTTCCGGAGCGGGCTATCGTGCCGCTCTTGGCCAGATTTCAAAGGCGCATTGATAGCCGGGTCGCCATCTCCTCGAACGGAACCGTCGTGTCGCACGGGGGGTATCGAACTACACGGACACAGAAGGGGACGTCGTCGTTGCGAATCGTACTCGATCCCGCTCATCCAGAGTTGGCACGACCTCTCATGGGCAAGTTGCTCGCCGATGTCGCATCGTTGAGCCCAACGCTCCGCATCCAATTCTCGGCACCGACATGGATGTCCCCGTTGTGCCGAGCCGCCGTGGATCTGGGGTTCCGGCAACGATTGGAGTACCATTGGCTCGGCCTGAAGTTTGAGTCCTAGATGCCCACCTCCTCCCGGAGTTGCATGGGTTGCAGAGCGCAACGTCGTGCCTCATGCTCTTGCTCAATCTGAGGGAATGAGGAATGACATGCCCAGGTATCTCTTTCGCACCGCGCGTCTTCGCATTCGGCGTGCCACGACGGACGATGCCGATTTCATCCAGTCACTGTGGACGTCGCCGGATGTGATGCAGTTCGTCGGGTTTCCGAAGGGCCTTGCCATCAGTGTCGCCGAGGTGCAAAGCGAGATCGAGGGAACCGCCCACGCCGACTTCGGATCGCGCCTGATTGTCGAGCGAGTCGACGATGGAACCCGGATCGGACAAGCGAAACTCGGCAACGTCGATGGCAAAGGAATTAGTGAACCCGACATCAAGCTTCATCCCGCCGTGTGGGGGCGCGGATGGGGTAGTGAGCTGTGGACGGCGCTCATTGACTACACGTTCGAGCACTCAGACGCGCGAATCGTCCAGGGAACGCCGAATCGGAACAATGAGGCTTCGGTTCGGATGCAGATGGGCGCAGGAATGGTCAAGGTCGCTGAAGGGGAGTTCAACAATCATGTGGGGGGGAAGCATCCCGGCGCCATTCCAGTTCCCTACTACAAGCTGCAGATCACACGGTCACAGTGGTCTTCACATGAGACAAGCCACTCAGATCGATCGAAGGAGGTCGAAGCATGACGAACCGAGACGCGGGCGATGTCCAGGGGGCGTGGGAACGAAATGCACGCTGGTGGTCCGACTACTTCGGAGATGGCAACGATTTTCATCTCACGTTGGTGGCCCCGCCGGTGGAAGAGTTGCTGTCGATCCAGCCGGGCGAACACGTCCTCGATATCGCCTGCGGAAATGGTGCGTTCTCGCGCCGGCTGGCCGATCTTGGCGCACTCGTCAACGGCTTCGACTTCTCTTCGGCATTCATCGAATGCGCTCGAGAACGAAGCGCCGAGTATGAGGATCGCATCACGTATCGTGTGCTCGACGCCACCGATCGTGAAGAGCTCGCCTCCCTCGGCGAAGAGGCGTTCGACGCGGCGGTTGCCAACATGGCGCTGATGGACATGTCTGAGATCGACGTGTTGGCTGCTTCGCTCCCGGATCTGCTGAAGCCTGCGGGCCGGTTCGTATTCTCCATCATGCACCCATGTTTCAACAACAACGCCGTCCGCTTGTCCATCGAAGACGAGCAAGTCGGGCCGAACTTCGTGTCCGTTCCCTCCGTGCGTGTGACCAGGTACCTGACCCCGTTTGTGTCCCAAGGGATCGGCATCGTCGGGCAGCCGGTGCCGCAAACATACTTCCATCGTCCCTTGCACGAGCTGTTCCGCCCGTTCTTCGACAGCGGCTTGGTGATGACGGGGCTGAAGGAGACTGCCTTTGCCGATGCGTCGAAGGCTCGATCCGTGTTGTCTTGGAACCGCATTCAGGAGATTCCCTCCGTGCTTGTGGCAAGGCTGGAGAAGCGCTAGCGTGCGTTTGGTGACGCAACTGGAGAAGGAGGAGACATGAACCTTAGCGGACTGCTGAAGACACTGGCCGAAGATGCGTATCAGACGGCAGACGGCCTGCTCGACATGATTGAGGAGGCGGATCTGACGTGGAAACCTAAACAAGGCACGAACTGGTGGACCGTCGGGCAGCTCCTTCGTCATATGACCGTATCGTGCGGTATCTGGTGCAAGGGATTCGTCGAGGGCACGTGGGATGACGCAGGTGACGTGGACTACGACCAGACCCCCGAAGGGCAAAGCCTTCCTCCGGCACCGGCGTATCGATCTGTCGACAGTGTGGCCGCGGCACGCGATGCCTTGTCCGCGGATCGGGCGATGGCGTTTCGGGTGTTCGATCAGGTGTCTGAGGAAGACCTGGCCACCAAGAAGGTCGCGGCTCCATGGAACTCGACTCCGAGGGAACTCGTCGCTTGTCTCCTCGACATGATTCGTCATCTCGAATCGCACAAGGCCCAGCTCTTCACCTACCTAAAGCTCATGGGCAAGCCGGTTCACACCGGACATCTGTGGGGGATGGGTAGCGAGGCCGAGAGCTAGGCACGGCCGGTGGAGAGCCAGCGCGCCCAATCCGGGAATCCGTTGGCCGCCGCCTCTGCGGCCGCCTTGTCCCAGTCGTAGGCAACGACGACCCAGTCCACGTCGACGAATGCAGCATCGAACGTGACGACGGCGTACCGTGCGTGGGGGGATCCGTTCTCGATGACATGCTCGTAGGGCTCGTCGTCCATGTACGCCGGGCAGCCAACGCTACCCGGGTTGACGACGACGGTCCCCAATCGTGTGCGATCTTTCCGTGGCGTATGATCGTGTCCGCATAGCACTAGCGGCGTGCGCACGTCTTCCAACAGAGCGCCAATCTCCTCGCTCGTTCGAGGGCGCGCGCCGCCGGGCTCCACTGCCGTCAGCAGGGACTGTGCATCGTCGGTCGGTGTCCCGTGAAGCAGGACGACATTGCCGATGGTCCGCGACAACGGCAATGCGGCCAGCCATTCGACGTGGTGCCGTTCCATGTGACGCGCACAGAAGGCGGCCGTTCGTGAGGAGCGATCCCCACGGGCTGCATCAACGAGCAATCGATCCTCATTGCCCTTCACCGTTGGGTAGTTGAGGGGAACCAGTCGATCCATGACGGGGTGGGGATCGAAGGGACCGTACGCACAGTCTCCGAGGTTGACGACGGCCTCGACGTTGCGCTCACAGACGTCGGCAAGGACGGCGTCAAGCGCGCGAACGTTTCCGTGAACGTCGGAGATCACCGCCCAACGCATCGTCATGTCACGGACGCTCCAAGTGCCCACTCGATCGCGGCCGCCGTGGTCGGGACCAGATTCGTCACCCGCTGGAACGCCAGCGATTGTCCCGACTCGAGTACGTCACTCGTGACTTCGCATTCGCGTTTGGCTGGCAGACAGTGCAAAAACACGGCATCGGGCGCGGCAAGCGACATCGTCGTTCCCGTCACGCGGTACGGACCGAAGATGCGCTCCCGCTCGTCAGCGTCTTCGATCGCCGGCCAACCGTCGGTGTACACGGCATTCGCTTCGCGCGCCGCTGCATCGGCATCCGACGTAATCTCGACGTGCGTCCCGTACTCGGCTGCAAGCGCCGCCACACGCTCCAGAACAGAAGACTCCGGTGCGTAGTCCGGGGGGCAGGCCAACACAACATCCATTCCCAGAAGCGGAGCCAACAGCAGGACGGACGTACACACGTTGCCGCTCGCTCCCAGGAACGCGATCTTCATCCCGCCCAGGTCTCCGTAGCGTTCGCGCAGAATCAAGGCGTCCGCGAGAACCTCTACCGGATGCTCGCGGTCCGAAAGGGCGTTAACGATAGGGATGTCGGCATGTTCTGCCATCGACTGAAGACTGTGATGATCTCGCGTTCGCACGAAGACGATGTCGAGCATGCCGGATACGACACGGGCGACATCCTCGATCGAATCACTTGTCCCCACGCCGCCTTCGAACACAGTCAGGGATCCTCTTAGGCAGTGCATGGCTCCTTCGTAGGCGATCCGTGTCCGGAACGACGGACGCTCGAGGATGAGGGCCGACCTCGGCCCCGGTCGGAGCACTGCCATCTCGTCTCCACTCTTCCAAGCATGGGCCCGGCGGAGGATCCAATCGAGATCCGAACGGGACCAGTTCGAAACGCTCAGGATATGCTGCATCGCCACCCCCCTATCCTCGGTCACGCATCATCCCAATAGCAGACGGTCTTCTCCAGGTCGCCGGACCGAGTGAGGATCAGGGCCCAAGCACATCGGCCATCGTGTTGATGAAGCGCTCATTCTCAGCTCGCGACCCGATCGAAACACGCAGGAAGTCAGGTAATTCGTACGCTCCGCACGGGCGCACGATCACGCCCCTTCGAAGCAATGCCTGCTGCACGTCGCCGGCTCGATCCCCGATCCGGACAAGGATGAAGTTCGTGTGCGATTCCGCGTAGCTCAGCCCAAGCCGGTCGAACTCGGCACACAGGTAGCGGCGTCCCTGCCGATTCTCTTCGACCGAGCGTGCGACGAACTCCTGATCGTCGAGTGCGGCAATTCCGGCAGCTTGGGCCAGGACGTTGACATTGAACGGCGGTTTGATTTTCATCAACGTGGCAATCACATCAGGATGCGCGAATCCGTAGCCGATGCGAATCCCCGCTAGGCCGTACACCTTGGAAAACGTGCGGATGACGACCACGTTCCGTCGGCCTTCGCGGATGTAGCCGATGGAATCGGGAAACACGTTCGAATCGACCATCTCAGCGTACGCGTCGTCCAGAACGACGATAACCTCCTCAGGGACACGCTCGATGAACGCATGCACGGTGTCTGCCGTCACAATCGTTCCGGTGGGGTTGTTGGGATTGCAGACGTAGACGATCCTCGTCCGATCCGTGATCGCATCGGCCATGGCGTGAAGATCGATACTGTGATCCGTAGTGAGCGGCGTCTTCACCATCCGTGCGCGCATGGCGGTCGAGTAGATGTCGTACATCGGGAACGAAGAACGGCTGACGACGACCTCGTCGTCGTCGTCGAGGTACGCCATCGAGAGCTCGAGGATAAGGTCATCGGCTCCGTTGCCAACAGCCACTTGCGACTGATTGACATCGAAGTGCTCGGCCAGTGCCGCCCGGAATTCGTAGGCAGCGCTGTCGGGATAGTGATGAAGCCGGGGCAGCGCCTTCCGCATGGCCTCGATCGCCTTGGGAGACACGCCGAGAGGGTTCTCGTTCGACGCCATCTTGATGACATCGTTCAGGCCGTACTCCCGCTGGACGTCTTCGATCGGCTTGCCGGGGACATACGGCTTGATCGAATCCAGCCCTCGTTGCTGGTGAATCGACTGGGTCATGCTGTCAGTCACTCCTTTGCTGAGTCATGGGGGCTTGTCGGGATGACGCGGGCATCGCCCACGGTGCAGCCACGTTCGAACAGGAAAACGGGATTGAGGTCCAGTTCACCAATCCCGCGAAACCGAAACGGGAGGAGCGAGACGTCGGAGACAAGGCGAGCCAGTGCGGCGACGTCCCGAGATACGGCGCCCCGAACTCCGTGCAGAAGCTGAACTCCGCGAAGCGTTTCGATCATTCGATGCGCCTCGTCGACCGAAACCGGCGCCACGCGGAGGGACACATCTCCGAACAACTCCGTGTGAATCCCACCCAGCCCGACGGCAACGACCGGCCCGAATTGGATGTCCTGGGACAGCCCCACGATGGCTTCGACAGGACGCTCGATCATCGGGGTAATCAGCGCGCCGCGAAACGTGCCGGATGGAACGAGGGTTCGCATCTTCGAGAACGCGTGAGCGACCTCTTCCGGAGATGTTAGACCCAGCGCAACGCCGCCCACGTCCGTCTTGTGGATGACGGCCGGCGATACGATCTTCATGACAACCGGTCCTTCGAACGCCTCAGCGGCTCGGACGGCTTCCTCGGCCGTGGTCACGAGCCTCCGATCGATCACCGGCATGGCGAGGCTTTCCAGCCAGTCCATTGCATCCGGCTCGGTCGGTCGGTGTACCCAGGGAAGCGGTGCGTCGTTCGATGGCTTGTCGTGCGAGAACGGTTGGAGGGACGTGCTATCCGAGATCCCGTCAATACGGCGCGCGTATTCGGCCATCCGGGAGAGCACGTTCACGGCGCGTTCTCCGGTCACGAAGTTCGGGACGCCGCCCTCGGCCAGGATCGGGAGGGCCGCCTCGGCGGGGGCTCCGGCCACGAACGATGCTGCAATCGGCCTGTGCGCTGTCTTGGAGGCAGCGACGACACCTTGCGCCAGAGGAGCAACGTCGAGGTACGGCGTGTTGACGTTGACGGCCAAGGCTGCATCGTATTCGTCGAGTGCCGCGACCAGCGTCGCTTCGTACTCGGCTCGCGTCCCCTGCACGGTCAGATCAAACGGATTGGACACCGAGCAAAACGGCGGAAGCTGTTTGCCGAGGCGAGCCCGGAGTTCCGGGCTGGGAGACGCGACGTCCATCCCCAGCGCTTCGGCCGCATCTGCGGCCAGCACGCCCGGTCCGCCGGAGTTGGTCACGATGGCCAGACGCCGGCCGCGAACGGGCGAAAGGTGGGTGAATCCACGGCACAGGTCGAACATCTCCTCGATCCCGGAGGCGCGGAGCGCGCCGCATTGGGCCAAAGCCGCCTCGTACACCGCATCCGATCCCGCCAAGGATCCGGTGTGCGACTGGGTCGCGCGCCCGCCTGATTCGGAACGGCCCGATTTGATGACGATGAGCGGTTTGACGGCGGTCAGACGTTGGGCCACGTCCAGGAATCGACGGCCATCAGAGACGGTTTCGATGTACAGCGCCACCACCTTGGTTTCCTCGTCCTCGCGCAGCGCATCGAGGAAGTCGGATTCAGTCAAGTCGACACCGTTTCCATAGCTGGCAAACTTGGAGAATCCCACGGCCTGTTCCTGGGCCCAGGACAAGACGGCGCCTCCCAACGCTCCGCTCTGCGAGACGAAGGCGACATCTCCGGATGGCGGTCGCGTCTCGAGCGTGGGGAAGAGGGCCTGCTTCGTGTTGACGATCCCCGCGCAGTTCGGGCCGACGATCCGCATGCCGTATCGACGGGCGATCTGAAGAAGCGCCGCCTCTTCGGAGGCGTGGCCGACCTCCGAGAACCCTGCCGTGATGATGACGGCCACCCCAACTCCGGAGGCTCCTGCGTTTTCCAACACATCAGCCACCGTCGATGCCGGAGAGGCAATGACCGCCAGATCGATCGGATGGAGATCGTCCGCGGCCTCGCGTAGCGATCGCATGCCCCGGACCTCTCCGACGCCCTGACCCTTGGGATTCACGGCCACGACATCCTGGAATCCTCCGGCAAGGAGCTGGTCGATGAGGACCCGCCCGATCTTGCCGGAGCTGGTCGATCCGATCACGGCGACTGTCCGGGGACGAAACAGGGCATCGAACCAAGTCATGGGGCGTCTCCCTCCGGCGTCTTGCGCGTCCGGGCATCGCCGAGGAACGAACCGATCGGCTTGTTCCCTTCGACGAAGCCTGCTTGGAAGGCCGCGAGGTTTCCCTCCGCCGCGCGGGGCCAGCGGTCGACGACCATGCGCTCGATCGTGCGCGAATCGACCAACCGTCGAATCCGCTCCGATCCGGCCAACGCTCCCAGTGCGTAGATATTGGCGGTAACCGGGATTCCGTCGAACGTCGGGCGACTCGCCGGGTCGAGCAGAACGACCTCCGTGCAAGCGCCCTTCAGGACTTCAACCACGTCATCCCGCGGCGGATAGGCATCCTCGCCCAACAGCACGCCGGTCGGCTCCCACACGTGGTCATAGAGGATGAATCGTCCATCCCTCCGCAGGAACGGCAACCCGTTTAGCGCCTCGGACCGCTCCATCGCCAGCACAATGTCGGCACCGCCTGTGGGGACGCGCGGTCCGGCCTCGGAACGTCCCAATCGCAGATCGACCTTGACGAAACCGCCACGTTGCGCCATGCCCTTGGTCGGAACGAGCGAGACCGGCACATCGGACGCGAGCGCCGCTTGAGCGATCAGATCGCCCAAGGTCACAACGCCCTGACCGCCGACGCCGATCAGCAGGATATCGCACGCCGTCATCGCTCGTCTCCTTTCGGTCGCGAGACGACCAGCGCTCCGGTTGGGCAGAATCGAGCGCACAGCCCGCATCCGTTGCACACGGAAGCATCGATAACCATGGAGACCCCGTTCGGTGAGATGCCGAGCGCCGGACAGCCCGTCATCTTGAGACAGTGCTTGCAGAGCACGCACTTCCCGGCATCCACGGCAGTCCGTCCGACTGCGACGCCTCGACGCCTCGCTTGGATGGCGCACTCACGCTGAGCCAACACGACCTTCACGCCGGGTGATCGGAGACCCTCTGCGATCACCTTTGTGATCACGTCGAGATCGTACGGATCGACAACATCGAGGCGGTCGGGGCCCAGACCTCGAAGGACCGCTTCGATGTCCACGCGGCAACCGTCGGGCTGAGCTTGCTCATCGGTCCCGGGGTTGACTTGCATGCCCGTCATACTCGTCCACCCGTTGTCCATCACAACGAGCGTGAGGGGCACGCGGTGTTGAATCGCGTTGACGAGCCCTGGAATGCCGCCATGGAAGAAGGTGGAATCGCCGATGGTGGCGATCACAGGCGTCTCCAATCCGGCGTGCACGTAGCCCTGTGCGAGGCTGACGCTCGTCCCCATCGACACTTCGTTCCAAAGCAGGTCGAACGGAGGGTTCATTCCGAGGATCGTACAGCCGATGTCTCCGGTGACCATCACGTCGTCCTTGGAGAGCCCGACAGTCCGGATCGCAGCATCGATGGCCAGATACGTGCCCCGATGCGGGCATCCAGCACAGACTGTTATCGGGCGTGGCGATGGACAGGCTGTGCTGGAGGAGCCGACAACGACCTCAGCGTCGGTTCCAAGAGCTGGTTCCTCTGTTGCTTGTCGTCTGAGATTCCGGGGGGCCGATTGTGCCTCGTCTCCACGCGCTGCAGGCCACCGGCCACAGGCTTGAAGTCCCTTCAAGACTTCCTCCAGCCCGTACTCGCCAATCGGCGAGAGTGTGCCGTCCAGCTTGCCGACGATGTTCCCGCGGAATCCGAAGGACTTCGCAGCAACGTAGAGCTCTCGCTCGAAATGGGGTTCCAGCTCCTCGAACACAACGATCGTGCGGCAGCTCGCGAACAGATCGCGTGCTTCGTCTCGTGGAAAGGGAATCGTCGTGGCGACTCGCAGCGTCGAGAATCCCGGATCGGACGGGTCATCCGCGACCGCGAGGGCCTCCGAGAGGTAGGCGTTGGCCGCGCCGACGGCGACGAGGCCGATTCCATCCACATCCCGACCGAGATGGAGTCGGTTGACTCCCATCTCCCGGACAACGCCGCCGGCATGCTCCAGCCGATCGAGCAATGCTCGATGCTGTTGCATACAGATCGTGGATCCCGCCTTGGTGTAACGGCGGATGTCCTTCTCGAGGATCGGATTGAGGGTCCGTGGTTCGACGGGATCGTCGACATCCAGCCCGGCGTGTCCGAGCGCGACCGCCGTCGTCGCCCGCAGGAAGACGGGTGCGCCTGTCGTCTCGGACAGCTCGAACGCTCGCTGGACGTGCTCATAGGCTTCGGCCGGAGAGGCAGGCTCCAGCATCGGAAGATGCGACATCAACGCAAAACCGCGCGAGTCCTGTTCGGGCATTCCGGCGCTGACGCCCGGGTCGTCGGCCACGTAGATCACAAGACCGCCGTTGGTTCCGGAGTAGGCGATCGAGATCAGCGCGTCATAGGCGACATTGAGTCCGGACATCTTCATCGTGCACAAGGATCGATGCCCGGCCCATGCCGCTCCCGCAGCGATCTCGAACGCAACCTTCTCGTTGGCTGACCATTCGACATGCCGGTGCGGAAGATCGAGCGTCAACAGGTGCGCGACGCATCCGGTCGACGGTGTGCCGGGGTATCCGGTTACGACCTTGACACCCGCTCGGAGCGCGCCGTGCGCAACGGCCTCGTTCCCGGTCATGATTCGCTTCATCAAGCCTGTTTCCTCTCCAATCGGTTCATGATTCTCTCTCCCGCAAAGGCGCGAAGCGGTCGGGAGCATCTTGCCGTGAACTCAGTCGATCGAACGACTGTTAGGGTGCCTGTGCCGTTCTTGATGGCTGTTCACTATTTCTTTCCCTGGCTTTCCTCTGCGCCTTTGCGTCCCTGCGGGAGGCCAGGGTGGGTCCTCCCCAGCGCTTCCAGAATCCGCTTCGGGGTGAACGGAAGCTCGCCGATTCGGATGCCCAGCGCATCGGTAACGGCATTGGCCACCGCCGGAGCAGCTGGAGTCAACGCGGGTTCGCCGATGCCCTTCGCCCCGAACGGTCCAACTCCGGTGCCCGATTCGAGGATGATCACGTGCGTGTCCGGGAAGTCGAGGACGGTCGGAACCAGGTATTCGGCGAACGATGGCGTCTTGATATAGCCGTCCTGGAGTTCGAAGTCCTCCATCAGCGCGTATCCGAGGCCTTGATGACTCCCGCCGGCGATTTGCCCGCGAACGGCGGCCGGGTTGATCGCCCGGCCCACGTCGTGGCAGGCCGCGGACTTGAGCAACTCGATTTCTCCCGTCTCGACATCGACGGCCACCTCGATAGCCTGGGCTCCGAACGTGAAGTCGGGCCAGATGTCTCCCTGTCCCGTTTCCGGATCCAGGCCGTCCCGCATCGGGGCATTGAACTGCGCTAGCTCCGAAAGCCCGATCCCTTCCGACGCGCACAACCTCACGAGGTCCTTGTGCTCAATCGAACGGGACGCGTCGCCTCGGACGGAAACTCGAGCATCCGCGAGTTCCAGCTCGTCTTCCTCGACGCCCAATTTCTCTGCGGCCCGCTTGACGAGTCGGCCTCGGATGGCCGTCGCCGCCATGGAAACCGCATTCCCCGACATGTACAGCTGCCGGGTGGCTGTCGAGGTTCCCGCCAGCGGGGTGACGGCGGAGTCGGTCGCGTAGATGGTGACCCGATCGAGCGGCACGCCGAGAATCTCGGCCACGATCTGGCAGATGCTGTTCGACTGCCCGGCCCCGATGTCGGGAACGCCGCACCGGATGACGGCCGATCCGTCTTGCTCCAATCCGACCCACGCTTGCGACGTATCGTGGAACCACATGATCCGCCCATACGACTGAAACGTCGACGCGAAGCCCCGACCGACTTTGCGCGTCTCGGTGCTCGGAGCACGCTCGCCCAGTGCCGCGAGCGCACGCGTGGCTGTCTCCTCCAACCACGCCGCGGAACCGATGACTTGACCCGTTCCGGTGGCATCGCCGGTCCTCAGATAGTTGACGCGTCGAACCTCCAACGGGTCCTTGCCGAGGGCCTTGGCGATTTCGTCCATCTGCTGCTCGTAGCCCAGTGCAGCCTGCGGTCCCCCGAATCCACGGAACGCGCTCGTGAACGTCTGATTCGTCGCCGCTGCCACACTGTCCACGTGGAGGTTGTCAATCTTGTACGGTCCCGCCGCCATCCCGGTCGCATACAGGAGCACGTACGGCGTCAGGTACGGATACGCGCCCGAGTCGGCCACCATCCGGATCCGGCTCGCTGTGATTCTCCCGTCCTTCTTGACGCCGGTTCGATGCGTGATCGTGAACGGATGACGCTTCGATGTCGCTGCGAACGCCTCCTCTCGCGTGTAGACCAGCTTCACCGGCCGCCCGGTTTCCCGAGCCAGAAACGCGAGGAAGATCTCGACCGTGATGTCCTCCTTGCTGCCGAATCCGCCGCCGACCATCGTTCCTCGGATGCGAATCCGGTTCTGGGGGACGTTCAGTGCGCGGGCGATCGAACGGAAGTGTTCGACAACCTGAGTGCAAACGCGGATGTTGATGATCCCCTGCTCGTCCACCCAGGCTACACCTCCGTCGGGCTCTAGGTACGCATGCTCGACGAACGGCATCTTGAATGTATTCTCAACGACGACATCGGCCTCGGCCATCCCGGCGTCGAGGTTGCCCTTGCGGATCTTGTACTCGGCGACCACGTTGCCCGGCTCGAACAGGATGGGAGCACCCGGCTTCATCGCCTCTTCGG
>CAZXQL010000036.1:0-13549 GCA_964643395.1 uncultured Thermotogae bacterium
CCGGCGGCCACCAAATCGTCGAAGTACGTCTGGTAGATGTTGATCATGTACGCACCCTGCCAACTCGCGAATCCGCCACCGTCGGACTGACAGAACGGCTGCGCGAAGTTATGCGGATCGGGATAGTCCATGATCCAGCCGATGATGAACAGAGGCATCCGCTCGGTGAGCAGATAGTCCAGCTGGTTCGTCCACGGCATGCCCAGAAGGTCGACATGGAACTTCGGGTTCAGCGACTCGATGTTGTACTCGAGCATCTCGGCCATCGAACGTCGAGAGTCGTTCCCCTCGTTGTAGACGATGGTGAATGTGAAACCGGTATCCCACAGCTGACCGTCAAACGCGAGCCGGAACTCTTCCTCGGCCTTCTCGAGGTCGATATCGTAGATGATCGACGGATCGGGGTTGTAGGCCCATGCGAACGCCTGCGGAATCGGACCGTGGGTCTTGTATCCACCAACGGCGCCGTAGCTCTCCTCGATGAACTGCTCACGGTCGAAGCAGTAGTTGAACGCTTTGCGAACGTGGATGTCATCGAAGAAGTCGGACGCGATTCCGTCTTCGGCGAACTGACCGGAGCCGACGAAGTCGTTGCCTTCCATGTCCATGTCGGTCGTGAAGAACATGACCGGGTTCATGCTGATGGTAGGCAGGTTCTTGTGAATGGTGACGCCCGGGAGAACCTCGACCTGCGGGACATACTGCGGGTCGACGGTCACGATGTCAGCATCGTGGTTCTCGAAAGCGAGATAGCGGTCCGTCCACTCCTGGACCTGTCGATGGATGACGGTCTTGATCGGAGCAGGATCGCGCCAATAGCCATCGAAGCGCTCGTAAACGCGCTCGACGCCCGGATCCCACAGCGTCAACACATAGGGACCGGTTCCGTTGGCCTTGTCGTACAGCTCAGATTCCTCGGCGGCCGTACCGTTGCCCGGGTTATACCAAGCGGCCCAGTCATTGGCAGCTCCGTCCCAACCACCGACGGAGACGACCCATTCCTTGTCAAGGATTGCGCCCCAGCTTGCGCCATGGGCGAGCATTCCAAGGAACGGAGGATACTGAGCGCCGATCGTGAACGTGACGCTTCCGCCATCAGGCGAAACCTCGATCCACTGATCGATGACGGCGTAAACCTGTGCCTGCTCTTCAGGCGTTAGGTTCGGGATGTCCGCGCGGGCGAGGTCCTTGCCCAGCACGTCGCTGGCAAGGCTGGCCAGATCGTAGAACTGATAGCCGGAGAATGCCTCGAAGAACATCCACTGCGGTCCGCCGCGGCGATCCTGAAGCACTCCACGCTCGAACGTGTACTCGACATCCGTAGCAGTCAGCGTTCCGCCCTCGTGGAATGAGACGCCCTGGCGGATCGGAACGGTGTACTGAATCCGACCGTCGGGAAGCGTCACGACGAGACCGTTTTCGACTGACGGAACGACCGTACCTAGCATGGGGATCAGGTCGCTCGTGGCCAGGGACCAAGTCAAGGTCGTTTCATTACCATCTACCACGCCGTACGGCCAGGAGAACAGGTTCTCGTACACCTGGAAGATGAGGCCTCCGCTGTCGGTGTCATAGACATAAGCGGGGTCCATCGAGTTCAGCGTACCGTAGGACATGTAGATGAGCGTATCGGGGTTCGGAACATCTTGTGCAAGGCCCATAAAGGCGAATGCAAAGATGAGAACCAGAGAGAGTGCGCAAATCTTTTTCACTGCGTTTCCTCCTTGTGAGCCGGCCGGTATACGCCTCAACCTCAGCCGACCAACACGATATTGCTCACGGCATCGCCCACATTGGACGATGCCCAGTCCGCAACAGCTACTAGTGGAATAGGCAGGTCCAGTATAAGACAGATGTCCGCACCGAATCAACAGGGGGACGGGATCAGATGCGGCCGCAGTGCCGCCGCAAGAAGAGTGGGCGGCGACTCCGCTTCTTCGCGATCTTCGTGCAGCGATCGTCAGGAAACCGCCGATCGGAAGGCTTGTTGAGTATCACGTGCTCGAGTCGGAGCCAGCCGCAGGATCGGCTACCGAGCCCGTGTTGCCAATGGCAGGTGGCATGGGAGCTTGCTCCCACGCGATCGGGATGCAGCAACAGGGGTAGCCGCCGCTCCCTGCAAGAGGGAGCGACGGCCTAGGCGGGACTATGTGTCAGCGGGCGCCGCGCATGCGGGGATCCAGAACGTCCCGGAGCGAGTCGCCCACTAGATTCCAAGACAGCACGAACAGAACGATGGGAACTCCAGGGCAGACGACGGTGAACCAATAGGCGGCCGCCGTCCCGGCCCTGCCCAGCATCCAGTTGCGCGCCAAACTGATCATCTGGCCCCAATCCGCATAGCCGACCTGAGCGCCCAGACCGAGGAAGCTCAGCGTCGAGACGGCGATGACCATCGAGCCGATGTTCATCGATACCATCACGAAGATTGGGTAGAGCGCGTTGGGAATGATGTGCCTAACCAGGATTCGGAAGTTCCCGGCGCCGACCGCTCTTGCTGCCTGGGAGTAATCGAGTTCCTTGATGCGAAGGATCTCGGACCGGATGACACGCGCGTACCCCATCCACGTGAAGCAGATGAGGGCGATCATCGAGTTGGTCAGGCTCCTTCCCAAGACGACAGTAAGAATCATGGCTGCGACGAGGAACGGAAGCGTGTAGAAGATGTCTACGATTCGCATCAACAACTCGTCGATGATGCCCCCGTAGTATGCGGCAACCGATCCGACCAACATCCCGATCGCGCATGCACAGAGCGTGACGATGATGCCCACTCGAAACGCGGTGCGCGTCCCCCATACGACGCCGTAGAAGATGTCGTACTGCCCTTCGGCGGTGCCGAGCAGGTGCTCCGGACTCGGCGGCTTGGGCTCAGCCCAGTACCCGTCGCGAGGAATGCGGTACGGCTCGCTCGGAAACTGAGGCGGGGCGATGTAGGGGGCGATCACGGCGATCACCACGAAACATAGCAAGAGGAAGAACCCGACCGCCGACAACGGACGAGTGAGAAGCTTCTTGAGTACCCACATCGTTGGATCACTACTCCAATCGAACGCGCGGATCGAAGTACGCGTAAAGGATGTCGACGACCAGATTCACTACGACGAATAGGATTCCGTTGAACAGCGCAAACCCGAGGACGGACGGGATATCCAATTGCGTCGCGGCCGACGCCGCGAATCGCCCCAACCCGGGGCGGTTGAACACCGTCTCCGTGATCACGACGCCGCTCATCAAGCCGGCGAACATCGTCCCGGCAATGGTCGTCACGGGTAGAAGCGCATTCCGCTTCCCGTGTTTGTTGATGACGATGGTCTCCTTCAGCCCTTTGGCCCGGGCCGTCGTGATGTAGTCCTGGCGCAATGCCTCGAGCATGCTGGAACGCATGACGCGCATGATCATCGCCCAACTGAGATACGCGAGCGTCACCACGGGCATCACAAGATGCCGAAGCGCGTCTCCGAGCACGAACCAATTCCCGTTGAGCAAGGCATCAATGGTGTGCATGCCCGTGTAGTTCGTGAACGAATCGGAAGATACTACGCGTTGAGCCGCGAGGCTGAGTGTCCCCGGTGGGAACCACCCCAGAAGACCGTAGAAGAAGAACAGGGCGAGAAGGCCGAACACGAACGTCGGGAACGACCATCCGACAATCGCTGCGACCCGCCCCACATGATCCAACGCCTTGTCTTGATGTACCGCGGTCACTTTGCCGAGCCAGATTCCCCCGAAAATAACCGGAATGACCGCAAAGAGTGCCAACTCAACCGTGCCCGGCATCTTCGCCATGAGTGCATTGACGACCGGTTGTCTGCCGGACTCCGACCAGCCCAGGTCTCCATGGACGACGCCATTGAGCCAGCGTCCGTATTGGACCCACACGGGATCATCAAGCCCCAATGCTTCCACCATTTCTTGCAGTTGCTCAGGTCCTTGCTTGAGTTGGTTGGGATCCGTGATGTAAATGGCAAGGCGTGAGAACGGACTGAGAAGCTGCAACAAGGCGAAGATCAGCAGCGTGACCCCGATGAGGACCAACGGCAGCATCAGCAATCGACGCGCAATGTAGGTCAGCATGTCTACCTGAACTCCTCACTGTTGAGTCGTCGGAACAGCACAATGCGACGACTCCCCGCTGATCGGTGATGATGAGGAGGAGACAGGGTCTCCTCCTCATCACAGGATGCCTCACCCGGTTCGGTGGAACGACGAACCGGGCCTCTTGATCGGGTCCTACACTACCACTGCTCTACGAGCATGTTCGGGAACAGGACCAGGTCAACCGTGAATCCGGGACCGCCCTCTTCCTTATAGACGTTGTAGAGCTTGAAGTTGTTGGAGCTTGCGCCCATGGCGTGGAACTGAACGCCGTTGACCCACGTTCGCTCCCAATAGCGTCCGGTCGGATCGACCATCGGGATCGTGAACGCGCCGTCAAGCGCCCACTTCTGGACATCCCAGCAGAGCTGGTTCAGCTCGTCCGTGTCGGCCGTCATCGCGATCTGCGCGATCTTGGCGTCGATCTCGGGCGTCCCGAAACCCTGCGGCTGCATGAAGTTGCCCTGGGAGTGGTAGTAGGGCTGAATGAAGTTGTAGGGATGAATGTAGTCCGCACCCCAACCGCTTCGATACAGCGGGATCTGGTTGGACTGGAAGGCAGGCAAGAAGCTCGCCCACTCCAGACCGACGACTTCGATGTCGAACTTCGGATTGATCGACTCAATCGTCTGCTCGAGGATCTCCAGCGAGGCGCGGCGCATATCGTTTCCGATGTTGTACGCCAGCGTCAGCTTGAAGCCGGTATCCCAGAGCTGTCCGTCGTAAGCCGCGCGGAAGTACTCTTCAGCCTTCTCCAGGTCGAGTCCGTAGACGTAGTGCTGATAGACCGCGTCTCCGAAAACGATCGGAAGCTGGCTGTAGGACGGGATGGCTTCGCCGAGGTAGATCTGGTCGGCATAGGCCTGCGCGTCGAACGAGTAGCAGAACGCTTTGCGGACGTTGATGTCGTTGAAGAAGTCGGGCGGGACACCGTCGCCGTCGAGCTGACCGCTGTGGATGTACGGGCTCTGCGGGTTGGTCTGGCTCAGCATCATGATTCCGCTGTTGCCGGCGGTCGCGTAGTTGTAGACCGAGCGAAGGCCGGGGAAGCCCTGCATCTGTTCCAGGTACTGCCGCGGAACGTTGCAGATGTCCAAATCGCCGTTCTCGAACATCGTTCGGCGGGTGCTCCACTCGCTGATGTTGTAGGTAATCATGTAGTCGACATGCTTACCTTCCCATCCGCCCCAGTAGTTGTCGAATTTCTTCAGTCGGAGTTCCTGGACCGGGATCCACTCTTCGAGCATGTAGGGTCCCGTTCCGTTGGGGATATTGTAGGTCGGGGATGCGGCGCCCTCGGGCCCCATCTTGTAGTCCACGCCCAATTCGATATCCCAGGTTCCGGGCCAGTTCCCGTTCTCGATCGAGTAGTCCTTGTCGACGATGAATCCCCAGTACGTGTAGTTGTTCGCGAGGGACTTGTAGAACAACCCGTACGGACCGTACAGCTTGAACGTGACGTTGATGCCGTTGACGGTCACGGCGTTCTGGATCATCTGCTTGGCGAGATCCTGACCGTAGGCGTCGACGAGGTCTCCGATCGAGTTGAAGCTCACGCCGAAGAAGACGTTGAACGCCATCCACTGTGGACCACCGGCAGGATCGCAGACCAGGCCGCGTTCGTAAGTGTATTCCACATCGTAGGGATCCAGCGTGTTGCCGTTGTGGAACGTGACGCCCTGGCGGATCGGGAACGTGACGAGGGTGTAGTCGCCGTATTCGTCCGAGGCCGTCGTCACCAAGCCGTTTTCGAAGCTGGGGACGATCGTGGCCAGGCACGGCTCGAAGTCCGTGATGGACGAGGGGGCGTACTTCAAAAGGCCGTCATAGATCTGAATGCACTGCAGACCACTGGCGCTGTCATAGGCGTTCACCGGATCCAGGCTGACAGCTTCGGAGATTGCTCCAATCCGAAGAGTCTCGGGATACGGTACCTGAGCTGCGGCAAGCAGTCCGACACCGACGATCAAGCAGACGAGGATAGCAAGAACCTTGCGCACTGTGACTCCACCTCCAGTTCGTGTGGAACCGTGAGCCTAGAGTCTGCGGAATCAACATTCCTCAACATGGCGAAGAATCTCGCGAGTACGTTGGGAATGGCCTCTGATTCCACAAACCCAACCGTGTAACGACGACACGATCATCAGAGTGCGCAAATGTGCCATCTAGTAGAGGGCGTCGGATTCTAGGACACATCGGCAGGAAATGCAAGCGGCGATTCGCCGTGAGTCGCAAGGGGGGATGGACGCCGCCATGAATCCGGGGCGATGACGGGCACATTTGCGTTGGAGGTCGCGTACGCGCTGGACTATGATACGAGCCATAGACGCACGCGGCGATCGGCCCTTCGAGCGAGACGCCGGCGGAACGGAGAGTGGGGCGAGTATGGAACACAAGCACCTGATTTCCCTGGCGGAGCTGTCGCCGGAGGAGCACTTCGAGATTCTCGAGCTGGCCAGGAACTTGAAGCTCGAGCATCGGGCGGGCGTCCGCCATGACATGTTGGCCGGCAAGACGCTGGCGATGATCTTCCAGAAGCCGTCACTACGGACGCGGGTGTCGTTCGAGACGGGAGTGTGGCAAATGGGCGGTCACGCTATCTACCTCGGGCCGTCCGACATCAAGCTCGGTCAGCGTGAGACCACGGAAGACATCGCGCTCAACCTGTCGCGGTTCGTCGACGGCATCATGGCTCGTGTGTTCGAACACCAAACGATCGCGGAATTGGCGCAGTATGCGACCGTTCCCGTCATCAACGGGCTCTGCGATCGGTACCACCCGTGCCAAGGACTCGCCGATCTGTTGACCGTCTGGGAGAAGAAGCGATCATTCGACGGATTGACGCTGACCTTCATCGGCGACGGCAACAACGTGGCCCACTCACTGATCAACGGATGCTCCAAGGTGGGCATGGCGTTCCGCATCGCTTGCCCCGAGGGCTTCGAGCCGGATCCGGAGATCGTCGATGCTGCCCGCAAGGTCGGCGGGAGCGTCGAGATCTTCCACGACGCCCGCGAAGCCGCAGCCGGCGCGGATGTGCTGTACACGGATGTATGGGTCAGCATGGGGCAGGAGTCCGAGGCCTCGTCCAAGCAGAATGCGTTCGCCGGATTCACGATCGACGAAGAGATCGTGCGTCTTGCCGACAAGGACGCGATCATCCTTCACTGCCTGCCCGCGCACTATGACGAGGAAATCACCTACGGAGCCTCGCGGAGCTCGGGGAGTGCGATCTTCGATCAGGCGGAGAATCGGCTGCACGCGCAGAAAGCTGTGATGGCCCTGCTGATGGCCTAGGAGGATGACATGACACGGGGACACACGGCCGGCTCGGACGCGAAAAGCGACTGCCGGGTCACCGTCGTCGAAGCGAAGAAGCCACGCATCGAGGTCGCTACGAAGGCCCAGGATCTCGTAGCGCCTGGAGTCCGAAGCGTCGTCGAACTCGGGCTCGAACGTTGCGGCAATCCTGCTTTGGCCGTCACGGTCGAGGATGCCGGAGCGCTCGACTACGTGTTGGAAGCCAGACTGGAATCCGCCGTTCGAGACGCCCTGTCCTCGGATGCATGGGTCCCTGACAAGCCGTTGACGCGGACGGCTACGGTCGCGGATCGGCCGCGCCGCAGTCGGCTGTACGCGCCCGGCAACAATCCGCGGCTGCTGGCAGGGATCGAGATCCACGGCGCGGACTGCGTCTTGCTCGACCTCGAGGACTCCGTTCCCGTCTCCGAGAAGGCGGCGGCTCGGACCTTGGTCAAGCACCTGCTTGCGTCGGTGTCGTTCCCCGAGGACGTATGGGTCCGCATCAACGGATTGGATGCGGGAGGCGAGGACGACGTTCGCGAGGTCCTGCTGGGACGGCCACACGGATTCTGCTTGCCGAAAGCCGAATCGGCGGCTGACGTCGCGCGGCTATCGGAGCTGTTGTCCGAAGTGGAACGAGCCGTCGGATGCGAAGACGGCTTCACCAAGATCATGCCGATCCTCGAGACGGCGCGCGGCGTGCTGCACGCCGAGGAGATCGCCCTCGCCGATCCGCGCGTGATTCTGTTGGCCTTCGGGGCGGAGGACTTCACGCGGGACGTCGGAGCCGTTCGCTCCCGCCGTTCCCTTCTGTTCGCGAGGTCCATGATCGTTGCGGCGGCGGCATCGGCGGACATCCAGTCGTCGGATACTGTGTTCGCCGACCTCGGGGATGTCGAAGGACTGGCCAAGGAGTGTTTGCTGGCGCGCGAACTCGGGTTCGACGGCAAAGGCGCGATCAACCCACGCCAGCTGGCAACGATTCATGAGGCGTTCTCGCCGTCCGAAGACGAGTTGGCGTACGCACGTCGTGTGGTCGCGGCGGCCGCGGAAGCGGAGCAATCGGGATCGGGTGCCGTCGCTCTGGATGGAAAGATGATCGACAAGCCGGTGCTTGCACGTGCCCAACGGTTGATCGCCTACGGTGAACAGCTGTCCGCGAACGGGAGTGTCTCATGAGAAACGCGGTTGGACGGGAGATCCCCGAGCAGATTGGCTTGCGCGACGTCACGCCGTACCAAGGGGCATTCTCCACGCACCGCGACGGGCTGAAGAAGCCGCGTCCCCAGAAAGCGGCGCCACGCAACGAGAACAAGGTCCTGCCCTCGATCGAGGCCGCGATCGAAGCGACCGGCCTGTCGGATGGAATGACGATCTCTTTCCACCACTCGTTCCGCGACGGCGATCGGTTGATCAATCAGGTGCTCGACGCCTGCGCCGAGATGGGAATCAAGAGGCTGAGGCTCTTCCCAACGGCGCTGTTCGCGGTGCACGCGTCGGTGGTCGAACACATCAAGTCCGGCGTGGTGGACCGGATCGAAGGGTCGATGAACGGCCCGATCGGTGCGTTCGTGAGTCAAGGCGGGCGACTGGCCGAGCCGGCGATCCTGCGGTCGCATGGTGGTCGCTGGCGGGCGATCGAGGCCGGAGATGTCGACATCGACGTCACCTTCATTGCCGCCCCGCAGGCCGACCCCTATGGGAACGCGACCGGCATTCACGGGCCGACGCCGTGCGGTCCGATCGCGTTCTGTGCGGTGGACGCGCAGTACGCGGGCAAGACGGTGGTCGTGACCAACGATTTGGCCCCGTACCCGGTTCATCCGATGGAAATCCAACAGGGATGGGTGGACTACGTCGTCGTCGTGGACGAGATCGGCGACCCCGACCACATCGCCTCGGGCACGCTGCAGATCACGAATTCGCCGACGCGTCTGTTGATCGCTCGGATGACGACGGATGCCGTCGTGCATTCCGGCTACTTCAAAGACGGATTCAGCTTCCAGGGAGGCGCGGGCGGGATTTCGCTGGCGGTCACGAAGTATCTGGGCGAGGAGATGGCGAAGGCGGGAATCGTCGGATCGTTCGGCATGGGCGGCGGAACGAGCATGCTCGTCGACCTGCTGCATCGAGGTCTGATCCGCGCCATTCTCGACGGCCAGGCATTCGACCTCGACGCCATCGCGTCGATTCGGGACGACGCGGCCCACGTGATGATCGATCCGGGCACCTATGCCAACTACGATTCGCGCGGCTGCGCCACCTACAAGCTCGACGCTGCATTCCTGGGAGCGACCGAAGTCGATCTCGACTTCAACGTCAACGTCAACACGCATTCCGATGGGCTCCTGCTGCACGGAATCGGCGGCCATCAGGACGTCGCGGCCGGCGCGGCGATGACGATGATCACGATCCCCGCTCTACGTGGGCGGATCCCGGTGATTGTCGATTCGGTGACGACGGTGACGACGCCCGGCGAGGTCATTGACGTGGTCGTGACCGAGCGCGGCATTGCAGTGAATCCGAAACGGAACGATCTGAAGGAACGTTTCCTCGACGCCGGACTGCGCGTCCGGACGCTGGAGGAGATCAAGGCGGAAGTGAATGGCTTCATCCAACCGGTGACGAAGCCGGTCTTCGGGGACGAGATCGTCGCCGCCATCGAGTGGCGGGATGGGACCGTCATCGACGTTGTGCGGAAGGTGGAGGGATACGAGTGAGACAGAAGCTGCTGCGCATCGTGCCGGAAATCGAGTGGATCTCCGATATCGAGTTGCGTGAGAAAGTCATCGAAACGTGGTTGGACGGACTCGATCGAGGCGGCTGGCAGCCCGAGGATCTGGAGCGGATGCCGTTCACGCTGGTCAAGAAGGTGTCGGCGAATTTCGCGCAGCATGTCCGCTCGGTGACCCGGATCTGCGTTGCGGTCTGCGACACGTTCGACGACATTTACCACGGCGTCGACCTGAAGTTGGATCGGGATTTGCTGCTTGCCGGAGCCCTGCTGCACGACGTGGGCAAGCTGGTGGAGATGGAGGAGGCGGACGGGACGTTCCGCAAGAGCGCGGACGGCAAGCTCGTTCGGCACGCGTTCTCCGGCGTCGCCTTGGCGGATGCGCACGGACTTCCGGCCGCCGTGCAGCACATCATCGGCACCCACTCCAAGGAAGGCGACCCGTTCAAACGCTCTCCCGAGTCGGTCATCTGTCACTTGGCGGACTTCATGAACTTCGATCCGATCGAGGGGTGATGACGATGGCGATGACGTTCGCTCAGAAGGTATTGGCCGCCAAGGCCGGGCTGGATTCGGTGGATATCGGGCAGATCGTGGACATCGAACCTGACGTCTGTTTGTCGCACGACAATACGGCGGCGATCGCGAAGAAGTTTGCCCAGATCGGCGTCGCGAAGGTCAAGGATCCGGACAAGTTCGTCATTGTGCTCGATCATACCGTGCCTGCGTCCGAAGAGAAGTACGCGCAGAACCACAAGGAGATCCGCGAGTTCGTTCAGCGAAACGGGATCCGCCGGTTCTACGACGTCGGCGTGGGAATCTGTCATCAGGTGTTGCCCGAGAAAGGATTCGCGCTACCTGGGAGGCTGATCCTCGGATCGGACTCCCATACAACGACGTATGGGGCGTTCGGAGCGTTCGCGGCCGGGATCGGGAGATCGGAGATGGCGGCATTGTACGCCACATCGCGCATCTGGCTCAAGACGCCGGCCTCGTTCAAGATGGTCGTGAACGGCAGCTTGACCGAGCCGGTCAGCGCCAAGGATCTGATCCTTCACATCATCGGCTCGATCGGCGCCGACGGCGCTCTATACAAATCGGTCGAGTACACGGGCGAGGCCATCTCGGCGATGTCGATCGGATCGCGCATGGTGCTTTGCAACATGGCGATCGAGATGGGGTCGAAGAACGGCTACTGCGCACCGGACGGCAAGACAGCCGAGTTCCTCTTCGGCCGGGCCGAGAGTGAGTACACGCCCGTGTTCCCGGATGAGGACGCGGAGTATGAACAGGTCCTGGAATTCGATGCCTCCTCGCTCGGACCGCAGGTCGCCAAGCCTCACACCGTGGACAACGTCTCTCCGGTGGAGGACGTGGCCGGTATGCCGATCCATCAGGCGTTGTTGGGAACGTGCACCAACGGACGGCTCGAGGACTTGCGCATGGCCGCCAAGATCCTCGAGAGGCACAAGGTTGCCAACGGCGTCCGCCTTCTGGTGCTGCCGGCATCGCAGGAGATCCTGCTTGCCGCACTGAAAGAAGGCGTCATCGACACGCTCGTCAGGGCGGGCGGCCTGCTGCTCAACCCCGGCTGCGGTCCGTGTCTGGGCGCGCATCAAGGCGTGCTGGCCCCGGGAGAGGTCTGCATCTCGACCGCCAACCGCAACTTCAAGGGCCGGATGGGATCGCGCGAGGCGGAGACGTTCCTCGCGTCTCCTGCGACGGTCGCCGCATCGGCCGTGGCCGGCGTCATCGCCGATCCGCGCGAGTTCTTCTAGGCAAAGCCATCTCCCGCAGAGGCGCGGAGACGCAGAGAAAAGCAAGAGCAGGAACCATGAAGGGCATGAAGGGGAAAGGCGGAAGCCGAGAGGTGAGAGGCGAGAGGTGAGAGGCGAAAAGCAATCTTCCGCGGAGACGCCGAGTCGCAGAGAAGAGCAAGAGCAGGAACCATGAAGGACATGAAGGGGAGGAGCAAACCCTAGGATCAGGGGGAAAGCAGTCAAGAGCGGACGAATAAGGATAGAGTCCTTCATTAGCGGATCCACGAGTGAATTCGCGCGGAGACAGACAGTGGAAACCATGAGAAGTATGAAGACTCATGAAGAAGCGCCATTGACCTTGGGACTGGTTGTGAGTTTTCCCCCTTCATGTGCTTCATGCTCTTCATGGTAAGGTTTGGGCCGGGTCTTCTCTGCGGCTCGGCGTCTCCGCGGGAGAAAGGTTCTAGGTTGGAGGTGCGATGAACAAGGGACGGGTTTGGAAATACGGTGACGACGTCAATACCGACGTCATCTTTCCGGGCAAGTATACGTATCAGCCGATGGAGCCGGCCGAGATGGCCGAGCACGCGATGGAGGATCTGGATCCGGAGTTTGCGAAGAACGTGCAGCCCGGCGACATCATCGTGGCCGGCAAGAACTTCGGCTGCGGGTCCTCACGCGAGCAGGCGGCGACCTGCCTGAAGGCGGCCGGCGTCGCTGCGATCATCGCCCCCTCGTTCTCGCGCATCTTCTTCCGCAACGCCATCAACAGCGGTCTGCCGGTGATCGAGCTCGCTAGAGGAACGGAAGCGATCCAGACGGGGGATGAAGTGGGAGTCGATTTCTCCGCGGGCATCGTCGAGCATGCGGGCAACACCTACCGCTTCCCCCCGCTCCCTCCGGAAGTGCTCGCCATCCTCGAAGACGGCGGACTCATTCAGCATGTGAAGAAGGTGCTCACCGCAGGGTAGCCTGGACGTAGCACGCCGACGTTCTTGCAGATTGAGCACCGAATGTTGAATCTGCAGGCTTGGTGTCCCTCGTAGAGGCAACACGCGCTACCCTATGGTGGGTGGATCCCACAGCGTGCGACCTCCATCTGGACGGAGGGGTAGTTGGTGTAGCATTCGCGACGTGTTGAGTCCAGGAGTTCCGTCATTGTAGGATCACTGCGGCACCGAGTGCTGCTTTGCTCCGTCTCTTGGCGATCCGTCGTCAAGAGGGGATGAAATGGCGAGTGCGCGGGGCGCAGCTTCGTCGAAGGGAGGAAGAGAGAATGGATGGTCTTTGGTCGCCGGCTCTGTGGGGTACACCGGTTGGGTTGGGCATCTTCATCTTCCTGATGGGAATCGGGATGGGCGTGTTCTTCTGGGGCTTGAGCAAGATCTCTGGGAAGAACGAATAGCAGTAGCGATCCGCACTCATCGGTGGAACAGTCGTAAGGGCGCGCCACTCGCTCTACCGTGTCTCTCGTTGGTGATACCTTGGTTTCGCCAAGATCCGGACCTCGGGAGTAGCACATGACGGAGATCAGGTTCTGGAGGATGGGAGTTCGGGGGACATAATACCTAACTCAGGAACCTGACTTGGCGGGCTCATGCCAACGCGGATGCCTGAATCAAGCATGCCGCAGAGGTGCGATCGATGTGGCAGT
>CAZXQL010000037.1:0-13400 GCA_964643395.1 uncultured Thermotogae bacterium
GTCGAGTTCATCAATCAAGCGTTTGGATCCGGCCGATTGACAGGCAGCGTGAACGTTCTGCTTTGGTTGAGCTACGCTGTGATGCTGGCACTCTATTCGCATGCATTTGGGAGCTACGCTGCCAGCTTCCTCCACGGTTCGAGCGGCCTCTGGCGGCACCTGTTCACATCGGGTGTCATCGTTCTCCTGACCGGGCTCAACGTCCTCGGAGCGGGAATCGTCGGGCGGGCCGAAGAATGGATCGTCGGTATCAAGCTGGCGATCCTGCTGTTCTTCGTGGGTGCGGGGGTGGCCGCAGTTCAATCCCAACGATTGACGATTGGGGCTTGGGCTGCCCCCCTTCCACTCGTTGCCGGCGGCATGATGATCTTCCTCGCCTATGAAGGGTTCGAATTGATCGCCAATGCGGCCGCGGACGTTCGGCGCCCGGAACGCACGATCCCTCGCGCATTGTTCACGTCCGTCCTGTTCGTCATCGCGCTCTACATTGCCGTGGCCGCCGTCGCGGTCGGTGCGGTCCCCGCGGCGCAGATCGTCGCGGCCAAGGACTACGCGCTCGCCGTAGCTGCCAAACCATTCCTTGGAATGCTGGGCTTCTCACTCATCGCGGTGGCCGCCATGCTGTCGACTGGATCGGCCATCAACGCAACACTGTACGGCGCATCCAGGCTCACGTATATCCTGGCCAAGGAAGGGGAGCTTCCGGCCGGGCTCGAGCGCAAAATCTGGCATCGTCCGGTCGAGGGACTCCTGCTGACGTCGGCCATCACACTTGTTCTCGCCAATGCACTGGATATCAGCAAAATCTCGATGATCGGCAGCGCTGGGTTTCTCCTTGTGTTCATGATTGTGAATCTGGCCAACGTGCGAGTCCACCGCGGAACGAAAGGGCATGTCTGGCTGTCCCAGGTGGGAGCCGTTCTGTCGTTGGCTGCCTTGCTCATTCTGGTCGAACAGAGCGCGCGCTCGAATCCGTGGAACCTTGCCGTGTTGGGAGGGCTCGTCGTTCTCTCGCTCGTGATTGAAGTGCTGTACCGACATCTCTCGCCGTCTCGGGAGGGGCGAGGCGTCCTTGCATCCTCCCAGCGGCCGGACGATGAAGAGTCTCAGTGATTCGGCAACATGGGAAGGCATGCACGCGTGCCGATCGGATTGTGACATCGGCCATGCGTTGCTGAGCTGCTTGGGCTCCAGCACGGGTGCAGACAGCGCACGGCGTCGCCCAAAACTCCTCGATCGATGGTCTGTGCAAAGCGGCAGCTCTTCACGAGAACAGCATCCAGGCTTCATAGGGATTCCAGCGAGAAGCGGTATGATCCTTCTTGGCATGAGGACCGAGCCGAGAGGGATCCACGTGCGATGATGAGAACAGGCCAAGAAGGGAGACATGATGTCCACGTCGAGAGACTCTGCGTTTCAAGCAACCATCAAGTCGTCGTATGACGATGTGCTCGAGAAGATCGGAACCGCCCTGAAGGAAGAAGGGTTCGGCATTCTCACATCGCTCAACATGCAGGCCATCCTGAAAGAGAAGCTGGGAGCTTCGTTCCGCCGGTACAGCATCCTCGGCGCGTGCAACCCACCGCTCGCCCAGCAGGCACTCGACCGGGACCTGGATGCCGGGCTGATCCTTCCTTGCAGCATCGTCGTGTACGAGGGGGACGGTGGCACGGTCGTCTCGATCGCGAATCCGATGGCGATGATGAGCCTGCTCGACAACGCCGAGCTGCGACCGATCGCCGCGGAAGCTGATGTCAAGCTCCGGCGCGTTCTTCGCGCGCTCGAAGACGGCGGATCCTAGAGGCTCGATCCGACGTCCTGCAAGTCCCGTCGTCTAGTGCACGTGTGAATGCAGCGAACGCTGGAGCCGGTCGATGAAGGAGCGATGGTGCGTGCCGCCCAGCGATAGGTGCCGATAGACAGCGACCTTGATCGCATCGAGGATGAACATCCAAACGAGCGCGTAGCCCCAGACATACAGGACGTAGAGCCAAGGCAACCTCTGCACGAAGATTCCGAACCCGACGATCAAGGCGGCGACGATTTGGGTCCCGACGATGGCAATGAACAGCGAGCGGGACGGGTACGGCTTCTGGAAGAACCGGCGCTGGGTCCGAGCGACGAACAACGTCAAGTGACCGGCCACGGCGAGCTTTAGGTAGATGAGCGTCTGGAGAGCGGGGCCCGTGAGGTGGAGGAGCTTCATCCCGATCAGCAGGATGACGAACGTGGAAACCACACCGACCAAGCCGAGCGTCGTCGCTACGGTCAACACGCGACGTAGGTCCCACGTCACGGGTTTCGGGTCGAGCCATGTGTTGTCGTAGGCGATGAACAGGATCGGCAGGTCGTTCAGGACGGCAAGTAGAATGATCAGCACCGCGTTCAATGGATAGAAGTCAAACGCCATCATCGTCAGCGTGACGAAGAACAGAATGCGGATCGTCTCGGCAATCCGGTAGGTTGCGTAGCTGTTGAGCCTCTCGAAGATGCGGCGTGCCTCCTCGATCGCCTGGACGATGACCGACAACCCCGGCAGGGTTAGGACAAGCGCGGCCGCCGACCGCGCCGCATTCGTGGCACCCGAGACCGCGATTCCGACTTCGGCCTGTTTCAACGCGGGGGCGTCGTTGACTCCATCCCCCGTCATGCCGACGATGTGCCCACGTCTCTGGAGGGCCTTGACGATGGCGTACTTGTGTTCCGGATACACCTCTGCAAAGCCGTCCGCCTTCTCGATCTCCGTCGCGACACGCTCGCTCAGTGCATCGATGTGTCCCCCTTCAGGGAACAGCTCGTCGGCGGCGACAATGCGACTTCCAAGCCCCAGCTCGTGTGCGGTCTCGGCGGCAATGGCTGCATTGTCTCCGGTCACCATCTTCACCTTGACACCATGTTCTTCGGCACGGCGAATCACGTCCGCGGAGTCTTCGCGCGGCGGATCGAACAGCGGTAGGAGGCCGAGGAGTTTCCATGTCCCATCCTCGCCGTCTGCTCTTGCCACTCCGAGCGTTCGGTAACCTTTGGCGGCAAGCTCGTCGACGACCTCGTTCGCGTCGGCCGCTGCCTTCCCTTCGAGTTCGCAGAGTTCGATAATGACCTGGGGCGCCCCCTTCGAAACCTTGAACGTTCGGTCGTCGAGCTCAATCGTCGCTTCCGTCCTCTTGTGGATGGGATCGAACGGGACGAAGTCGGCCTGGCGATAGGCCGACAACCGGTCGGTGTCCGTGACGGCGTCAAGGATACATTGGTCGATCGGATCGGGGTTGTCGCGCTCCGAGGCGAGCGCCCCCATCAAGACGGCCTCATCGGCGTTGCCGTCACCGAACGGAACGATGTCTCCCAATGTTAGCTTGTTCTGCGTGAGTGTCCCCGTCTTGTCACTGCACAAGACGTCGACGCCGGCCATCTCCTCGATCGACTGAAGCCTGGACACGATGGCTTTGTCCTTCGACAGCACCAGGGCTCCGAGGGCCATTGTTACCGAGATGACGGCGGGAAGGGCTACCGGAATCGAGGCGACCACGAGAATGAGGACGAATTGCACGATGGCAATTACAGAATCGCCGCGGAACATTTGGAAGACCAACAGCAATGCCGCGAGTCCGAGGCTAATGTAGATGAGATAGTCGGCGATGTGCAGGACGGCACGCTGAAGGTGGGAAACGGTGCCGGCCTCCTGCACCAACTGGGCTGTCCGGCCGAACTTCGTTTGCATACCCGTTTCGGTGACGAGTGCCGTCATCTCCCCTTGACGAGCGGACGAACCGGAATACACGGGGTCTCCAACTGCCTTCTCGACCGGAAGTGACTCTCCGGTCAACGCGGACTCGTCCGCGCTGAGATACTTCCCGACTGCTAGTCGTGCGTCGGCCGGAACGATATCACCTTGGACGATTCTGATCGCATCTCCCGGGACCAACTCACGGGCCGGTATCTCCCGAAGCTCGCCGTCTCGGAAGACGCGAGCGTTGATGGCGAGCTCTCCCTTGAGGGCCTCCAAGGCGTTCGATGCCTTGAACTCCTGCCAGAAGCCGATGACTGCGTTGAAGACGAGGAGGAATGCAATGATGTACAGCTCGTCCCAATGGTGGACGATGGCCGAAAGAACGGCGGCGACCTCGATCATCCAAGGAATTGGCCCCCAAAAATACAGAAAGAAACGCAGCAAGAGGTGCCCGCGTTTCTCTTCGAGTTCGTTGGGACCGTACTGCACGAGCCGGCGAGCCGCCTCCTCGCCGGTGAGACCGTCCGGAGACGTCGAGAGCCGGTCCTGGAGTTCGCTCATGGATAGGGTCTGGAGCTCGGCGGCATTCTCTGCCGTAGGTTCGACCGTGTCAGCCACAGGCATCACCCCTGCACTTGTCCGATTCCCGCCGAATGCTCATTGCCTCGCTCGCCGTTTGCTCTGCCAGTCGCTGTGCCATCACACGCTGCTTGGATCGGAACACCGGCACGCCCCCTCCATCAATCAGGCGCCGTTTCAGTCGGATCCTGGCGGTAGAACAGCTCGAGTTCGTCGAACAGCTCGGGATGGTGGCGCTTCATCTGAGCAGGGTGTTGAAAAAAGCACTCGGTGGCCACCGCGAAGAATTCGGCCGGGTTGGTCGCGCCGTACGGGTCCAGATCGGTCGGTTGATGGCGAAGGACGCGGTCGCGAAGCGTCGAGTACTCCTCCCCCAGGACTCGTGCCCATGCCAGATACATCGACCGTTGAGGCAGAACCGGCGCGCCGTCGAAGGAGCCCTCCTCGGCATCGAGTTGATGGGCGAATTCGTGGAACACGACGTTGTGGCAATCGTGAATGTCGGCCGCGCCTCGGCGCGCGGCATCCCAGGACAACACCAGGGCTCCGCGGGCCGCCGTTTCTCCGAGGCGCACCTGGAATGCCTCGTTCACGAGGCCTCGTTCATCCCGCGCTCCTCGGCTGGCCACGTACTCATTCGGATAGACGATGATCGAGTAGAGCCCCGGATAGTAGTCCGTTTCCCGATGCAGCAACAGCAGGCAAGCCTGCGCCGCGATCGTCACCCGAATCTCATCCGTCATCTCCAATCCCTGGGCGCCTTCGAAATGCTTCTCCGCCATGAAGACCTGGATGTGTCCGAGGAGCTCTTGCTGGTCATCAGGGGACAGCCGCGCGTAGCGTGGGAAGTTGCTCTCGAGAATATCGCGCCACTCCTGCGGAAACGGTCGCTCCATCTCTCTCTTCCGGCGCGTGCTCTTGAGGATTCCCATACTCACCTCGCAACAACCGTCCTCGAATGCCCCATCTGCGGGGGAATCTTGGGCTCGCCGTTCGCATCGCGCCGCGAGGGAATCCGCGTTCGATCGCGGTCGAGTAGGCCCAAGATCCGTACTGTACCGCGTCCGGCATGAAGGGAGCAAGGAAGCGTGTCCGTCGCGAGGTGCATTCGGGGAGTTCGTGACGCCTATGGACGTCGGCGCATGCCGGCGAGCGGGGCGAATCGTCTCAGTCGCGGTCGCTTCGATGAAGGGGTAGGCGGACGAGGAACGTTGTTCCCCTCCCTACTTCGCTCTCGACGTCGATCCGTCCACCGTGGGCACGCGCAATGGCTTGCGAGATCGACAGGCCGAGGCCGGTGCCACCCTCGCTCCGCGACCGGGACCGATCGACCCGGTAGAAGCGCTCGAAGATGTGAGGAAGCGCCTCCGCCGGAATGCCACCTCCCGTGTCTTCGACAGCGAGAATGGCCCACGGGCCGTCTTCTCGTACGGACAGAACGATGCGGCCGCCAGAAGGCGTGTACCGGAGTGCGTTGGACACGAGGTTGGCCAACAGCCTCCGCAAACGGCTGCCGTCGGCATGGACGGATAGATCGTCGAGGCGGCCTGTGCCCAGATCGATCTGTCCCTGGTTCGCCAACGGAGCAAACGCGCCGAGCACATCCAGACACAGCCGAGGCAGCGAAACATCAGAGGCATCCAATGCGAGTTCGCCGCTCTCTGAGCGACCGAGGAGAAGCAGATCTTCGACAACGTGGGTCATTCGATCCGTCTCGTCGGAGATGGTCTCCAGACCTTCGTGGCGAGAGTCGTCTTCGTCATTCGTTCGTCGCAGAACCAACTCGATGTTCCCCTTCAGAATCGTCAAAGAGGTACGTAACTCGTGGGCGACATCCGCAGAGAACTGCCGTTCGCGTCGGAATCCGTCTTCGACGCGATCGATCATCTCATCGAACGCGCCGGCCAGGCGAGTGACCTCGTCATCGGGTCCGGCAAGCCGTAGCCGCCGGTGAAGATCCTCCACCCCGATGCGTCTTGCCGTCCTCGTAATGCGGTCGATGGGAGCCAGTGCTTGCCTGGCAAGCGCGGCTCCGACGGCCACAGCGAGGATGACGGCACCGGCGGAGAGCACAAGAAGCAACAGTCGAAGGCGCGTCAGTGCATCGTCGATGTACTGAATCGATCTGGCGACGTAGAGCGTCTCCGGCGTCGATCCGCTGTCCGAGATCGGGCTGCTCGTGACAAGCATGGGGCCGAGTCGAGCGAAATCCACGACGCGGACCGTCTCTCCGTTCCTATCGATTGGTGCGGACTCCGACTCGCCCGCCGCGAGCGATTGCCCGCGAAGCTCCGCGGATTGCGTCAGGACATTGCCGGAAGCATCTTGGATCTCCAGATAGAAACCCGGGGCGGCGAACTCGGCGATGAGATCGGGGTCGGAGATCTCATAATGTGTATCGATTTCCTCGCCCTCGGGCGATCCGGTGGGTTCCGGCGTGCCGACGGACGCAAGGATCTGCTGCGCACGAGCGACCACGGAATCCGCAGCCTCATTGCGTAGAGAATGACCCAGCACTTGATAGAGCGCCACGCCAAGTACGATCAGAACCAACAGCAGTAGTCCCGCGTACCAAGCGGTAAGCTTCCATTGAATCGTCCAGCGCAACCCATCACTCCTTGATCGTGTATCCGACGTTGCGGACCGTACGGATCAGCCGGTCATCCCGCCCCTTGTCGACTTTTGCCCTCAGCTTGCTGATGTAGACGTCGACGACATTGGTGAATCGGTCGAAATCGCTTCCCCAGACATGTTCCTCGATGAGCGTTCTCGGCAGTGCGCGCCCCTCGTTTAGCATCAAGTAATGCAACAGACGGTACTCGGTCGGTGAGAGCTCGATGACGTCGCCGCCCCTCTGGACGACGTGCGTTGCGGCGTCGAGCGTCAAGTCGCCGACGCACAGCACGGGAGGGGCCGAAGGCCCGCCGCGGCGGATCAGAGCGCGAAGCCGGGCCAGCAACTCCTCGAACGCAAACGGCTTGGTCAGGTAGTCGTCCGCTCCGACATCCAGTCCTGCGACCTTGTCGACGATTCCATCCTTGGCGGTCAACATGAGGATAGGCGCCGTCATGTCGCATTCGCGCAGTGTTCGGCACACCTTGATGCCATCGATCTTGGGAAGCATCAGGTCGAGAATGACGGCATCGTAGTCGTTCTCGAGGCCGAGATGGATGCCCTGTTCGCCATCCGGGGCTGTATCGACGAGGTATCCCTCCAACTCGAGCCCTCGCCTAATGAAGGACACGATCTTGGGTTCGTCCTCGACCACGAGTATGTTCATCGAGTTCTCATTCTATCCGGCGGCTGGGGATGGAGGTAATCCACGTGCCGGCCGCTGTGCAGCCGGCACGTAGGGCAACCCGACAAGAGATGCGGGTTGACGGGGATAGGTCTCGCTCTAGTCCTCGGTTTCGAAGTTCCCTTCCTGCTCGTTCTCGATCTGATCACCATCCTTGTTGGAGTCTGTGTCTGGACCTTCGTTCTCCGAGTCTGCTGCAAGGACGTCTCCGCTACCCGAATCGGCGCCCTCATTCTCGGAGTCGGTGGCGAGGACGGCTCCACTGCTTGAATCGACCGTCACCTCGACGTCACCCGACGCCGCCTGCAGTTCGACCGAGTACGCCGGGGTCCCATTCTCATCCTCCAACTGGGTACTGGTGACGGTGGCTCCTGGGTACTGGTCGAGGGCAATCTGCTCGGCATCTGCCGGCGTGATCGCCTGTAGGAAACCAAAAGCTGCGACCGTACTCGCTGCCGCAAGGGCCAGGCCGATGCCCAAGATGCGCACGCGGCGCTTGTTCATCCAATCTCTCATGTCGTTCTCCTTTGACCGGAGTTCACGCTCCAGCCGGTGATGGAATGGGCGGACTGTAGCTCGTTGACATTAAGAATCGATGAACGTGCGAGGCTGTACCTTGCTGCGAGCAGAGCCATTCGGTGGGGCTCCGATTGCCGCCACAATAGAAGGATTGTGTCGCGAGTGAATCCACGCGATGCGCAAAGGGGATCGGAGATGACGAGTTTGGGAGCTGGAGCCGCGGCACGCAACCGGTGCCCTAGCGGCGCCTCTTGTCGTCGTACATGCGCGAATCGGCGGCAGCCAAAGCCTCTTCGATCGGCGTGCCGGTCTCAGGATGCCAGAAGATGCTGCCCACGGAAACGGTGACGTCGAAGCCGCTGATCTTGCGCAGCTTGGCGCTTCCTGTGACCGCACTACGCACTCGGATCGCCGCCTCCTCCGCATCTTCGCCCGTCTCGGTGAGAACGATCAGGAACTCGTCGCCGCCGTAGCGAACGATCATGTCCGTCGCGCGGACGGTTGCTTGCAGCACGGCCGCGATCTCCTGCAGCACCATGTCGCCTGTCTGGTGTCCGTAGCGATCATTGATCTCCTTGAACCGGTCGACATCGATCATCAGCAACCCGATCGGATGGTCGTAGCGCGACGAACGCAAGACCTCCTGAGCGATGAGTTCATTGAAGTAGTGTCTGTTGAACACGCCGGTCAGCGCATCGTGCCGCGCCTGTCGAACCAGCTCTCCCTGAAGGCGAAGGCGCGAAACGCCCACAGCGGTGTGTCCAAGTAGAATCGCAAGAAGCCGACCGTCCTCATGGCTGAACGCATCGGGTTCCTGTGAGGCCGCCTGAAAGATCCCGATGTCGCCGATCGGCGCGCAGATCAGAGACCGCGAAGAAGGCGGGATCCCGCGAGGGAGCTTGTCGGGAGATGGGTCATTGACAATGATTGGTTGGCCGCACTCCAGCGCCTGGACAGCGATGCCGGCCGGGTCCATCCGCGTTCGGCCAAGCTCCTCCAGTTCGATCTTCGACGACACCGCCCGGCAGACGAACTCCTGTCCCTCCATGACACAGAGGACGCCGAGCGAGAACCCAAGCACGCGCTCTGCGGACTCGCAGGTGATGCGATAGATTGTCTCCTCATCCTTCGCCGCCCCAAGGGCGTCGGCAGCTTCATGCAACTGCTCGACCTTTCGGTGCGAGGTCTCCAGTGCAGCTTCGGCCGCCTTCCTCGCAGTGATGTCACGATAGATGCCGTAAACGGCGATCTGGTCACCATCGAGCAAGATGGGCTTCCCCAGGATCGACACAGCGACGGGCTGGCCATCCCGTCGACGACGAACAGTCTCGACGAAAGACGTCTCCCCATCGGCGATCTGTTGAGTGATCCCCTTGGCCTCCGTCCGGAGAGCGTGGGCGTCGGGAGCGACGAGTTGATCGATATCGTGCCCCAACACCTCGTCGAGAACGTAGCCGAAAAGTCTCAGGAATTCCTCATTGGCCCGCAGGACGATGCCGTCGTTCTGGCAGAGGACGACCGCTTCGGGAGCGGACGAAAACAGCTGCTCGAACCGCGCCTTCTCTTCTGAGAGTTGAGCCTCGGCGACGCGGCGCGTGGTGATGTCCTGAGCGCTTCCCTCATACTGAACAATGATCCCATCGGGGTTGCGCAGTGCGTGGGCGTTCTCTTCGACCCAGATGAGGGTGCCGTCTCCGCGGCGCCATTGCGTCTCGAAGCCGGAGACAGTGTCCTTCTCCTCCATCTCCGAGAGCCACCGTTCGCGAGCACTCGCGTCGGCGTACACCGTGTGAGCTGCCTCTCCGAGGAATGATTTCTTGTCCGAATACCCGAGCATCCTGAGCAGAGCCTCATTCACGTCAATGATCCGACCTGAAGGGGTCGTGCAATACAGCCCGATCGGGACACGATCGAATAGTCCTTTCAATCTTGCCGCCTCCTCACCTGATGCCTGATCTGGATACGCCACGCTGCTCCTCCCATTGGATGCCTCTCCCGGCAGACTCTGCCGGAGTATGCCTGAATTAGGTGTGGTGGGTGAGGACATCGCTCGGACCGAGAAGAGACAGAGGTAGGCGACCCTTTCCCCAATGGCGATCTCGGACATGCCCCGGATTCCTGGTCGAGCTCTGAACCGGGGCTGGATAGGAGGGCTTTGGGTCCATCGGCTGCATTCGCTACGATACGTACGATGATTACGGCATCGATGCTCTATGACTACACAATCTGCCCGCATCGCGTGGCGATGGATCGATTCGGCGACCCGAACGAACGCGATGAAGTCAGTCCGTTCGTCGAACTCCTTTGGGAACGAGGGTCGGCGTTCGAGCAGCAGACGATTGAGGCGCTCGGTGAGCCCTTCCTGAATCTGCGTCACATTCCGCGGGTCCAGCGCGAAGAGATGACCGCACGTGCGGTCGCGAACGGCGAGGCCCTCATCTATGGCGGGAGAATCTCGCACGATGACCTGCTCGGTGAGCCCGACCTTCTGCGAAAGGCAGATGCGGGGTACGTGCCCGGCGACATCAAGAGCGGTGCGGGGCTGGAGGGCGAGACCGAAGAGGTGGCGGGAAAACCGAAGAAGCACTATGCGTACCAGCTGGCGCTTTACTCCGATCTTCTTCAACGTATAGGATGGGGAACGACTCAGAAGGCCTTCGTGTGGGACATCCACGGGGAGGAGGTTGTCTATGATCTGTCGCAGCCGCGGGGACCACGGACAAGAGCGACGATGTGGGAGGAGTACGAGGAGGCCCTTGAGGATGTCGCGGCAATCGCTGAACAGACCGTCCACACCAAACCCGGACTGATCAGCGCATGCAGTCTGTGTCATTGGCGAACCCATTGCCGTTCCGAGATCAATCGGGCGGACGATCTGACGCTGATCTCGGAGCTCGGACGCAGCACGCGCGACAAGTTCCCCAGGGCGATTCGCACCGTGCAGGGGTTGGCGAACGCATCGCTTGACTCGTTGATCGTGGGCGGGAAGAGCACCATCCCGGGCATCGGCGCCAAGTCACTGGAGAAGCTTCACGCACGAGCCGTGCTGCAGAAGCAGGCGGCCCCCGCGCCGTACTTCACCGAAGCCGTGACGCTGCCACGTGGACAGACGGAGTTGTTCTTCGACGTCGAGACTGATCCGTTTCGCGATCTCTGCTATCTCCACGGATTTGTCGAGCGGCATCGATCTGGGAATGCATCAGAACGATACATCGCCTTCGCTGCGCAAGAAGCGGACCCCGATCCGGAGAAGCGGGCCTTTGCCGACGCCCTGGCGTACGTGCGTGAGCATGCGGACGCGATCGTCTACTACTACTCCAGCTACGAACGCACGACGTGGAGACATCTCGCTCGCCGCTACCCGGATGTCGCCACCGAGGACGAAATCGTCGCTCTGTTTTCTGAGCCGCGCTTCATCGACCTGTACACGGACATCGTGCGATCGAAGATGATCTGGCCGACGCACTCGCTCTCGATCAAGGCGCTTGCGACGTTCCTTGGCTTCACGTGGCGCGATGCCGACCCCTCCGGCGCTGCCTCCGTCCAATGGTTTCACGAGTGGGTCGACACGGGAGACCTCTCGATCTGGAATCGCATCTTGCAGTACAACGAGGACGACTGCCGAGCGATGCGGGTCCTAGTGAATGCGCTCGACCGCCACCGTGTACTGGCCTCGTAGTACGGCACGGATCAGGTATCGAGGTCCTTCCCGGCCTTCACCCAACGTGTGACCGTGACGACGCGACGCGACAAGTAGCGGATGGCCTCCAGTACCTCTGATGCTACGACGCCGTCCTTCGCGGCGACCGTGCTCACGCCGTACGGGTTGCCGCCGGCTGCATACACGGTTGGGTCCGTGTAACCGGGCGGAACGAGCAGACATCCCCAGTGGTGGAAGACGTTGTACATCGCCAGCAGCGTTGTCTCCTGACCGCCGTGCACGTTGTTCGCGCTGGTGAATCCGGCCACCGGCTTGTCGGACAGCTTCCCTTGACTCCACAGACGACCGGCCGTGTCGATAAACTGCTTGAACTGGGACGGCACATTGCCGTAGCGGGTGGGCGCTCCGAATAGATACCCGTCCGCCCACCCGAGATCGTCCAGCGTTGCCTCAGGCACATCCCGCGTGGCCTCGACGTGAGCTCGCCAAGCCGGGTTCCTGTTGATGGCCGCGTCCGGCGCGAGTTCGTGAACCTTCCGCAGACGGACCTCCGCGCCGTCTTGAGCTGCCGCTTCCTGGGCCGCGAACGCCATCTGGTAGTTGGTTCCGGTCGCGCTGTAGTAGATGACTGCAATCTTGATCTCTGTCATCGGCACCTCCTTGCCATCCGGCATCATGATAGATGATCGTTCATTGGTTGTCAGGCATCAGATGTACAGAGGTTAGCTTTGCGGTGCTGACGACTCAGATGGTGCGGATGGATTCACGTCGCCTGTGTAAGATCGAGGACGTACTTCTCTTCCGCTACGGCAACGCCCCACTCCCCCGGCTTCTCCGCGACCTTGCGGAAGCCGACCGACCGATACAGGTGCGCGGCCGCGGTCAGCGCGCGCACCGTCCACAGGAACACGGACTTGTAGCTGCGCTGTTGAGCGAACGCTAGCGCATCGCTCAACAGCCTCCGACCCAAGCCCTTGCCGCGTGCCGATGGATCGACCAGCAGCCATCGCGACTGGGCCTCGTCGTCCGAAACGCCGACGATTGCCACGCAGCCGACGATGCGATCGCCACGCTCGGCGACCCAGATGCGATTTCGTTCTGAACGCGACCGGGCAAACAGCGTCAGCGGCTCGGCAACGTAGGCCTCGAACGTCGAATCGAAGCCGTATTCACGAGCACAGAACGTTCCATGGAGGAAGACGATGCGGCCGATGTCCCCGGGCCCTAGCTCATGTCGAACGGTGACGGGCAGTTTGGCGCTCTCTCCCTGACAACCGAGGATCCGCTCCATCGACGACAGCCGTCCTTCCCGGGCTTCTCACATCACTTGATTGGAGGATCGTACGCCGATCCTGCGTGGAGGCCAACCGGTACACGGCTGGAACCTGGCTGGGACCTTGCGAGACCGTTCGACAAGAGTCAGCCGACGGCTTCCTGATACGTCATAAGCTGGCGGGAGGCGGAGGGCCGTTCCCCTGCACCTTCTCGGACATCTTCGCAATGAGAGAAGTGATCACCACGCCTAGGTCATAGATGTCGAGCACCCCGTCCATGTTCGGATCCTTCAGATCGAGCGTCCCCTGCATCTCATGAAGCCGGTAGGCAAGCTTGAGGAA
>CAZXQL010000038.1:0-13372 GCA_964643395.1 uncultured Thermotogae bacterium
TTAGAGCGCTCGCCTGATAAGCGGGAGGTCCCTGGTTCGAATCCAGGCAGGCCCAGTACTCTTGTCTTGAGCAGCTCTATCCCATATTATCGGACAAATCATGTATCGAAAGGATTTCTCATGAGCGACGACGTTGTTCAACAGGATGAGGTCCTCGTCCAGGCCATCGACAAGGGGCTGGGAAACCGCATTCATGTCCGCATTTCGCGCTTCAAGGATCGCGACTATCTCGACATTCGCAACTTCTACGAGGACGAGAGCGGAGAATGGAAACCGACGCGCAAAGGGATTGCCGTTCCGGTCGAATTCTACGACGACCTGATGACGGCGTTGACGGCCGCCAAGGCTGAGATCGACAAGCGAAAGCAGGATAAGCCGGAGGCCGCGCCGAGCGAGTAGTTGTGAAGGGGGACAGTCCCCTATTGTGAAGGGGGACTGTCCCCCTTCACACTTGATGGTTCTCCGCGCGTTCACCATAATCACTCGCGTACTGGTCCCATCGTCTAATCAAGGCAGGATAGTCGCTGCGCTCTTGTTCGCAAGCGAATAGTCGCTCTGCTCCTGTTCCTCTGACGAGATGAGGAGGAATAGTCGCTTCGCTCCTGTCCTTTGCTTGGGTCGCTTGATGGGCCCGGCGTTCTCCACGGAGAGCCATCCTGTCGTCATTCATCGGAAAGCCACTCAGGCGGATTGGACACGAGTGGCTGTCCTCGTCCACTTGATGGCTTCTCACCCGTTCGTCATAATCAAGTCGAACTATGGTCCCATCGTCTAGTGGCCGAGGATAGCGGGCTCTCATCCCGTCGACGGGGGTTCAAATCCCCCTGGGACCACCAGCCGCAGCACGTCACTCGTGCTGCGTTGTCTTTTCTTGGGAGGGTTTGTCGAGATAGCCTGCCGCGGCGAATCGATCGCCGGGAAAGGCGCATCGTGGACGGCACCGTGTCACTTCGCATCGAAGACGTGACCAAGTCGTACGGTCAGCCTCCGGGGCGGCTCCCCGTTCTCGATCGCGTCGCCTTCGAGGTCGGCCACGGCTCGTGGACGACGATTCTTGGGCCGTCAGGCTGCGGCAAGACCACACTTCTTAGGATCCTCGCCGGTCTGGAGACGCCGGACTCCGGCCGTGTGACGGTGGGCGACAGCGCGACGGCACGTCTCGGGGCGACCGCGTACCTGCCGCAACACGACACGCTGCTTCCCTGGCGCACGGCGCTCGGCAATGCCGTCCTCGCTTCGGAGATCGAGGGTCGTTCGATGGACGGGGCTCGCAACGAAGCGCGGGAGCTGTTCGAGCACTTCGGCCTGAGTGGGTTCGAGGACGCGTATCCCCGGCAGCTGTCCGGAGGGATGCGGCAGCGACTGGCGTTGATCCGCACCTTCCTGGCCCGTCGCACGATCTTGTTGCTCGATGAGCCGCTGGGCGCCCTCGATCCCTTGACCCGGGCGACGCTGCAGGATTGGCTGCTTCGCGTGTGGAGCGAGCTCCGCAAGACGGTCCTTCTGGTCACGCACGATGCGGAGGAAGCGCTGCTTCTATCCGATCGTGTTCTCGTCTTCACCGAGCGTCCTGCTCGCGTGCAGTTGGACCAGACGGTCACGTTGCCGCGCCCACGCGACCGCGGATCGAGCGAACTGGCCGCGCACAAGGCACGGCTTCTCAAGCTCCTCCTTAAGGAGGAGGCGGTCCGATGACGAAGCACTGGCTTCGCTGGGCTGCTCCGGTCGTGCTGCTTCTCCTGCTTCTCGGCGTCTGGGAGGCCGTTGTGCGCTCGTTTCACATCCAGCCGTTCATCCTGCCGGCGCCGAGCCGAGTGGCTGCGACGTTCGTCAGCAATCTGCCTGTTCTGATCCGGCAGGGCGCGGTTACGTTCCTCGAGATCGTGCTCGGTCTGGCGTTCGGTAGCGTGGGCGGCGTTCTGCTTGCGGTCGCCGTCTTCTACTCGCGGCTGCTCGATCGAGCCCTGTATCCGCTGATCATCACATCGCAGATGATCCCTGTGTTCGCGATCGCGCCGATCCTGATCGTCTGGATGGGCTACGGATTGTGGCCGAAGGTGACGGTGGCGGCACTCATCAGCTTCTTCCCCCTCGTGGTCAACGTCTCCGACGGGCTGCGCGAGCCGACGGCCGAGGCCGTCGACCTGTTCCGGTCGTTGGGAGCCTCTCGTTGGCAGATCTTCCGGAAGCTTCGCTGGCCGGCTTGCCTGCCGACGCTGTTCTCCGGACTGAAGGTGTCGGCGACGTTGGCCGTGGTCGGCGCGACGATCGGCGAATGGGTGGGATCGCGCGAGGGATTGGGGTACTTGATGCTGCAATCCAACGCGCGACTGCGCATGAGCATGGTGTTTGCCGCGATCGTCATGCTGGCGATCCTCGGGTTGCTCCTGTTCGGGGCAATCCGGATAATCGAACGACGGGTGGTTCACTGGCGTTCGACCGGCACATAAGCACGAGGGGGCTGTTGTGAAACGGGTTTTCGTGATGCTGGGGGTACTCGTTTCTCTCGGTCTTGCCTGTCAGGCGGCGGCGAAGCCGATTCGCGTAAGCCTCGACTTCTTCGCCAACCCCAACCACATTCCGCTCTACGTGGCGCTCGACAACGGGTACTTCGCCGATGAGGGAGTCGATGTCGATATCTTCGTTCCCGCCAACCCGTCCGACCCGGTGAAGCTGGCGGCTGCGGGCGCCGTCGAGATGGCCCTGACGCCGCAGATCAACTACCTGATCGCGCGGTCGGAAGGCCTTCCGCTGATGGCGATCGGAGCGTTGATCGATCATCCGTTGGGCGGGCTGGTCGCGCTTCGCGGTCGTGGCATCGAGACCCTCGAAGATCTAGCCGGCGGGCGCATCGGGTACGCGCTCGAGCCGCTGGAGCCGATCCTGTGGCAAACGGTGTTCGCCTGTGCCGGAATCGACCCCTCCGGCTTCGAGCTCATCAACGTAGGGTTCAACACGGTGACCGCACTGATTACGGGCAACGTCGAGGCGATCGGAGCGTTCCGCAACTACGAGGTCCTCCAGCTCGAAGACCTGGGGTACGATCCCGTCTTCTTCCCTCAAGAGGACTACTGTGTGCCGATGACCTACGAACTGATCCTGGTCGCCAACCCCACGTTCCTTTCGGACCGGGCGGACGAGGCGGCCGGCTTCCTGCGCGCACTCGTGCGGGGCATCGATTGGACGCTCGCGCATCCGGACGATGCGCTGACGGCGTTCTTCCATCGCTTCCCGGATCTCGATGACGACCTGAATCGCCGCTCGTTCGGGGCCACGTTGCCGCTGTACGCCGTCGGCGCCGGACACTCCGACGATGCGGTGTGGGAGACGTTGCAGTCATATCTCGTGGACCAGGGGCTGATGAGCCAGGCGTTCCCGGTGGAAGAGCTGGTTACGGACGCGTTGCTTCCCGATGAGGGAAAGGAGTAGGCATGCTGCACATGGCGAACCGGCAGTTGGAGATCATCACCGGGTGCATGTTCTCCGGGAAGACCGAGGAGTTGATTCGCAGGCTGGAACGTGTCCGCATCGCAGGCCGCAAGATCCTGTTGTTCAAGCCGACGATCGATGACCGCTATGCCGAGGCCGCGGTGGTGACGCACTACGGACGCGAGTTCTCGGCGCATCAACTGCCTCCGGGAGAGGAGACGCTCGACCGGCTGATCCAGATCGTCGGTCCGGACACGCTGGCCGAGGCGTCGGTGATCGCGTTCGATGAAGGCAACTTCTTCACCGATCGACTCACGGATCTCTGTCAGGAGTTGGTTTCGATGGGCAAGCGCGTGATCGTGGCCGGGCTGGACCTGACGTTTGCCGAGGAGCCGTTTGGACCGATGGGAACGTTGATGAGCCTTGCCGATCGCGTCGACAAGCTCCAAGCGGTCTGTGTGAAGTGCGGCGGCGTCGCCACGCGATCGCAGCGCCTGATCGACGGTCAGCCCGCCCCCACGGATGGTCCGGTCATCCAGGTGGGCGGCGTGGGCAGCTACGAAGCTCGCTGTCGAAACTGCTACGTGAAATAGGTCAGCTCGAGGTTCGTGGTGCGTGGCAATGCGGCTCATGGCCTGCATTGCCGAACTCCATCAACCATGAACTCCGAACCACGAACCACGAACCAGGTTTTCCTAGATCCAGATCGTCTTCCCGTCTTCGCAGAGGATGACGCCTGGGATGGGGTCGGGCGTGGCGCTCATGTGCGTGGCAATCACCTTTGTGCCGTGCTCGATCAGGTGGCGCGCGGTTCGCTCGAACGCAGGGGAATCCATGTGCCCCGGGTCGCTCGACTCACGCGGATGGGTGAGCTCGATGATGGCGGCGTCCGTGCCGTCGAGAAGCCGGCTCAACTGCGCGCATTCGCCGGTATCGCCGGTGTATCCGATCGTTCGTCCTTCGTACTCGAACCGGAATCCGAACGCTTCCAGCCCGAAGTGGTACATGGGGACCGCGGTGAAGGTCAGGTCTCCCGCTTGATACTCGCCCTCCTCCGAGATCTCGATGAACTCGAGCGGAAGGCGCGGTTCGAATCCAACCTTGCGCAAATCGGGCCAAGCCAGGTCACACAGTTGGAACGTCAGTTCCTCCAATTGCGTCGGCCCGACGATGTACATCGTGTTCGTGCGCTGGCGGCGGACGCAGTACTCGAGGAAAAGAAACGGCAAGCCGAACATGTGATCGGCGTGCAGATGGCTGATGAAGACGTACTCGATGCGAGAGAACTCGGCTTTCAAACGCTGCAGTTGCGGGATCGCGGTCGGAGGCAAATCGAACAGGATTCGGCCGTCAAGCAGCAGAGAACTCCAATCTCGGCCGTCTGTGAGTGCCGCCCCCGATCCGAGACAGACGAGTGGGATTTGCTCGGTCAAGCCTATTCCGTACTGACTCGCGCGGCGTCTGTAGCGCGCAAGCGGCGCACGACTTCTTCCAACATGCTGAGCGCGACTTCAGGATGGTTCTTGATGACGGACTTCATCGCCCACTGGGATAGGATCCAACACTCGGTCTCGGTCACGGCGATGACATCAGCAGTTCGCGGCTCGCCGTCGATGACGCCGAGTTCGCCGAAGAAGTTGCCCTCTCCCAATTCGGCCAGCGTCTGTCCTGCCTTGACGACCTCGGCCTTGCCGGCGAGGATCAAATAGAACCCCACGCCGCCTTGGCCTTCATGAACTACCTTGTCGCCGGGAGCCACAGTCTTGATCACGGCGGACTTCATCATGGATTCCAGGCTCTTCTCGCTCGTACGGGCGAAGATCGGCGTATCTTTGAGGAGGGCAATAATCCGTTTCTTTTCCATGTTGTCGCTCCTTTCAGCGGCACGCGAAGCTGAATTGGATGATATAATACGTCCTATCCGTTTTCCAGCCGGAGGGAGATTGCGTGTCCTGGAGTCGTACACTGAAAATCCGGCAGCTCCTCCGAGCTCAGCTCGAGGTCGGCGAGGAGATTGCCCTGTTGTTCTCCGATATCCGTGGCTTTTCTGCCTACGCCGCGGAGATGGGAGATCGTGCCGCCTACCGGATCAGTCAACTCCATGAGGGGATTCTGAGGGACCGCATCTCCGAGTACGGCATCCTGGTGAAGTCGCTGGGGGACGGCGTGATGGCAGCATTCGAGTCGCCTCAGTTGGCGATCCAATCGGCTGTCTCGATTCAGCAGGCGTTCCGCGAACGTAACGCCGAAACGGCGGATGATCCGATCGATGTCGGCATCGGCATCGCCGCGGGAACGCCCGTGATGACGGACATCGACTTCATCGGGCATTCGGTGAACATGGCGCAACGCCTGTCGGCGCTTGCCAAGGGTGGGCAGATCCTCGTCCTTGCGTCACTCTCCGATCGCGTCTCTCTGCAGGACGAGCTGTATTTCATTCCGATGGGCGAGCGGGCGCTCAAGGGGCTCGGATCCGAGTCTGTGGCCGAGGTCGCGTGGATCCACGAGCTGGATCGAATCTCGGACGCATCCGATCAGATCACTCTGCTGTTGACCGAGTCCGGAACGATCGTGGTCGAGCTGGCCAAGGATGCCAAGCAGGAGGTGCGCGACGCCATGGAACAGCTGCAGCGGGCGCGCGCGTCGGAGGAAGGCGCCTTCTCCGCCATGTTGCAACGGGGGATCGTCCGATTCACTCAGCTGCTCATCGGCGTTCCGTTCCGTGCGCTCAACATCAAGCGAGAGCAGAATGTGAGCGACCTGAAGCTTTCGTTGCGAGGCACCACGCTCCACATTGCGACGCCGGACGGCACATTCGCCCTCAAGGGCGTCGACCCACAGCACGCCAAGGTGTTCATCGAGCGGGCCGAGGCGGCGTCGGCGTCCCTGCAGCGGATCGACGCGTCCACGGCAAGCCAACCCTCCGACGACAGCTGATTCGCACGACGTTTCTGCACCGAATTCGGGCGCGTTTTGCCAGAATCTAACTGAAGAATCGTGTTGATCCACAGGGCCCGTTGTCCTAGAATTGCACAAAGACCGATGTAGGGGGAGAGAACCACCATGGGCAAGCGTGAAGTCCTAGAGAGCACTCTGAAACAAATCAAGAAAGCGTATGGCGAAGGCTCGATCATGTGGCTCGGGGACGGAGCCCAGATCCTTCAGGTCGAGGCCGTTCCTACCGGATCGCTGGCATTGGACATTGCACTGGGCGTCGGCGGCGTCCCGAAGGGCCGAATCGTCGAGGTCTTCGGAATGGAAGCATCGGGAAAGACCTCGCTTGCCCTGCACATGATCGCCGAAGTGCAGCGCGAAGGCGGCACGGCCGCGTTCATCGATGCGGAGCATGCCCTGGATCCCACCTACAGCCGCGCGTTGGGCGTCGATCTCGATCACATGCTGATCTCGCAGCCGAACTCGGGCGAGCAGGCGTTGGAGATCACCGAGCAGCTCACCCGCAGCGGAGCGATCGACATCATCGTCATCGACTCCGTGGCGGCGCTCGTTCCCACGGCCGAGATCGAGGGGCAGATGGGCGATTCGCAAGTCGGCTTGCAGGCACGGCTGATGAGTCAGGCGATGCGCAAGCTGTCCGGCGCCATCTCGCAATCCAAGACGATCGTCGTGTTCACGAACCAGATGCGGTCGATGATCAGCACGTCGCGGTTCGGTCCGTCGACCACAACGTCGGGCGGATGGGCGCTTAAGTTCTACGCCTCGCTCCGCCTCCAGATGTGGGCGTCCGGCCGCATCGAGGAAGGCACCGAGCGCGTGGGCACGCACGTCAACGTGCGCGTCGTCAAGAACAAGGTCGCTCCGCCGTTCAAAGAGGCGACATTCGATGTGATCTACGGAAGAGGGATCGTTCGATCCCGCGATCTGCTCAACACCGGGGAGGCGCTCGGGTTGATCAATCGGAGCGGGTCCTGGTACTCGTTCGGAGATCAGCGGTTGGGGCAGGGCATCGGAAACAGCGCGCAGGCCCTCGAAGAAGACGCCAAGCTCGCCGACCAGTTGGAAGTCGCCATTCGCGACAAGGCGGGTCTGACGGCTCTGAAGGCGAAGCAGGAGAAGAGCGACGTCCAAACTGCCGAATCCGACGACGAGTGATCCGTGGGCGTACCTGATGGTGCTCCTGCGCTACCGACCGCGAAGCATCGCGGAGGCTCGGCTGCGGATGTCCGAGCGTGGGTTCGATCCCGATGCGGTCGAGGAGACGATCAGCCGGGCAGTCGCGACGGACCAGCTCGACGACGCCGCGTTCGCCAAGCTCTGGGTTCGTGATCGCATGTGGCATCACCCGCTCTCTCGAGCGGCCGTCGCCCGGGAGCTCAAGGACAAGGGGATCGGTTCGTCGTTGATTGCCGACATCCTCGAAAAGGAGTATCCGCCCGTCCGGGAGACCGAATTGGCGATGGAGTTGGCGCGCGAACGAATCCGGAAGATGTGCCATCTCCCTTCGGAGACGCGCGCTCGCCGGCTCGCTTCGTTTCTCTCGAGGCGCGGATTTGCGCGTAGCCTGGTCTTTCAAGCGATGCGAGCGGCGGAAAAGGAGTGCGATCGTGCCGACGAGTAACAGCCGCATCGGAATGGGGTTCGACGTCCATCCGTTCGACCACGAGCGGCCGCTGGTCTTGGGCGGGATTCAGATTCGCGACCATGACGGGCTCGTCGGACACTCCGACGCGGATGCCCTGATCCACGCGATCTGCGACGCGTTGCTGGGAGCGGCCGGACTGGACGATATTGGGCACCAGTTTCCGGACACCGACTCGCGCTACAAGGGAATTCGGAGCACGATTCTGCTGGAACACGTCGTCGCACTGCTGGCGGAGGCAGGGTATCGTCCGGTCAACGTCGATGGCACCATTATTGCGCAAGGGCCCAAGCTGGGTCCCTACTTCCCGGAGATGCGGACCATTCTGAGCGGCGTTCTCGGATTGCCCACCGATCGGATCGGCCTCAAGGCGACGACCAACGAGGGTTTGCGCTCGTGGGGGCATGATGAAGGCATCGCCGCGATGGCGGTCTGCCTTATTGAAACAGCCTGACGATGTCGCGGTACGTGATCAGAATCATCAATCCGATGAGGATCATGAAACCGATGGCGTGAATGATTCCTTCGCGCTGAGGCGGGATCGGCTTGCCGCGAATCCATTCGTAGACGGCGAAGACCACGCGGCTCCCGTCCAACGCGGGAAACGGCACCAGATTGATCAGCCCGAAGTTGAGGCTGAGGAACGCGAGCACACTGAAGAAGGACATCGCGCCGATTCGAACGCTCTGCCCGAGGAGTTCCGCGATTCCGACCGGCCCCTCGAACACGTCTCCCGCCGCTTGCTGTCCGACGACCACATTGCGGACAACGTCAGCGAGGGCACGGACGTATCCACCCAGCTGGCTTCCCGCAAAGGCGATTCCCCCGACCAAGCCCGCTCTGTGCGTCTCGATCGCATCGTGAGTGAACTCCACTCCGTCGGACAGGACGGTGAACGCGTTGTTATCCATCGGGAGCGTTACGGTGCTCTCGCTTCCGTCTCGGGAGTAAGTCAACGTGAATGACGACTGGCCGGACGCGTCTTCAAGCGCCACGAGAAGCGAGCCCAGCGTTCCATCCGATGCGTGCTGGTCGATGGCGACGATCGTGTCGCCTGCCTCCAGCCCGTTCTTCCCCAGAGTTGACGAAGGATCGACGGTCTCCAGGGTTGTCGTGTACGCGGCGCTGAGGAAGTAGGCGCCGACAATGTAGCGCGACTCGTCTGCAACGTACTCCGGCGTGACGGACACGGTCATTGTCGCCCCGTCCCGAAGGATTCGGAAGTCCACCGGATTCCCTTGCGAGCGCTGGATGCTCGATGTGATGTCGTCCAACGTAAGAATCCTGCGCCCGTCGACCGCGAGGACCCTGTCCTCGAAGCGGAGCGCTGAGGCCGCGGGAGCGTCGGGGACGACGCCGCTGACCTGGAGGACGGGAAACGCGATCGACCAGATGACGATGACAATTACCAAGAATGCCAGCAGCAGATTGGCGCATGGACCGGCCAGCGTGATCAGCGCGCGCGCGACCGGAGGCTTGTTGTACAACACGCGGTGCGACGGAATGTCGACATCCGTCTCCAGCTTGTCCTCTCCCGCCATTCGGACGTATCCACCGAATGGAATCAGGCGAAAGGAGTACAGCGTTTCCTTGCCTCGAAACGAGAGCAACTTGGGACCGAACCCGATCGCGAACTCGTGAATGTAGACGCCGAATGCCCTGGCCACAAGGAAGTGCCCGGCCTCATGAACCCCGACCAGCACCAAGATGGATGCAGCAAAGACAAGCAACGTGATGATCAAGGCTCCCCCACTCTCATCAACAGCACACGCTCGGTTTGATCCGACAGCCTAACGGTATCCGATAATCGAAGGCCCACAACCCAGACGATTGACTGTGCGTCGCAGAGAAGCGGGATGGCGTCCCTCTCGTAGTAGGGTGCGCCCTCGTTGATCAGGAAGTCCTTGAGCTTGATCGCACGTCCCAGTCCGAGTGGCGTGAACCGATCGCCGGGCCGGCGCGTTCGCATTCGAAGCGGGAATCGAATGCAATCAGCATCGGCCGCCTCGGTCCAGCGGTCCGCCCCAAGCGCGGCACGATCCACGTCGGCCAGCGGGGCGATGCGCAACTCGAGCTCCCCGTGGCTCCCGGGGAGCCTCGTCATTCCCAACTCGACGTCGATCTCCCAAGATTCCGGAACCTCGGTCGGACTCGAAGAAAACGAAAGGATGTCGCCTTGGACGCGGACGTCGAGGCCGGGCAACGTGACTGAGCCGTGCGCCCGATCGCCGGCAGCCAAGGTACGGACGGCATCGATGTGCGTGCGTTCGATGCCGGCCAGTCCGCCTCGCGCCTGACGAATCGCCTCCCGGAGGACCAGTCCCACGGCGGAATCCGGCAGCGCCTGGAGGCAGCTTCGCTGCAGCGGGCTGTCGGCTCGATCCTCGTCGACGCGAACGTCGGACAAGAGCGCTCGAACGAAGTACTCGACGGCTTCGTCGAGATCGGATTGCAGATCGGCCGCACGGCACAACGCAGCGACGGCCTCCGGGTTGATCGCCCGGAGTTCGGGGACCACACGATGGCGGATCCGATTGCGCGCGTAGGAGAGGTCTGCATTGGTCGCGTCTTCACGCCACGTCAGCCCCCTCCGGTCCGCGTACGTTTGGATCTCGGCCCGGCTCACGGACAGAAGAGGGCGGACGAACGGGAGGCGGACCGGCAGCATCCCGCGCATCCCTCGCGGTCCCGTGCCTCGAGTCAGACGGTAGAGGAGCGTCTCCGCCTGATCGTCGGCCGTGTGCCCGAGAGCGATGCGATCGGCTCCCACGCTCGACGCCATCGCTCGCAGAGCGGCCAACCGCGCTTGTCGCGCTGCCCCTTCGCGCCCCTCCGAGTTTTCCTTACGCAGTTCGGCGTCCGTCAGACGATGGATCTGGAACGGGACGCCATAGGAGACCGCCAGATGCTCGACGAACTCCGCGTCCTCGACCGATGCCTTCCCTCGCCAACCGTGGTCGACGTGCCCGACGACGATGTCGAACGGGTTCTCCTCGGACAGGTGGGACAACGCGTCGAGGAGAACGACGGAGTCGAGCCCCCCCGACACGGCGACAAGGACGCGTCCGCCTTCGGCGAGCATCGAGTGACGGCGAATGGCAGCTTGTGCAGATTCCAACAGCATGACGGATCGATTGTGTCTCGATCGAAATCTGAATGCAATCCTTGGATGCACCGTCCCAGGGCTGTATGCTGGCGTTACGATGGCTCGGTCCGTGCTTATCCTGATCTGCATGATCGCCCTGATCGGCTTCGCAGCCGGGGCGGCGCATGCGAAGAGCATCGATGCGAACGACTTCAACGCGGCGATGCCGATCCTGGAGAGCGGGCAATCGAGAGTCACGTTGTCATCCGATCTGTCGGGCTTCCGCCTATCCGTGGACCGCGCCATCACCTCCTACGTCCACATCACGGGGATCGCAGACGCGTCGGGCGTGCCCGATCTGCGTCTCCGTTTGCTTGCGCCTCTGGAGTTGGCTCCGGCATTTCTTGCGGTCGAACTGGCTCCGACGCGCGTGACCGGGCTGATGACCGTGTACTTCGGGCCGGTGTCCTTCGATCTTGGTCGCAGCTGGTTCGACGCGGCACGCTGGGTGGCCGTTCAGTGCGTCGTCGAGCCCCGATGGACGCTCGTCATTTCGGCGGTCCAGCGGCTCGGAGAGATCACGGCGTCCATCGGCGCTCGGCTGTTCCCGGAAGCGTCCGGGCGGTGGGAGATCGGCGTGCTGGTTGACGTTCGTCGGATCGGCATCTGGGTGGGAGGCGTCTTGTGATGCGTCGGTTCTGCCTGGCGATCGTTCTGTCTGCCGCAGTGAGCCTGGCGGCGAGCGCATTCCCGTTGACCGTGCTCTACACGAACGACCTGCACGCTCGGGTTGGGCAGTTCGCCGGGCTGTCGGCCGCCATCGCCGCGGAGCGGGCGTCGGGCGCTACGGTCCTCCTGTTCGACGGCGGCGATGCGTGGCAAGACCATCGCCGCCTCATCACCAACGTTTGGGGATTCGACCAGACGGTGACATGGATGAACGATGTTGCGTACTCGGCGATGGCGTTGGGGAATCACGATATGTACTGGGGGCCGCGGGAGCTGATCCGGCTCGTTGGGGAGGCCCAGTTCCCGGTTCTGTGCGCGAACTTCGTTCCCGTAGGCGATATGCCGGTGGGCATGACGCCGTCGGTGATCCTCAACGTCGAGGGTGCAAGGATCCTGGTCGTCGGACTCGTGACGTGGCACTTCCTGCCGATTCCCGCCTACCCGATGCTGCGCTATCTCGATCCTGTTGTTGCGTTGCGCCGCGAGCTGGAGCGGAATGCAGGTGCGTACGATCTGCTGTTCGTCGTGGCCCACCTCTCGATTGCCGATGCCCGCCTCGTGTCGCGGGCAGTGCCGGACGTCGCCGTCTTCGTGTCCGGGCATTCGCATGAGCGAACCGAGGAGCCGGTCATCGAGGGCCGGACGATCATCGTTCAGTCGGGAGCATTCGGCCGCGCGTTGGGACGCCTGCGGCTGGAGGCGGACCCGGCCAGTGGGGCTGTCGAGGTCCTATCGAACGATCTTCTTCCCATTGAAAAGACCCCCGCCGATGTTCGAGCGGGGGTCCGGAAATTGCTTACCGTACTGGCGGTCATGATTTCGGCGACCGCCCTGTGGCTGCTCTAGAAATTCATCTGGAATGCGATTCCGTTCGGAATGAGACCGATGGTGAATCCCTGATCCTTCGCCACATTGTAGGCATCGAATCCGCTGTAGAGACCCCATCCCAGGTGCACCAGCCCGACGAGCGGGTAGGTGTAGTACGTGAAGGGGAGCAACGTGGCAACGTAGTACGCTCCAACGTCCAATGCCACTGCGACGCCGAAGTGCAGAATGGCCTTGTCAATCTGATCGTTGAGCACCTGTCCCAGGCCTGGAAGAACAAACGATGCCAAACCCGGAATCCACGCTTCATTTGTCTGAGCGACAGCGCCGACCGTGACAACCGACAGCACTGCCAGGATGCAGACGACTACCATAACCTTCCTCATCCCAACCTCCTCAGTCTTTCCTGCTACGATTCGCTCTCGTTCTCGAACTTCGCGAAATCCTCATCGTCGATGTCGAAGTTCGCATGAACCTCTTGTACGTCCTCGTGCTCGTCCAGCGCGCTGACAAGCCTGAGCACCTTCTCTGCTGCTGCACCTTCCACGTGAACCGTGCTCTTGGGAATCATCGTGACTTCAGCGCGGGATGGCTTGATCCCCTGAGACTCCACGGCCTTGGCGAGTTTGGGAAGATCGGTCGCCTCACACGTTGCCTCGATCGCGCCGTCTTGGTCGTCGATGTCCTCGGCGCCCGCGTCGATGAGA
>CAZXQL010000039.1:0-13091 GCA_964643395.1 uncultured Thermotogae bacterium
CGCGATGTGGATCTGGATCCCGCATCGGTACTCGTCAGCAATCTGGCGAGCACGGGCAAGCGTGTCAGGCGAGTTGGTGTACGCAGTATGGACGCCGAGTCTGCCTTGGATTCGACCGTCCGAGCCATTCGAACTACTTAGGGACTCCAACAACCGGACGTTCTCCTCGAATCCTCTCTCCGCATAGCTGGGATCCAGTCGTTCCGCGATCGAAACCCCGGGGACGCGCTCGGTGACCTCATACCCAATTTGCGCGCGGATTCCCGTCTCCGTGATCGCCCGCACGGATGCGTCCAGCGGACCCGGGTGGGCGTTGGGCGCTTCGACAAGGTCGCACACAGTTGTGGTCCCGCTCTTCAGCATCTTGAGCGAAGCGTACTGCGTCCCCGCCAGAATCCCGTCCACTGTTGTAATGTCTTCCAGCCACTCCCAGCCCATCTTCTGAAGCATGTCCCAGAAGCTTCGCAGCTGGGATACGTCCACCGGTTGATTGTGCCCAAGAACGTACGGCATGTGAGTGTGGGTCATGATGAATCCGGGCATGGCGATGCGCCCGGTGCCGTCAATGATTCTCGCGGCATCGGCATAGCGGTTCTCGAGTTGCGCAGATGGGCCGATCTCCAGGATGCGTCCGCCCTGAATCGCGACTGCTCCAGGCGAATGGATGTCACCCGCAAGCACGTTCGGATGGCAGGTGGCGACCAGTGCGTTCTTGATGAGCAGATCAACCATGGTTCCCCCGTTTCAGTGCTTCGAGTATGTCTTGCCGCGTAATGGGCAACTTCGCGAATCTTGATCCGACTGCATCAGCAATGGCGTTGGCGAACACAGCACATGCCGCCGCAACCGGTGGTTCTCCCGCTCCTTTGGCGCCATATGGTCCGGTCGGATTGTGATCTTCTACTGCGATGCTGACCGTGGGGATCCGATCCTTGATCGAGGGCACGGCATAGTCGGCGAAGTTGGGATTCTGGATGATCCCGTCGGCGTATTTGATCTTCTCCATGTGTGCAAGCCCGAAGCCGATCAGAGACGCACCTTCGATCTGTCCCTCGAGGCCGAGTGGGTTGATGACCCTACCCACATCGTGGGCGGCAAGGTGGTTTAGCACTCTAACCTCTCCCGTCAGCTTGTCCACTCGAACATCCATCCGGTGGGTCCCGTAGTTGTAGGCGATGTACACGTCGCCTTGATGCGTTTCATGGTCGAAGTTCGCATCCGGGGCCTTGGAGAAGGCGAGATTCATCAGCGGGAATCCTGTCCAGTACGCAGCGGTCGCCACATCCGGAATCGGGATTCTCGCGGAGTCATCCATCTTGAGAATCGCGAACCCGTCACGAAGCTCGATGTTCTCCGCATCCGTGTGCATCATGAGTCCGGCCATGGCGAGGAGCGACTTCTTCACTTCTCTCGCAGCCTTCAACACTGCCATGCCTCCGACGGTAGTACTACGGGACGCGACGGTCGGTCCCGAGTCGTGTACGCCGTCCGTGTCCACAAGACGGACGCTGACGTTATCGATGTCTACACCAAGAGCCTCTGCGGCAATTTGCGCCCATACCGTCCGCGAGCCTTGCCCCAGTTCGGTCAGTCCAATTCCCACAAGGACCGAACCGTCCTGACTCATCTGCACCGATGCACCGGTGACGTCAATTCCCTCCGCTCCGTTCGAGATCCCTTGCGCCACGCAGGCGTACCCAGTCCCGTAGAGATAGCGATCCGATGCGTTCCCTTCTCTGGGACTCTGCGGTCCGGGCTGCGAGGCGATGTGCTCGATCGTCTGTTGCAGTCCGACCGATGCATCGTACACCTGGCCGGTAGCGTTGGCATCGCCTGCCCGCAGCCCGTTGATGCGCCGGATCTCCAGCCGATCGATTCGCAGCCTATCCGCAAGCTCGTCAATCTGGACTTCCGTCGCGAAAGTCACCTGCGGCACGCCAAACCCTCGGAACGCACCGCAGTAAGTCTTGTTCGTGTAGACGGACGTGCTCTCTACTACGACGTTCTCGATGTTGTACGGTCCTGCCGCGTGGATCAGCGTCTTCATCGTGACAAACGGACTCTCGGAAGCATAGGCACCGCCGTCAAGCTCGATCTTGATCTCGCGCGCGATGATCGTGCCATCCTGTCGCGCACCAGTCCTGCTGTGGATACGCGCGGCGTGGCGAAGGTTCGATCCAATGATCGATTCCGCCCGTTCGTGGACCATCATCACCGGCCGGTTCAGCCGTTGGGCTGCGATACAAGCAAGCGCCCCCATCTCAGTGGCCACGTCGTCCTTTCCACCGAACGAACCGCCGGTGCTCGCCTGCACAACCTTGACTCGGGTCGCCGGCACGTTCAGGTTCGATGCGACGTGGCCGCGAAGGTGGAACGGAGATTGACAGGACGCGTACAGCGTGAATCTCCGCCCGGGCACTGCACACACCGACTCCGGCTCCAGGTAGGCGTGATCCTGGTTGGACGTCTCGTAGACACCCTCAACGATGACATCGGCTTGCTGGAACGCGGCCTCGGCATCGCCCTTGATCAATTTCCTCGCGAAGGTGACATTGCCGTTCTCGTGGATTTTTCGCGCATCCGGCGCGAGCGCCTCGTCGATGGAAAGGATCGGCCCATAGCGGTCGATCTCAATCGAAACCAAGCCGGCGGCCTTGCGTGCGATCTCCGCGGTCTGCGCAATCACCAGAACGACCGATTCGCCGGCATAGCGAATCTCGTCCACCGCCAGTAATGGCTGGTCAAATGGGGGGAGTACGCCGATCAGATTGGGACCTGGGATATCCTCCGCCGTCAATATGGCCATCACGCCGGGCGTGTTCCGTGCACGCTCGACGTCGATGCCGATGATGCGTCCAGCAGGGACTCCTGCCCGTTTCACGGCGCCATGAACCATGCCGGGAAATCGATAGTCACCGGTGAATTTCGCCTGACCGGTAACCAGTTCGAGCCCGTCGACCTTTCTCACGCGTTCGCCGATGACTTTCATGTCACTCCCCACTGTGATCGCTTCCCTGCGTCAGCCGCCTGCTGGCATCGAGGACTGCTTCGACAATCTTCCCGTACCCGGTACATCGACAGAGATTCCCACTAAGCGCTTCTTCGACCTCGTCGATCCTCGGTGCCGTATTCTCGTCCAGCAGCGCTTTCGTGCTGAGGACCATTCCCGGCGTACAGAACCCACACTGTACGGCCCCCTTGTCGAGGAACGCTTCCTGGATCGGATGCAGCGCCCCATCCTTTCCAGTCAGCCCTTCAATCGTGATGACCTCTCGCCCCGCGAGTTTCCCTGCGAGCAGAAGACACGAGTTCACCGGCTTGCTGTCCAGAAGGATCGTGCATGCGCCGCACTCGCCTCGGCCGCATCCTTCTTTGGTGCCTGTGAGCCCGAGTTCGTTTCGCAGTACGTCGATCACACGCGACTCGGGCGAGGCTTCCAGTTCTACCGCTTCTCCATTGCAGGTGAATCGAATCAGCATGCGTCCGCTCCTTCGCCCTTCACTGCATCCCGATCGACACATTCCGTCAAGGCATCGAAGACCAACGCAACGGTGGCGTCACGTCTGTACCCAGCGCTGGAGCGAACATCATCGATCGGGCGAATTCCTTCCAGGACACGCTCTCGAATCGTCGTCAGATCCAAATCCCCGATGCGCTTTCCAGCAAGAAGTTGCTCGAGTCTCTCCAGGCGCAGAGGGATCGGAGCCACACTCCCCACCGCCACGCGAACATCCGAAATCTTCCCATCAGCAAACGTCAGGCTGACCGCGGCATTGACCTGCGAGATGGCTTGTCCCTTCCGGTTGCCGATCATCCGGAACGCCGATCTCTTCTTGCAGGCCACGGCAGGAACCTCGACGAACTCAAGTATTTCGCCGGTCTCTAGGGCGGTCTTCTTCGGTCCCGTGAAGAACGCTCCACAGTCAATCCGACGTATTCCGCGGCCGGAACGAAGGACGAACTGCGCGTCGAGACTAAGCAGTGGGGTCAACGTATCGCCGCAGGGTGAAGCGTTGCAGATGTTGCCGCCAATCGTACCCAGGTTCCGAATCTGAGGGGAGCCCAGCGCCTGCGCCCCCTGGCGCAGACAGGTCGGAAGCGTTTCCGAAGACGCAATCACGGCAATCGTCGTGCACGCGCCGATCCGAATCACGCTCTCCCCGAGGTCATTCTGAGTGTTCTCGACTGTCCGCATGGATTCGATGCCGGTGATATCGATCAGCGTTTCGGGCTGCGTGAAGCCCTCCGCCATGTACACGCACAAGTCCGTGCCGCCAGCCAGAATCGTCCCCCGTGAAGACTCCAGCACGTCAATCGCCTCACCGACGCTGCTCGGTCTCAGGTATTCCATCCACTCTCCTCTTTACTCTTCTCCCGCGCTCATGTCTCGCGACTACACGCCGTAGTCCGCGATGCCGAGTTCGTCCAGCTTCCTTCTCTCCGGCACGCCTGCCAAATCCCAACCCCTGAGCCGGTAATACTCGTCGAGCATGCCCTCGAACTTCTTCTCGTCCATGACCGCAGATTGCGAGGTGGCTCCGAGGACAGGTTCGAAGCACCTCCCGGGCAGCCGATCATCCTCGCGGGTTAGGCCTGCCTTCAGATTGAACAGCTTCTCGAGATTCCAAATCCGCTCGCCCAAGGTGACCATCTCATTCCAATCCATGGCCCGTCCGGTCGCAGCACCAACAAGCTCCGGGTAGGCCTCGTGGTCGGTGACGAATTCGTGGAACCGACAACTGATCAGTGTGAAGACCGCATTCACCGTATTCTGTGTCTCGATAACTACAGCCGCCTTGCCTTCATAGCTATCCATGTCGAGAGCACCGGCAATCTCGGCCCCGATCGGCGCCCGCTTGTGACAGGCCCCTCGATTCGAGGTTGCGTACGCCAGTCCCGTTCCCTTCATCCGCCTCGGCATCCAGGCGGCGAACCCCGAGTTCTTCACCTGCATGGCGCTCCCCAAAGTGTCCGCGCCCAGGTCGCGAGCCGCTTCTCTCGGTCCCTTCGCCAGCATGTCCCCAATTCCCTGGCGCATTCCGATCCGATGAATGAGACCCAGCACAGCATCTGTGCTTCCAAACTGCAGATCCAATCCCGGTTCACTCAGCTTCCCGGCTTCGGCCATCTCGAGCGCCCAGGCAACGGTGACGCCGGTCGTGAGGCTGTCAACTCCATACTGCTCCGTCAACCGGTTCGCCTCGGCAAGCGCCTCGGCATCACCGTTCAGGACATTGGATCCGAGCGAGAACATCGTCTCGTACTCCGGTCCTCGGCCCCACAGTTGGCCGCCGTCGGCACCGGCGAACTTGTGAACCCTCCCACAATGGATCGGGCATCCGAAGCATGCGATCCTGCGAGTGTAGAGATTGTCTTCGAAATACGGACCATCGATCTTCTCGGCGTTCTCGAAGCTGCCATACGTATGGTTCTGGGTCGGAAGCGCCCCATGCCCCTGGACCAGCTGCATGCCGCCCCCTGTGCCGTACCTCGAGAAGATTCCCACCAAGCCGTACTCCTCGGCACGTGCACCACGGAGAAGATCCATGTTCTTCGCCACAAGCGTGCTGAACAGGCGCGGATCCGCCGTCGTGACGCTTTGGGTTCCCCGAACGCCGATGGCCTTGATCCTCTTCGATCCCAGCACCGCGCCGGCTCCGCCTCGGCCGAATGCCCTCGTCTCCGAGAACACGCTGGCCATCGCCACGCCACGCTCGCCAGCAGGGCCGATCGAGATCGTGCGGTAGTCGGGGCCGTAGGTCTCCTTGACGTAGGCTTCGGCTTCTTCAGTGGTCTTGCCGACGATGTCCTCGGCCGACTCAAAGCGAACGCTCTGGTCGTCGACAAGGACGATGCTCCACTCCTTTCCCGCCCCCTCGAGGATGATTCCGTCCAAGCCGCAGAACTTGATCTCAGGTCCGAGAAACCCTCCGGCGTAGGAATTCAAGATCGTCCCGGTCAGAGGAGACTTCGTCACGATGCAGGATTGGGCATGCATGGGCGCCGCCGTCCCGGTCAGCGGTCCCACAGACAGTACGATCTTGTTCTCAGGCGATAGGGGATCGATCGTCGGGTCGATTTCGTCACTCGCGATCTTCACGCCATAGCCGATTCCCCCGAGATACGCACGAACGTCATCCGGCACCGGCCACACGGAGGACTGCCTTTCTCCAACGTCGATTCGGAGCATTCGGTCGAATAGGCTGCCGCTCAATGCGCCACCTCCCCGTTTCGCAACGCGCCGGTCACGCATTCCTTCACACACTGGGGATCCCCTCCGCAGAAATCGCACTTGAAAGCGATCCCGTTCTCGATTCGGATGGCATGGAACGGACAGACAGCAACACAACTTCCACAGCCGATGCACGTCTCGGCATCGATGAGGATGTAGCCGTCCGACTCGCTGATCGCCGACACTGGGCATGAGCCGATGCACGGATGCCCAGGGCAATCCTCGAATCGGCACACTCGAATCTCAGGCATCTCGGGCCAATCGGGTTGGATGTCGATCCGCGCGCTTCGCATCCGCACGCCGCCGGTCTTGGCCAACGAGCATGCGATCATGCATCGTTTGCATTCGGTGCATTTCTCGACATCGATCGTGAACTTCATGCTTCCAACCTCACTCCGTTCCGAAGAGCCCGAGCGTTGTCCCGACGCCCTTCTCCTTCGCGGCCAGGTAGACCTTGTGGCAGAGGCAGATGTCATGGATGCCCATGCCGATCGGAGAGAAGAAGACCCGTTGGTCGTCGTTCGTCCGCCCCGGCACAGCGCCCGTGATCATGGGCCCCAGTTCAAGGACTCGATCTCTCGCGATACGCTGATCCGCCAGCATGAGCGCAATCACCGGCGTCCCACGGTGTTCGACGGTCTCGACGTCATCGACCACGATCAGGTCGGAGTTGAGGACGGCTTCGAACTCCTCTTCTTGGTACGATCCCACCGCGGAGAAGTAGCTACCTCGCTTCAACCATGCGTCCTTCACGATCGGCTCATTGGCCACCGTTACGGTGACGATGATGTCGGCGCCGACAACGGCATGCTCTGCGGCGTCGACGGCCGAGACATCGATGCCGTAGGCGTCGCTCATATCCTCGGCGAATCGCTCCGCCGTCTCCTTGTTGATGTCGAACGCCCGCACGGTGCGTATGCCCGGGAGAACCGTGAGGAGAGCCTCCAGCTGAGTTCGCCCCTGGACTCCCGCGCCGATGATGGCGACCGATTCGGAATCCTTCCGGGCGAGGTACTTCGCCCCTACGCCGGTGACGGCCCCCGTCCGAAGCGCGGAGAGCCACGTGCAATCCATGACGGCCAACGGAACCCCGGTCCAGGAGTCATTGAGGATGAAGAAGCCGGTCGCTCTCGGGAGACCATGCTTTCGTGGATTCTGCGGGAACCCGGCGATCCATTTGATGCCGAGCGCTTCATACTCTCCACCCACATAGCCGGGCATCGCGTTGCCACGTCCTCGCTCGATCTCGCCGAGATCGACGACAGTCTTGTGCGGCAGGATCGTCTTTCCCGCCATGTGATGTCGGAACGCATCTTCGACCGCCTCGATGGCCATGGCCATATTCGCGCCGGTAGCAATCACGTCTCGCTGGTTCAGGTACAGGAAATCGATGTCCTTCACGACCGCTTCTCCTCTCGTTCCTCGACTTCGCGTACGATCCGATTGAGTTCTTCTTCTACGCCCCCCGGCAGCGGGGCTACTTGATGCTCGGCCAGAATCTCCTCGACCCTGTCGTGCGCCTTGTCCACCATGTTCTTCTTGCCCGAGGCTTCCCATCGTTCGCGGAGTTGACGATCTGCCAACGACGGCAGAAAGTGCTCTTGGCGGATGAATTGCAGGGTGTGCCGTTGGTTCAGATAGTGCCCTCCGGGGCCGACAGTTTGCGCAAGCCCCACGCCCAGGGTGTCATCGATGACATCGACGCCTTCAAGGACACGGTAGATGGCTCCAGCGATTTCGTTGTCCAGAACCAGGCCCTCTTTGCTCACGGTCAACGCACCTTCCATGGTGCCCGGATAGAAGATCTTGTTGACACCGCCTAGGACGGCCATGGTCATCACGGCCGTCTTCTCGTACCCTGCTTGAAAATCCAAGTCCTTCGAGTCGGTCGCCGAGGCGGTGCCGCGACAGGGAATATCGTAGAAGTGGGCGATTTGAGCACTCGCGACGTTGATGAGCCCCATCTCGATGGCGCCAATCGCGATTCGGCCCACGCGCATGTCCATGATCGAACCGCAAGTTCCGTACCATACGGGGTTCCCTGGATTCGCCAACTGCAGGATTGTGATGCCGCTGATCACATCCGCCGTTTGTTGTGCCAGTAGGCCTGCGATCGTCACAGGACTTGTGGCGCCGGCTTGCGGCTCGGACGTGACGTCGATCGGAATCCCGTACTTCGCGTACAGCAACGCCCCATCCATTTGATCCGCATCGTGATGCAGTGGCGCGACCGGGTTGTCCGTCGTGAACGTGCACGGCTTCCGCCTGAGTTCGTCCTCGCCGCCTGCGACCACGGCGACCATCTTGAGGCAGTCCTCAGCCATGATCCGCTCTCGAGACGTCGCCTTGATCGGCTTGCTCGAGTTCTTGATGGACTCGAGGTAGCCGTGAACGTGCGTCGCGCGAATCGGAACCCCGTCGATCTGGGGCATGATGGCGCCGGAGTGGAGCAGATGGTAGTTCGGCATCGCGTCCGCGATCTTGACCAGATCGCCTACATCCTTGCGGTTGGTCGGACGCGCCTCACCGCTTGCATAGTCGTAGCACTTGATGCGGCCGATCATCGGCTCAATGTGCACGCTGGTTGTAGACACGTGAACATCGTTGGCCGAATCGCGCGCATACACCATGAACGACGCCGGGGCTCTCCGCAAGCACTCTTCCACGATGTAGCCGGGAATCCGGCAGATCATCGTCTCGTCGTCAACATGCGCCCCTGCTTGCGCCAGCAGCCTGCGGGCGTCTCCAGATTTGACCAGCACACCAGGGTTCATCAGCATCTCAAGCGCTGCCTGATGAATCCGATAGATCTGATCGTCACTGAGAACCTTGAGGGATGGTTGGTATCTCAAAGCGACTCCTCCTTCGCAATCAAACCAACGGAACGCCGAGCTTGATGAGTTCCTCTTTGACCTGGTCGTAGACTGCCTGATGTTCCGGGGTCGGCGTGAGCGTGCTCAGGTCGTAGAGCTCTTCGAACGGCTGTCCTTTGGGTGCGTTCTCCAAGTCGAGGTTGTCCCTGTACTTCGCGTACAACGCTTCGACAATCGGCGTCGCGGCGTCTCGTGTCATGCCTGCCGCCGCATGGGCAACCTCTGCAAACAGCTTGCCCATCAGTGGACTGACGTTGTTGTTCCCGAGTGGTTCCGCGGGTCTGGGCCCGCTCACGTTGCTTCCGCTGGTCACCGAAGTCAGAGCCAGCGCGGAGAATTCATGAGCGTACTGGGCCGAACCCGGACGCCCGGATGTGGTGTGGCTCGTGGTCGCGATGATATTGCTGTTCCGCGCCACGGCTTGGTTCGCCAAGCTCGACAAGAACAACGAGTGCTGATTGGTCTGCTGTTTGTACTTCATGTGCTGTGGACCGATGTGGACGATCTCACCGCCGAGCACGATGGAGGCAATGAACGAGGCGACCGCCGTGACAGCCGTTCCAGCAACGTTTCCCCCATACCCTCCGACGAGCGGAGTGAATGACATGTAGATCGGGCATCCGTACGCGCGGTAGTACGCGAGGCGCGTCATCGTGACGTCATCGACCTGGAGTTCGGAGATCAGCACCATGGCGCGCGGATCGGTTGACCGAAGCCCCCAATCCTCGTTGGTGCAGGCAATTTCACCAGGTGCCATCACGGCGTGTCCGGCAATCGGCATTCCGGGCCGCCCGCCGCGGCGCACCGCTTCACGCGCCCATTGGCCGTACAGAATGGCCATCTGGGTCGCCAGAGCCGAGGTGGGGCGAATGAGCCGCCCGTCGACTCTGTTCAGATAGCCGGGGAAGAAGAGGCAATCCACGATCTTCTCGCGACTAAAGACTTCGTTGAGCCTCACAAACATGTCCTCATGGACGTTGGCATTGAACGGTCCGCAGAAGATGAATGGCTTCCGCGGGTCTTCCACCTGCCTGTGATGGATCGTAACCCGATCCTTGCCTGCTCCCATGTGGATCTGCGGCCTGGCGAAGCGAAGGGCATCGTCGACTTCGCTCTCGGAAAACTCCGCGACGCGGCTTGTGTTCATGCTGAACAGACCCGTCTTGATGAACAGCTCGCGGCCCGCCTGGAAACAACGGTCCGCCATGTCATCGTCGAGATTGACGAACGCCTTCCCGTCCCAGGTGATCTCGTACTCCTTCGTGAGTCGCGTGGCGTTGGCTGCCACCGACTTCATCAGGAAGTCTTTCGCCTCCGTCAACGGGCCGCTTTCGCACCGCTTCGCGATCTCCCTGAAATTCACGAGTGCTGTCCTCCTAGCTTGGCGTCCAGTAGCTGGACGGCCTCAAACGCATCGCGCGCGAATCCGTCTGCGCCAATCTCGTCCGCCCATGCCTGGGTCACAGGAGCTCCTCCCACTAGTACGAAGTACTTGTCTCGGGTTCCCTTGTTCGTGAGGAGCTGGATCACATCACGCTGATAGAGCATGGTGGTGGAGAGCAACGCGGACAGGGCAATGACGTCGGCATCGTGGGACTCGGCTGCATCGATGATTCGCTGGGCGGGAATCTCGACGCCGAGGTCATAGACCTCATATCCATTCGCCTGGAGCAACGTGGCGACAACGCTCTTCCCGATGTCGTGAATGTCGCCCTCCACAGTTCCGATCACGATGGTCGCCTTCTTCTCGAGCTTGCCGCCCTGCTCTTCCAAGGCCTTCTCGAGAACAGCTACGCCAGCCTTCATCGCGTCCGCCCCAAGCGTGAGTTCCGGGAGGAAGATCTCCATCCGATCAAACGCCTCTCCGAGCTCCCGAATCGGGTCCGCGAACCCTTTCTCAACCGCTTCCACCAGATCGAGACCCGCTGCGACGGCCTCCTCAGCCGCCGTGACAGCAGCTTCACTGTCGTAGTTCTCGATGCTCTCCTTCATCATCTCGTAGATCCGTTCAGCATCCGCCATTTCTTGCCTCCTGATGCTCCCCTGGTGTCGTCTAGCGGTAGCCACCCATCGTTAGGGCGAGCATCGCTTTCTCTGTGTGAAGTCGGTTTTCCGCTTCGTCGAAGATGATCGATTTGTCCGAGTTGAGCACTTCATCCGTCACTTCCGTATTCCTCGAGATCGGCATGCAGTGCATGACGTTGACGTCCTTCTTGGCCCGGTTGACGACGGCCTGGTCGATCATCCATTGATCCTTCAGCTTCGCCTTCTGCTCGACGAACTCAGGATCGCCCTGGAAATGGGTTTCCAGCCCGCGTGCAAACACGTCGGGCGATACCCATGAGTACACGTTGATGAAGTCGGCATCCTTGACAGCCTCTTCGTAGGACCGAACGATCTCGATGCTGCCGCCGGACATCGCTGCCGATTGCTGCGCCAAACCCTTGATTCGCTCGTCTGGGTCGAAGCCCTCCGGACAAGCAATGCTCAGCGTGAATCCGAGCTTCCCTGCCATCAGCATCGTCGAGTTCACAAGCCCGGCAGGAGGGTTCGCCGAGCGATATCCCCAGCAGAAGGCGACCTTGAGATTCTTCACGGGCCCTTTCTTTTCCTGCATGGTCAGCACATCGGCAAACGCTTGACACGGGTGTTCAACCGGGCAGGAAGCATTGATCACTGGGATGTCGGCGTACTCCACCGCCGAATCAACGCGTTCGCGCCGAATTGCCCGGTACGCAATCCCGTCGAGATAGCGACTGAGCGTCTTGATCGTGTCCCGCCAATCCTCTTCGGCAGCTTCACCAACCCAGAGGCGGTTCTGGTCGAGCCACAGCATGTGACCGCCCAGTTGCATCATGGCCGTTTCGAACGAGACGCTCGTTCGCGTGGAGGGTGACTCGAAAATGCCTCCCAGGCTCTTGCCTTCCAGGAGACGGTGGGGTTTGCCTTGTTTCAGTTCCTTTTTCAAGTCCCTGGAGACCTCAAGAATCATCTCGATTTGCTCTTTGTTGACGTCAGTGATTCCACTGATGGATTTCCCCTTGAGATCTTCCATTACGGCCTCCTGCCTTCGTGTAGGTAAGTCTTGATCTCATCGATGGACCAATCCGGCTCAAGCCCGAGATCTTCGATCGTCCGCCCGATTCCCCGAAAGTCTCGATCCAGGAGTCCCTCAGACATCGTGATGATTGCATCTGTATACGGTGTCGGAACGCCTAGCAACCTGCCGAGCGAGGAGAAGGTCACGAGCCCGTAGGGGATGTCTTCGGTCAGATGCCGAACATCCAAGCTGAACGGACCTTCGCACACCTCGAGAAACGGCGTATGGATGGCGTCGTAGAGTGGAAGGACGTAGTCCTCACCGTTGGGATTCCACTTCACCATCAGGATTTCTTCTTCCAGCGTGTACTGCTTCATACCCAGCTTTTCGCCGATGGCCATGCGCTCGCGGTCGACTTTTTCGATGATCCGCACGACTGCAGGCGTGTTCTCCGCCTTGCCGAACAGGCAGAACCCTGGAGTCCCCAGCTCGATCTTGGCTGCGTTGCAGATCATCGGGGGGGTGTGCGTAATCGCGTTGTAGTCCACCAAAATGCTGTCGATCGCGTTCTGCCCCGCTCGAAGGGTATAGCCGTGCTCCGCGGGGTACAGTTCCTCGGCGACCTTGATGACTTGATCGATGTCCTTGCCGGGGAAGGTCGCGATGATCAGATTCTGAGTGCGGTTCTCCAATCGAACCTGCGCGTCCCCTTTGCGGGATGTTCCATACGGCAGGGTATTGCAGTCGGCAAGATAGACTCTCTTGTCGATGCCCATCTCCCGCAGCACCTTGGCCCATGTGAGCGATGCGCCACCCTTCCCGAGGTAGATGATGACTTGGCCTTCCTCGAGATGCGGCGCAACAAGCCGCGCATACTCCTCGCACACAAAGTACGGGATTGGATTCACGATCACCTTCGCACCACGAACGGCTTCTGCGATGTCGT
>CAZXQL010000040.1:0-12797 GCA_964643395.1 uncultured Thermotogae bacterium
CTACGACGCGCTAGTCAATGGCTTCAGCCGCATCGTGTTCGTCATCCGTGAAAGCCAGGCGCCGTCTATGCAGAAAGCGTTCTCACGAAAGCTTGCCGCCCGCTGCGATCTGGCGTTTGTGCCCCAGTCGTTGACCGACCTGCCCGAAGGATTCTCGGCGGATGCACCTCGGGAAGCACCTTGGGGGACGGGACACGCCGTGTGGAGCTGCCGCCGTGTCGTAGATGGACCGTTTGCCGTGATCAATGCGGACGACTTCTACGGTCGTGACTCGTACCGTCTGCTGGCACGATTCCTCACGAATCGGAGTCGACGGGCCGACTCCTACGGACTGGTCGGCTTCCCGCTGGGAAAGACGCTGTCCAGTCACGGAACCGTCTCGCGCAGCGTCTGCCGAGTGAGCGAAGAGGACCTGCTGCTCGGGATCCAGGAGTACCCCAAGGTGGGCATGCTGGATGGACGCGTCAGCTTCTGGGACAAAGCCGACACATCGCACGAACTGCCGACGGATGCAATTGCCTCGATGAACATGTGGGCGTTCCCGGCTGAATTCATGACGGCACTGGAGAGGGGCTTCTCGGAGTTTCTTCGATCGTCGATCACGGATCTTGGCTCCGACGAATTCTTCCTCCCGGCCGCCGTGGGTGCCGCCATGAACGAGCGCGGCGCGATCGTCCATGTCCTGCGGACGGACGAACCGTGGATGGGGGTTACGTTCCGGGAAGACATCGAGTACGTTCGCGAGGAGATACGCAAGCTCGTGCGAAGCGAGGTCTACCCGGGGAACCTGTGGGGATTGGACTTGTGACGCTCGTCGAGGGTGCGAGACAGGCAGCCTACGCGTTCGATTTGCCTGGACGAGTGACTCGGGTGGAGCGCCACGACGAAGGGCTCATTCACGACACATTCATTGTCACATCCGACGCCGGCCACGACCGATCGAGCCGCTTCATTCTCCAGCGAATCAACCAACGTGTGTTCGCCGACCCCGCCGCCTTGATGAGGAACATCGAGCTCGTTGTCTCCTTCCTGGAGGAACGGGCGGCCCAATCGGGACGCGATCCGCATCGCGACGTCGTAAGCCTGGTGCGCACACGAGATGGAGCCTCGTGGCTGAAATCGGACGGCGACGCGTGGCGGATGCTCCGGTACGTGGAGAAGACAAGGATCGTTCACCAAGCCGATAACGCCAGGATCGCTCGGCAAATCGGGAGGGCATTCGGGCGGTTCCTGAGCGATCTCTCGGACCTCAACCCAGTACGGCTGGCAACAGCACTGCCCGGATACCGCGACACGGCGCGCTACCTGGACTGGCTGAAGGGCGCGGCCGAGGAGGATCGATTGGGGCGGGCCGAGCATGCTCGCAGCGAGATCGAGTTCATCGAATCGAGAACCGACGATGCGCTGTACCTGCAAGCCTTGCAACGTGGCGGAAGCGTCCGACTGCGAACCATCCATGGCGACACGAAGCTGACCAACGTGCTCCTCGACGCAGATACGGGCAAAGCAGTCTGCGTCATCGACCTGGACACGGTCATGCCGGGACTCTTCCTCCATGACGTGGGAGACTGCATCCGCGAGGCGCTGGTACGCACCGACGTGCCCAGCAACGGGTTCACACCGACGGAACTCCGTCTTGTCGGAGAGATCGTGGGCGGCTTTCTCGCCGAGCTTGCGCCGCGCCCGACGGAGCGCGAGACGGCAAACGTGATCGCTGCATTGAGGTCGATCACGTTGGAGCTGGGTGCCCGCTTCCTGGCTGACTACCTATCTGGCGACGCCTACTTCAAGACGAACCGACCGGGGGAGAACCTGGATCGGTCCATCCGGCACTTCCGGCTGTTCCAGGAAATCGAACGTCACCGATCCGACCTGGAGGCCATTGTCGGAGCCTGCGCGTATGCAGAGAGTGCAGACTCGTCAGGCGGTGCCTGACTCTCGAAGGCCCGAGGGTACCAGGGTACACTTTCGACTCGCTGGACTAGGGGGGGCGATGAAGGAGCTGTACCGTCAGAACAAACACCTGCTCCTCTTCCTGTTGGTCGCCAATCTCCTGCAGGCGTTCGGACACAACGTGTGGCGTGCGTTGTTCAACAATTTCGCCGTAGAGAAGGTGGGCGTCGGGGCCGATGCCATCGGATGGATTCAATCCGTCCGCGAACTTCCCGGACTGCTTGCATTCGTCGTAGCCTTCCTCGCACTTCTCTTCAAAGAGATGCGGATCATGGCGGTGAGCTTGGTCCTTCTGGGCGCCGGCATCATGCTGACCGGGCAAGCGACCACCATGTCGGTTCTCCTCGTGGCCACGCTTGTGATGAGTCTCGGATTCCACTACTTCAATCCGGGAAACAACGGCCTGATTCTGATGAGTCTGGAACACGCGGAAGCCCCGAAAGTCATAGGGCAACTGCGGAGCCTCGGCGCGATCGCCGCGGTGCTGGCGACGGGCGCCGTCTACCTATTCGTCGAGCGCATCGGGTACGAGATGATGTTCCTGATCATCGGCGCGATCGTCGCTGTGGGCGGAGTTGTCTTGTTCATCGTCGGTCGAGGCGGACACAGCCTCCCTCAGCGGCGCAAGGTCAAGCTGAGGAAGCGGTACTGGCTGTTCTACGTGCTGACGTTCTTGATGGGAAGCCGGAGGCACATCTTCACGACGTTCGCGCCATTCCTGCTTGTCGAAGCGTTCGGAATCGATGTCAGGACGATGTCTCTTCTGCTCCTGATCAACAGCCTTGTGAACGTCTATGTCCTCCAGAAAGTGGGCAAGCTCGTCTCCCGATTCGGAGAACGCCTCGTTCTGTCGCTTGCATTCGCAGCGCTCATTCCCGTCTTCCTGGGGTATGCCTACGTAGGCGGTCTCCCCGTATTGTGCATCCTGTTTGTCCTGGACAACGTGCTCTTCGGGTTCAACTTGGGAATGCCCACCTACTTGCAGAAGATCGCCGTCTCGCCGGAGGAACTGACGGCCACGATGTCGATTCAGGACACGATCAACCACATCTCTGCCGTCATCGTTCCCGTCGTTGGGGGAACAATCTGGGTCGTCTTCGGGAGAAAAGTGCCGTTCCTGGTAGGCGTCGGCATTGCGATCGTGTCCCTCGTGTTGGCGCAGTGGATCCGAACGGGCGACCCGAAGACGCCGGAGCCGCTTCCTTCGGAGTGCGACTAGCCTGCAACCGGCTGCAGGCTATAATCCCTCCCATGCACTGCGGAGAGAGGACGAGGTTGTATGCCGTTCATTGCCAGTGAAGTTCGGTTCTTCCCCGTGAGCGTGGCGGAAGCCATCCGGCCCGAGGACGTGGAGGGGCTGGACAGTGGGACGTTCATTGTCCGGGCGCTACAGGCATCGGGAGTAGAAGTTCGTGACCACGACGTCGTCGCCATCAGCTCCAAGGTCGCTGCGTTTCTCGACGGCGGATTGGTGCGGCTGTCGGACGTCGCGCCGACGCGCAAAGCCAGAATCCTGGGTTGGTTGTACCGCCGAGATCCTCGGAAGATCCAGCTCGTGCTTGAGCAGGGCAAGGTCCTCGTCGTCGTCCCGATGCAGAAGCTCATCCGTATCCCCGCGCTTCGGGAGATGATGGAACGGCGAACCGGTGATCCGGATGCGATGCTGCGCGGATACGAGGTCAACAACGCGTCCACATTCGTTGTCCGCAAGTTCGCGACCTATCTGGACGAAGCGGGGATCGATCATACGAACTCACCCGGCGACTACGTCACGCTGCTGCCCGAGGATCCGTCTCGCCTTGCCGGAGAGATCCGGGGAGGAATTCGTACACGCCTGAACGCGGATGTGGCCGTGATCTTGACTGATACGGCCACCAGCATCGGCCGGCTGGGATCGCAGGACATTGCGATCGGCTACTCCGGCATCGATCCGGTGACACGCGAGACGTTCCATCCTGATTTGTTCGGGGTTCCGCGTGCCGGAGGGGTCGATTTGGTCATCGATTCCATCGCTGGGATGGCGGGGCTTGTGATGGGACAGACAATCGAGAAGACGCCGATCGTCGTCATTCGGGGCGTGTCCTACGAGCCCGAGCGGTCTGACGAGCTTCTCGGAATGGACGCGGTCTCTTGGCCCGCGGGCTCGGAGTGGAAGTTCGCCTTGCTCACGATTCTCTCGACGTTGAAGCTGTGGTTCGGGAGCCTCATCGCATTCCAGCCGCACACCAAGAAGTCGCGAATCAGTCGTTAAGGAGCGAATCTTCGGGCCGGCCGAAGATCTCTTCGAATCGTTCCGGTCGCCGCCAGAGTTCAGCGACGCCGTCTGCTCGGATTGCCACCTTCGCCGGTCGAAGGAATCCGCAGCTATTCGAGGCGAAGTGATCGGCTCCGTAGGCGCCGGTATGGAAGATGACGAACCGCTCGCCCCGTTCCGGCCGGCGATTCAGCGAGACCTTCGCTTTGCTGATCATGTCGCCTGAGAAACAGAGCCTGCCCGCCAAGAACGCATCCACCGGCTCGTCGCCGTCGTGACGAGGCCAGACGGCGGCCGGGAACACGTCCGGCGAGATGAGGTTCGTCCCGTGATTGTTGATTCCCATGTCGAGGGAGACCACCCAATGGCCGAGGACCGTCTTGGTCCCTGCAACCTCGGCGATCGTGACGCCGGCAGACGCCATCAGGGAACGTCCGGGCTCGACGATCAGCGTCGGCGTTCCGAGCGCTCTCAGCCGCTCCAGACACGTTCGGCCGTCCGCGAATCGATGGTGGAGAACATGCGCGAGCATCTCGGATTGAGGGAGCGGAGACCAGTAGGCCTTGTCTTGCCACCGGGCATCGGGCGGGGTTCCGTGGGCGTAGCCCATCGGAAGGTCGTTCCACGTCACCGAATCGTCGAGAGAGCCACGGAGTCGGTCCGCAAGACGGTGCTGAAACGCCTGCCACTGCATCTCGGAAAGGAATGCGACCGGGAACCCTCCGCCGATGTCGATGATGTCCGGAGAGAGCCCGGCGTCGTGCGCCGCCTCCGTCAGCGCCAGCAGATGCGCGAGGAGGCGTTCGTACCCGCTCGGCTCGGCAATCTGGGTTCCGATGTGGGCCGAGACGCCCCGGAAGCGGACGGACGTTCGGTCTGCGAGAAGCGCGTACAAATCGGGCGCCTCATCGACGTGGAAGCCGAACTTGGTCCAATCGGCTGCCGTGGTCTGATCGGCGGACGTCAATCCGGACAAGGGCATACCGCGGAATCGAAGGAGGACGTCCCCCGGCTGGCCGGCTGCTTCCGCCAGAGACAGGACCTCGGACAGTTCGTCGTGGTTATCGACGGCCAGGAGGCATCCGGCCTCCAGAGCGTCCGACAAGTACGCCGTCGACTTGGCGTTGCCGTTGCAGACGATCCGCGCTGGCGGGATGCGCTCTTCCAGCGCCAGACGCAGCTCATTCTCGGATGCGACGTCGGCGCCGAGTTGTGATGCGGCCGCCGCCCGAACGGCGCCCCGACACGGATTCGACTTGACGGCGAACGCGACGACGCTGGCCGGATATGCGGAATCCAATACATCTCGGAACCCGCACGCATTGTCCTCCACCTGCTCGAGGAACACGACGTGAAGCGGCAACCGGTACCGATCGATCACCCGATCGATAACATCGGCGTGCTGCTCCAACAGCTTCTCCAGCCTTGCGGTCGTTCGAGGCTCACCATCGTTCATACCCATGACAGGATGATGGTAGTCGAGTCGGGGCGCGCTGTCAGCCTCTTGCGGCGCAGCCCGCCTTGTTGTCGCCCGAGACACGTGTCTGTAATGATGCAAACATGAACTCCGCGCGCGCTTCTCACGCGCCGAAGGCTCAAGGCATGACTCCATGCGAACTCCCTTGCTTCCATGCCTGAATTCGAGTGGAACGCTCGCCCTCAACCAGGCCGTTGTGATCCCCAGGGAAAGCCGGTGGCGTCGACAGATGTCCGAATCGGCGCTCTCGCGATTGTGCCCTTGTCACTGTCACTACCCCGTGGTATCGTGGCGAAGAGAAGGAGGTGTGACCATGCCTATTACGATCACGATCACAACCGGAATGCTCCTTGCCTTCTTCTGGGCCTTCTGGATCTTCGCGTTCGCCGGCTGGTGGTGTGGAGGTCCCTGCTAGGAGCCGGGCAAGACACTGTGGAATCGGGTGATGGATGTGACACGGACGACAACGATGGGGAGGGCGGCAATCTGTGCTCTCCTATTCTTGTGGGCCGTGTCTCTTTGCGTCATTGCGGATCCGCGTGACCAATTCGCTCAGGAAACCGGTCTGGATGCGGATCTGGTCAATCTCGTCAAGGTCGACGTCGCCGGTACCGAACTCACGATCACCTTTGTGTTCATCAACGAACGCACGTTCGACAGCGGGATCTCGGCGCGCTTGGCGGGACTCCTATTGCCCTATGTGGGGAGGAACGCGCTCTACGTCAATCCCAGCGTGGATGGCGTCGTCGATTCGTTCGCGTTCGACCCACAGCAGCTTGTGGTGCGTCAGAACGGCGTGACTATCGGTGTGCCTTGGGAGGCTTGGGATGAGATCACGCCGGGATTCCTCACGGGGCGATTCGAAGTGAATCCGAGCGGGCCGTCGCAAGGCTCCGGGAGCGAGGGTGTCTTGATCCTGGGAGACCTCATCGACTCCGATCAGCCATTCGAGATTCAATACGGAGGCCAGAGTGCGGGGTTCGACATCGGCTCCTCGACGGTGGCCGCACCGAGTGCGCCGTCGACTCCGAGCGCTGCGAGCCCGTCTCACGAACCGATCGAAGTGGCCCCCCTGCAGACGTTGGACGCGTTGCAGCAGCTGCTGTTGGGTGAGGACTTCTCGTCCGACGCGATGGCAGCGCTGTTCGGGCTCGAGCCCGATCTGGTGAGGACGATGGTCATCAAGCCGAGAGGACACGAACTTCGTCTGTTCCTCGTTCGTCTGGAGGAGCCCGTGCGCGTAAGCCTCCTCGGCGACGATCTTCTGACTACGCTGGATGATGTCATCGGTACGGGCGCCGTCATGGTCTGGGCCGTGTCGCCTGACGGCGCGGAGTTCTCGGCCTGGAACTTCTACCTCCGTCAAGACGGCACGAACTTCGTCTTCTTCAGTAAGGCGTCGTTCGTGGAACTTACCGACGATTTCTTGCATGTCGATCGAATTGACGCCGGGACCGTTGCCGCGGGCGTGATTCGGTTCCCGAAGAGCGTCGATGCCAGCGCGCCACTCTCCGTGTACTACGCGACCACCGGCGTTGACTACCCGTAGCTTCATCTCGCCGATTTGACTTCGGCTTCGTCAGCCCGGACGATCACCGGGGATGAAACCATGACGATCATTCTTGCGTCCCAATCACCCCGCCGGAGTGCTCTGCTGGCAAGAATCACCCGCGACTTCATCGTCGTCCCCAGCAACGCGGAGGAGATACGAACTGGACCTCCCTGCGAACGAGCCGTGGCGTCGGCGCGTGCAAAGGCACATGCCGTGTGCGGCCAGGGAAACGGGGTGGTTCTCGGCGCCGATACGATTGTCGTCGTCGAGGGGCAAGTCCTGGGCAAGCCGGAATCGCGGCGAGAAGCAGAGGCGATGCTGCACGCGTTGTCCGGACGTGTGCATCGCGTGATGACGGGACTGCATCTCTGGAATCCGGAGCGCAATGTCGCCCGCGAGGCGTGCGTGGAGACGCAGGTGCGGTTCCGCAACGTCCCGGAGGCCGAGATCGCGCAGTACCTCGAGACGGGCGAGTACATCGACAAGGCTGGCGCGTATGCCATTCAAGGAAGGGCGGCCGCGTTCGTCGAGTCGATCGTGGGTGAATACACGAACGTGATGGGGCTCCCGCTGTGCGCTCTGAGCCAGCTCTTGCGGGAGATGGGAGTAGCGTTGTAGCCTTTCCGGAATCAACGAATCGACGCTCATCGAAGGAGGACTCGTGTCCGACAAGAAGAAACACAGTATCCACACCATCCAGAAGATGAAGGCTGACAAGGAGAAGGTCGCATGGCTGACGGCGTATGACTACCCCACCGCAGAGTTCGCCGAGGCGGCCGGTATGGACATGCTGCTTGTCGGTGACTCCTTGGGCATGTGCGTGTATGGGTACGAGGGGACCGTTCCCGTGACGATGGACCAGTGCATCGTCCACTGCGAAGCCGTCCGTCGTGGCGCACCCAACACGTTTGTCGTCGGTGACATGCCGTTCATGAGCTACCAGGTGAGCGATGAGGACGCCGTTCGCAATGCCGGCCGCTTCCTCAAGGAGGCGGGTGTGGATGCGCTGAAACTGGAAGGCGGACGGCGCGTCGTGTCGAGAATCAAAGCCATCCTGGATGCAGGGATCGTCGTTTGCGGCCACATCGGACTGACGCCGCAGAGTTCGGGCCAACTCGGAGGCCACAAGGCGCAGGGGAGAACGATCGCGTCGGCTCGCGCATTGATCGAAGACGCTCTGGCCATCCAAGAGGCCGGCGCCCAAATGCTGCTGTTGGAGGCCGTGCCTCCTGAAGTGGCCGGATTCATTGCTAGGAAGCTGACGATCCCCGTGTTCGGGATCGGGGCAGGACCCGAAACGGACGGACAGCTTATTATCGTTTCCGACATCATCGGGCAGTTCCAGGCCTTCACGCCCAAGTTCGTGAAGAAGTATTGCAATGTGGCCCAGGTCGTGACGGACGCGATGAAGGCGTACGTGTCGGAAGTCAGGGGAGGCGTGTTCCCGGCGGACGAGCACTGCTACCACATGCTCAAGGACGAAGTCGGGCAGTTCCCCGCGTTGACCCAGGAATTCGAGTAAGGCGGCGCGCCCTGCGCGTGGACGACCCATGGGAGGTACGATGAGCGACTTGAGAGAGCGTTTGGCCATCTCCGAAGATCACCTGCGGCAGATCAACCGGTTTCTGACCGACCCCGGATCCCAACCGATCAGCGACGTCCTCAGGATTGTGGAGAAGCACGGGGGCCCGGAGGAGATCAACCGAAAGGCGGAGGCAGCGCGAGCGCTTCCTAATCTCATGGCGCGTCTGCGCGACGCGGACTCTCCGTACATGGATGACTTGAAGTGGCTGATCGACCAACGCGACGGCGGCGCCTTCGTCTCCATCGATGTGTTTCGACGGAGCGTGCTGGGAGACAAAGCGGCATCGATGACTTTCGATGAGTCCCACAGCGTGACGCTCGAGATCAGCGCCCTGCAGTTCTTCCCATGGCTCATCGCCGAAGCGAAGCAATCGATCGAACGTCGTCAGCTGATGCCCGGAAGGTACATCCGCGTGCGCAGCATGGCCGAACAGGTCGCGGACCGTGGAGACACATTGGCGGTCGCGGCGGCCATGCAGATTGTGGGAGCCAGCTATGTGGAAACGCTGGATACGAAGGGGACCGACGGCTCCAACATCCATCTCGGTGGACCGGCGACGATCACCGGCTATTTCGGCGGCGTCGGGCAGCCGAACGAACACGCCCTGCAATGGGTCGACGAGTTCCTGAAGTACTACACGGAATACGGCATCCGCCAGGTCCTCAACGTCAACCCGGGGACCGTCCTCCTCGGCTATCTTCTCCACAAGCTGGGAATCGACATCGAGTTCAAGATCTCGGTGTACATGGGCAACGACAACCCCTATGCCGCTCTGTGGACGCTCTTGGGTGCGAAGCTGTTCGCCCGGGAGGATGGGACGACGTCACTCGTCGGATTCAACTGGGCGAATTCGGTCAACAACGAGACGATCGAGAGTGGAGACGCCATCCGCCATGCGCTGGGATTCGAAGACGTCGTGCGGTTTGAGCACCATATCACCGAAACGCAGAAGTCGATCGTCATTCAGCCCTACGATCGCACATCCGAACTCGTCGAGTTGGCCGACCACGTGGCCAACATCTCCGCGAAGCACGAGGGAGGCAAGCCGGACATCGACGGCGCGCGCGACCATCCGTCCGACATCCTCGACTACTTCGTACCGAAGGCCGACATCGAAGCACAAGGGCTGATGGCGGCGATGGAGCGCAACTACCTCGACAAACACGACGCGTTGAATGCAACGGCGGCCGAGCTGACGCGGGCAGGCCTCACGTTCATCGCGGCCGCCAACCTACATACCTAGGACGAGTCGCTTGCCGTCGCGCTTGTTGCTCTCGATGGGGGAAGGTATCCTTGGGGCCCATTTTCTCTCGAAGAGGTGCCCATGACTGACTATGCATCGCTCAAGCATCAAATCGACGAGCAGGGGATCGCGTTCGTTGACTTCCGCGTTGCGGATTTCGTCGGGCGATTCCGACACCTGACGATCCCGTCCGCCCGGTTCACTCCGGCCTTGCTCCAAGAAGGGCTCGGATTCGACGGATCGAACTACGGGTACCGCGCCGCCGCCGGCAGCGACATGGTGCTGATTCCGGATCTCGCCTCTGCGTACGTAGAAGAGCGAGCCGGGCAGAAGGTGTTGTCGGTGATTGCCGACATTCGCGATGCAGACACCGGAGAGCCGGCTGCGATCGACCCCCGCGGGATTGCGTCCGCAGCCGTGGCCCACGCGCGCGACCTCGGCATCGCCGATGACGTTCGCGTGAGCCCGGAATTCGAGTTCTACGTGTTCGAAGACGTTTTCTATGACACGGAGCACGGCAACTGCTGCGTCGAGATCCAGTCCGCCGAGGCATGCGACCATCGAGGCGGCATCGGGAACGCGCCGCACTCGGCCTACCACGCCCCGCTTCATCTAGACCGGCTGTTCGACTTCCGATGCCGTGTCGCCAAGCAGATCGAGGGGGCGGGCCTCCCCGTCAAGTATCACCATCATGAGGTCGGAACGTTCGGCCAACAGGAGATCGAATTGGGGTTCGACTCGCTCGTGCGGATGGCGGATGCGACGTTCATCGTGAAGTCGTTGGTTCACAACACGGCGGTCGAGCAGGGTCTGACGGCCACATTCCTGCCGAAGCCTATGTACGGCCAAGCCGGCAGCGGGATGCACCTACACCAATACCTGGTGCGGGATGGGAAGAACCTCTTCAATGGCGACGACGGACTCACCGAGCTGGCCCTATGCTACGTCGGGGGATTGCTCAAGCATGGACGCAGCTTGATGGCGTGGACCAACCCGTCGACGAACTCGTTCCGTAGACTGGTCCCCGGCTATGAGGCGCCCGTTCACCTCGTCTTTGGTTCCGCGAACCGTACAGCTGCGGTGCGGGTTCCCGCCTACGCCCGCGGCGACATGCGGCGGATCGAGCTTCGGACAATGGATGCCACATGCAATCCATATCTGGCGTTCGCGGCGATCCTGATGGCCGGCCTCGATGGCATCCGGAACGGTCTCAATGCACGCGAGATGGGACTCGGCCCGTTTGAAGCCGACCTGTACGAGAACAACCATGGCGAAGCCGCGCCGCTCAACCTCGCCGAGGCGCTGGATTGCTTGGCCCGCGATTCCGAGTACCTCTGCGCCGGCGGCGTGTTCACCGAAGGGGAGATCGAGCACTGGATACGCACCAAGCGCGAGGAACTGGAGGCCGTGGCACAGCGACCCCACCCGCACGAATTCGTACTCTACTACGACCTCTGAGATGGGAAGGGTCCTGCGGCTCTCAGGCCGCCCTGAGAGCCCCTTCGACCCTATTTCCTCTTCTCCTCACGGTCGAGGTATTGGAGAATGGCTTCTACGACGAGGTAGTTGATTGAACGGTCGAACTTCTCGGCCAATCGGTCCAGCCGCTCGATCGGATTCTTTGCGAGCTTGTTCTTGGGAATATAGATCGACAGGGTCGTTACTTCGCTCTTACGCACCATCACAATCACCTCCTCCATGACGTCGAGCCCCTTGGTTTGTGTTTGAGCCTACACCAAACTAAGCAGAACTCGCAACTCTGTCAAGTGCACACGCAGGGGCCCACGTCGGGGCTCCTGCGTGTGCATATCGTCCCTGACGTCCTGATGGACTACCGCACGACGAATCGGAACGTGTAGTAGACGATCTCCCGACCCGCCTTCTGAGACGCGACGATTCGCTGATTGATCGGAACGGGGGGTTCCGCCGGGCAGCTTGTCCCCACTTGCGGTGCAACTCCCGAACGCATCGACACGAGATCGGGCCGCGCCGCGCGCTCGATGGCGAGAACGAGTGTGAAGGTGCCCTTGTCGAGCACGCCGGTGGAGATCTGCGATCCCGTGTCCGTCCACGTAATCTCGGTGACCGGAATCACGGCGTCGAACAGGTCGCCTGCGGACGCGATCGAGATCGTTCCGCCGACGGGGGCCACAACGTCGGCCGAGCCTTCGTGCGCCACATTGACGGTGTTGCCTGACGGCAGCTGGATCGAGCAGCGATCCCAGAGGATGTTGATGACATCACTCGATAGGTTGTGGATCCAGAGCGGCAGCCGGCTCTCGACGCCGTTCGTCGTGAACGATGCCTGGAAAGCGATATGGATGGTGTCGTCCTGGAATACCGCCTTCTCCGAGTAGGTCGGCTCCAGCATTTCCAGCGTCTGCTGAGAGACGATTGTGGTGGTCGTCGCCGGCTGCTCCACCGTCGTCGTCGCCGTCGTATCGACGGCGGCCGGTTCCGTCGTATGCATGAACAATCCGAACAGCAGCAAGATGCCCAGGATACCCGCGACAACTGCAATCTTTCCAAAATCCTCGGTCACAATACTCACCCCACTTGGTCAAGTCGCCCTAAACTGATCCCATCCTACACGAAGACGTCGGAAAATACAGGAGGGGCTTGGCCGGAGGCGGTGTGAAGCGCGTCTTGCCCCGAGATGCGGGGAAACGATCGACAGTAGCAAGAGCCGGCGAGAGGAGTCGAACCTCCGACCGATGGTTCACCGAGTCTTGG
>CAZXQL010000041.1:0-12794 GCA_964643395.1 uncultured Thermotogae bacterium
ATGGGACGCTTCAGTTTCTCACTCAAGGAGTGCCGCAGCGCACTCGCCAATCTCGCAGCGCTGAATCCATCTGCTTTCTCATCAACTGACGCGGCAAGGAGTCTTCCAGCAGGGTTCGTCAGCCTCGGTTGGCTGACTGCATCCTCGATGACCAAGGGAACCCCTTTGGAGGTATCCGTTCGTCGGAGCGTCGTGGCTGTACGTACACACAGATCGCAACAGGCAAGACAAGAGGAGATCTCTATGAGCATCGCAAACAAGAGGACGACGTCGATTGCGCTTGGTGTAGCCGACATGGCCATCGCGACAGAGATCGCATCCGCGATGATGGCGATGCCTTCCCCGCAGCCGGGAGCCGAGCGCGAGATCACAGACCATGTGACGCTCCGGTATCTGCGGGCATTCGACGCCTCCAAGACTGCAGCCCCGGGAGAGCCGTCCGTCTGGTTGGATTTCTCTTTTCGATTCGACAGAAACACGGAAGCCAATGTGGTGACGGATTGGTTGATTGGAGTGTTGGGCGAGAAGAAGGGGTCGGTCGTACTGCGATTTGACAACAACGAAGTGGACCTGGAGACGGAGTCACTTCGCAGAGTTGTCGACGACGTGTTGAGGCTGAGCGTATAGGAGCCCAGAGAATGCGAGATATTGATGGCGGCAGACTTCGGGCCGCTCGCCGGATCTACGATCGACCACGAAGCTGCTGGAGATGGTGTGCGGTGTGGCCACCGAATTCATCCGCCAAACTCGAATCGCCATCCAATCGGCTGAACGTCGCGCCGCCCCGAGCATCCGACAAACTGGGGCAGTGGCTTGCGCCCGCACGGCGAGGTCGGATTGGGCTCCTCAGCGTGTTGGGAATCGTTGCAACGCTCTGTCTGTTCATCGGATTCTTCGTCGGCGCTCACGTGAGACATGAAAACATCGCGCGCAGTGTTCAACTCAGCCCTGTTCAAGCCGAAAACCGAGGGGAGAGAGTCTCGTTCATTCTTCCGCTTCTTGACGCGACAGACGTCTCGGTGGTTGGGAGTTTCAATGACTGGGAGCCGATCACCCTTTCGGATGCCGATGAAAACGGGATCTGGCGGGTAGACATCTTCCTGACTCCCGGCCGCTATGAGTATGCATTCATCATTGACGGCCGTTGGTGGGGACATGATCCGCTCGCCGACGAGTACGTTCGAAGCTTCGGCGAGTATAGCTCCGTTCGGTACATCAGAGGAAGTGACGGAGCATGACACGCTACGCACGGCCCGGGAGAAGCAGACACACCCGTTGTTCTTCGACAAGTGCCCAACGGCGTGAGAGAGCCCGCTCCCAAGAATCATCGGGGATAGACGATGGAGCAAAGCTCCGCCAGGTTGAAACCTGGTTAAGAGAACGAATGAAGAGTGTAGGAGTCTTGAACTTCGGGATGGCCCGGAGAGTCATGTCACTCCTTGCAGAGAACCGGACAAGCACGCGCTGCGGAATGCAACAAGAGGCGTGGCTTCTCCGCAAGACGCAAAGCAGTACGCAGTATCAAGGAGGCATCTGAAATGAAACGAACGGTGCTGTACCTCGGAATCATCGGCGTTGTGTTGGTGGTCGGGTTCGGGGCTTTGGCTGCGCCCCTCAGTATTTGCAGCTACGTATCACCTGAGACGTCTCTGGAGTCCCTCGGGCTCACCATGAGCTATCGCTACTTCGACGACTGGGCGACGCCCGGAGTGGATTCAAGCGGCGGCCGAGTCGGCCTGAACTACAATCGACTCTATGACTCGCCAAGCTTCGGCTACACGTTGGGCGGGGATGTGGAGCTCCTTCTGGCGGACTTCTTCCCCACAAGCGGCCAGGCCGACGCGGCGGGAACTGTCCGGTACTTCCTTTCGGAGGATATGCCAACATTCGGCTTCGGTAGCGCCGAAGCATCCATTTCGACGGGGCAACCCCAGCCCGCAGTCCATGTGAGCGCTGGCATCGGATACGGGCGATTCAACAATGTCACCCCACTTGCCAAGGCATTCAAGATCGAGATGGATCTACTGAAGACTGGAGGAATTGATACCTCCCTCAGCGACACGGCGCTCATGGCGGTGGCAAAGGTGATCGGCAGTAAGGAGTACGCTTCCATCAACGATCAGGTCGCCGATGTCGTAAACACCATACAGACGGATTCCGGCAAGACGCTCAGCCCGCGTCAGATCCTCAAGATCGAGGACATGATTCTCGCTGTCGGGGATGCCCGATACTGCGGTTGGTCGGTTCAGGCTGGGGCGGGGTACCAGTTGATCGATCCCTACAATCAGTCGCAAGGCTTCCTTGTCACTGCCTCCGCCGACGCAGCATTCGTGCCCAACCCAGATGGCCAGCTCTTGTTCCACGCCGGTCTCTCGGGGCCCATCAACTTCATGAACCAAAACACGATCAAGGTGAGAGGGTCCTACAACTACATCCTGTCAGAGACAAGTACGCTTCGGGCAACCTATACCTGCTTGCGAGTGCAACCTCTAGGACAAGCAGCCGGCACGAGTCAGACCGTTGCTGCTCTTCTCGGATTCACACTCGGACACGCCGACATGGGACTGCAAGCGTCTCTCTCCAAGTCGGCCGGTGCCTCGGATTGGTCGCTTGATCTCTCCATTTCGGCGGCGATTAGTTTCGATTGGTAGGATGCGAACCTTCTTGCAGGCAAGGAGAGGATCACAATGAACAGAACGAAGACCGTACCCGTAGTCCTCCTCCTGCTGATACTGGCAGGATGCACCGCGCCGATCGTCATACCATCGCCGGCGTCGCCACAGTTGGAGATCGTCGAAGAGGACCTTGGCTGGGTGCAGGTGAGGATAGCGGGTGTTTCGACCACCGGGTACAGAATCCTGTGGGGGGATGTCACTACTCACTATGGGATTTCCGACGTCGCTCCCTGGGACGGACTCTATGAACACTTCTATCAAGCCGTGGAAGGAGAACGTTCCGGCGAACAGATACCGACCGAATACCAGATCACTCTGGTCGATGGAGATGGGAACACAGTCGATCAGAAGACTATATGGATCGCGGCAGTTGTCTGCCATCTGGAACTCATCAGTCTCGAAGGTCGTGAGATCACCGTGAAGTACTGGGGACGATTCGGCATTGACTATTCAATCTCCTGGGGAGATCACTTCGCCGACCATGTCGTGGTGAGTACCCAGAGCTCCAATGGCACTGCATCTCACACGTATGCTGCACCGGGGACTTACTCGCTGGGCATGGAAGAGATCTGGGCCCCTCGGAGGATCTTCTTCACGGTCAGTGTGGAGTGAAGATGAGGAGCATCCAAGGTTTGTTCTCTCTCCTCTCTCGCGCCGAAAGGCCGGGAGGAGGGGGAAGGAGACGGCGACCATGAGGCTGTTTGGCATCGTGCTCATTGTTCTTGGCGTTGTCGCATTGGTCTATCAGGGAGTCACATTCTTGGTCCCCAGCACGACCAACCTTGGGCTGTTCTCGATCACTGTGTCAGAGGCGCACTCGATTCCTCTGCCGCCAATTGTCGGCGGGATAGCGCTGCTCGCGGGCTTCCTGCTCGTCTACAGCAGCAGCCGGAGGAGGTAGAAACTCAAGCAAACAGGTCCCCCGGCGTCGATTGCGCGAGCATCAAGAGGAATCGCATGGAGTATTCAGCAGAACAGAGCATTCGAACAACAAGAAGCAAGAAAGAGTTCAAGGAGACAAAACATGAACGCAAGAACATGGCGCATGGGGATGGCTCTCGTCCTCCTCATGTCGTGGTTCGCGATGGCCGGTTTGGCGCAAGGGGTAGCCCCGGCAGGGATTATCCCAACGCCGCCGGAGAGTAGCGAGCTTCAAGTCAGCCTCTGGGTTGACCACGGCGCCTACGCAGTCGGTGACTCCATCACCATTCACTACAGTGTGAACAAGGCGGCTTACGTCTACATTTGGGACATTCAGCCGGACGGAGTCGCAACCCGTCTTCTACCAGGCACTCTGGGATCTAGCAACTTCGTCTCGGCGGGCGATCACACCCTTTCGGGCGGAATGATTGCTCCCCCATTGGGAACAGAATACCTCCAGATCATGGCGACGACGTCGCCACTGGATCCGTTTTCCTACTTCTCCCCCAATCCGGAATCATTCCAGGCGCAGATCGAAGCCCAGATACTCGGGATCGTCCCGGTAACCGATCGAAGCTGGAACGTGACGAGTTTCGAGATCGTTTCGGGGACGACTCCGTCCTATGGGACTCTTGATATCCGTTCTGTGCCCGCCGGAGCGGCCATCACCCTGGATGGGCAGTACGTCGGCTACTCCCCCCGGACTCTATTCGTTCCTCAAGGGTCTCATCGAGTAACGATCTCGAAGTCGGGGTATTGGACCTGGATGGGAACCTTCTTCATCATTGGGAACCCGACGAGGACGGTGAACGCAACCCTTGTCTCCATGGGCACATCAGGAAACCAAGCCCCGACCATCGCCTTCATCTTCTCGCCGTCGAATCCAGGCGTCGGTTTGTGGGTTCAGTTTGATGCATCTGCTTCCTTCGACAGCGATGGGACGATCAGTTCGTACGCGTGGACGTTCGGCGACGGAACGACGGGAACCGGAGCGTCGACTTGGCACCGTTTCATGTCCTCCGGGACCTACAGCGTGAAGTTGACGGCAACGGACAATGATGGCGCTTCGGCCAGTGTCACCGAACAGGTGAACGTCGGCCCTACGAATCTGCAGCCCATGGCCGCTTTCACCACGGATACAACGACGATCGTCCCTGGCGCATGGATTCAGTTCAACGCGGCGACGTCATCAGACCCTGATGGGTCGATTGCGTCCTATGTCTGGAGCTTTGGCGACGGGACTTCGGGTACGGGAGTCTCGGGATGGCATCGCTTCACGACGGCGGGAACCTACTTGGTTACCCTAACGGTCACCGACAACAAGGGAGCCCAAGACGCGGTTTCAAAATCGATCATTGTTGGAGCGCCAAACGTCCCGCCGGTTGCTGCATTTGGTTACACGCCTTCTCTGCCGGCCGTTTCCGAATGGCTCCGTTTCGATGCATCGGCTTCGTACGATACCGATGGAACCATCGCGTCGTATCGGTGGACATTTGACGGGGGCGCCACCGATACAGGGAGTTCTGTCTATCGGCAGTTCACGACAGCAGGCATGCATAGCGTGACCCTGATGGTGACCGACAACCGTGGGGTGACGAATTCGGTGTCGCGGCAGATACAGGTTGGTGCCACACAGCAGCAATCGCCTGTAGCCCTGTTCACCACCACACCGTCGACGCCGAGTGTCGGGACAACGATCAGCCTCAACGCAACGTCGTCCTACGATCCCGATGGAAGCATCGTCTCGTATCAGTGGGACCTAAATGGCGATGGTGTTAACGATTCGTCAGGCGCCGTCGTGCAGGTGCGGTACCTAAACGCCGGTTTGGCTGTCGTGCGATTGACGGTCATCGACAACAGCGGGCTTTCTTCGTCCATCAGCAAGACGATTGTGATCTCGCCCAGCGGCAGTGAAGCGTCGGGAGCTCCGTACGTGGGCACAGCGCCCGGTATCTTTGTCTGGGGCACCGATAGCTGGCACGTCACAGTCAACGTAGGAACGGGTTGGTCCTCCCCACGACGCTATCGGATTGAACTGCGGACTGATGGTACATTCTCCTCAGTCAACCAAGCAGCCGGGGGTGTGGCTCCGTTGGGGATCCTTCCAGCACCTTCGAGCAGTGGGAGAACGCTGATCTTCGAAGGTTCGCTCCAGACGGGTTCGGTGGACTATACCTTCACCCTGCCCGGATCGGCCAGCCTCTGGCTGAGCCTCAAACTGGACACCGACGGCAATGGAACCCTTGAGGAGTCCTCAAGCTTCGTCTATTTGCGCAACTCGTTGGTCCATCCAACGGCCAACCCGTTTGTTGTGGGTTTGCCCAGCGGCTACAGCGGGGCGTTGGTGCCCTCGTTGGACTTCAGGATTGGAGCGGCGGTGACGTACACCGAGACGACCCGATTCGTTTACTGGACTGCGACCATCTCGTCGCTTGAGCAGTAGTCGATAGAAAGGAGATCTAACGGTGACTTTCGCCTCGAGAACGGCCCCAATACGACGCCGACATCGGCAATGGCTTTCGTTCTTGGCGGGGAAGAACGCCGCATTTCAATTTCAAGGGATGCCAGCCTCCTTGGCTACTCGCAGTTGCCAGTCTCTAGCCGGCTCCTCGTCTCGGGTGACTTCCGGGCGTGGGGCCGGCGTAGGGGCGCCGGACGCCCGACGCCGAGAGACGAGATGCAGGAGGCATGAAAGGAGACTTCTACGAACGTCTTATTGATCTACCCGGAGGTACCGGCAACATTCTGGAGCTTCAAGCACGCGCTTCGATTCATTGGAAGGAAGGCTTCCTCGCCACCTCTTGGGCTGCTCACCGTGGCGGCGATGCTGCCGCCCGAGTGGCCGGTGCAATTGGTGGATGCCACGGTTTGCAAGCTGACCGACGCGCACTTGGCCTGGGCTGACTGCGCTTTCGTCAGCGGAATGGTTGTGCAACGTGAATCCGCGCGCAAGGTCATTGCGAGGTGCAAAGCCGCAGGCATCCGAGTGGTCGCCGGAGGCCCCCTGTTCACCAGCGAGCATGAGGATTTCGATGAAGTGGATCACTTCGTCCTGAACGAGGCCGAGCTGACCCTTCCTCAGTTCCTGACTGATCTCGAGGACGGGTGCGCCAAGCAACTCTATACATCCGCTGGGTTCGCCGACATCCAAGCAACCCCCACCCCACGATGGGCGTTGGCCGACTTCGATCGGTACATGACCATGAGCATCCAATACTCCAGAGGCTGCCCCTATGACTGCGAGTTCTGCAATGTCACCACGTTATTCGGGCACAGATGGCGCACCAAGACGACAGGACAAGTTATCCATGAGCTGGATGCCCTCTACGCCGCCGGATGGCGCCGGGGCGTATTCTTCGTGGATGACAACCTGATCGGCAATCGACGTGCCCTCAAGCAAGATCTGCTCCCGGCGTTGATCGACTGGCAAAGGGGGAAGAATCTGCCATTGCAGACCCAGTTGTCGATCGATCTCGCGGACGACGAGCCCCTGATTAGGATGATGGTCGAAGCTGGCTTTCGAACGGTCTTCGTCGGAATCGAAACCCCTGATGAAGAGAGTCTGTCGGAGTGCAACAAACGGCAGAACAAAGGGCGCAACCTTGTCGATGACGTCAAACGGCTGCAGCGCGCCGGATTGGAGGTTCAAGGCGGGTTCATCGTGGGCTTCGACCACGATTCATCGTCCATCTTCCAGAGGCAGATTGAGTTCATCCAAGAGAGCGGAATCGTCACGGCGATGGTGGGTCTGCTGCAGGCGCCGCCCGGTACGAGGCTCAACCGTCGGCTTCGGGACGAGAAGCGGCTGCTGATCCAAGCGTCCGGAGATAACGTCGACGGAACAACCAACATCGTGCCGGTGATGGATCCGGAGCTGCTGCATTCGGGATACAACCGGATCTTGAAGACGATCTACTCCCCGAAGCACTACTACCGGCGCGTACAGATATTCCTTCGCGAATACGAGGCGCCGCCCGTTCATGATGCCTTGAGTGCACGCCACCTGCTGGCTTTCTTCCGCTCCATCTATCGGCTGGGAATCATCGGCAGCGAGCGGTTGCAGTATTGGAGACTCCTTGCATGGACCATGTTCCGCCGCCCGAGGCAATTCCCTATGGCCGTTACGTTCGCGATCTGCGGATACCACTTCCGCAAGACCTGTGAGCAGCACGTGGCTCCCAGCTAGCGTCGGGGACCCGCGCGGCGCCTTGCGGAGGCGACGCTGTGGCGGATGGCTCTTTCCGCAGGAGATGGGTATGAAACCGAGGGATGAAGGAGTGGCGAGAGCGTGTAGGACGGAATGGAGTGTGGAGGGGAGGCGACGCCGTGAGGCGGCCTGGCATCATGCCCACTGTTCCTCGTTTCGCTGCACGGATTGAGAAGGGAGTTGCGTCCTTGCTCCCCGAATCGACTGGCCTGCGTCCGTCCTCGATTGCCGTGTCAGACAAGCGTCCCATTCCACAGCCGTTGGCCAGTGCCTTCGAAGAGTCGGTCCGGGGATTGATGGTTGCACTCCGTGGTTCTCTTGCCACACGTGTTCATCCTTCCGCACTGCGCGGGTGGCCCCACTCCTTGAACCTGACAATGTCATCTCGTGCGGCCACACAATCGCTTCGGATGGCGACACGATTCCTATGTACTACGGTGCTGCGGACACGGGCACTGCCATCGCGTGCGGCAGTATCCGGTCCATGCTGGAGTGGCTTGAGCGATACCCTTCCAAGCACGCGAAAGATCTTCAATGAGTTCCCTCTTGAGGTGGAAGACATGTCGACGCGATATCGCAGTGGGCGCACCCTGGAAGGAGTGTCACGAGGGCGAGCATCCACCCGATGCACGGATGGGGCAACCGTCGAATGGGAATGGCTCATGCCACGTGTGGAGTTGAGATGACCACTTCGGGGAAGTCTAGGAATTCAAGTATAGGAGAACGGGCCCGCAGCTGGCTTTCCAAACGCCGCTCGAATGAGGCCACCGAGGACGAGACGGCGCTAGAGCAGCTAAGGACATCTGAGACTCGATACCGCCGCCTGTTCGAGACCGCTCAAGATGGCATTCTTCTTCTTGACGCCAAGACGGGGCAGATCACGGACGTCAATCCGTTCATCGTAGACATGTTGGGATACCCTCGCAATCACTTCCTTGGGCGTCCCTTGTGGGAGATTGGCCCGGTCAAGGATGAGGAATTGTCTCGCCAGGCCTTCTGGCAGCTCCAAGAAAAACGCTACGTGCGGTACGAGGATCTGCCGCTTGAGACGCACGACGGACAGCGGGTCCAGGTGGAGTTTGTCAGCAACGTCTACTCTGTCGGGGACGACGAAGTCATTCAGTGCAACATCCGAGATATCTCGGCTCGGAAGCTTGCCGAAGCGACCCAGCACGAGACGAGCCGGAAGATCGCCGAACTCCACCGAGCGGCTCACGAATTGGAGACCAGCGAGGACGAGGAGGATATCTACCGAATGGCTGTCGACGCGGCCGAGAGGGTTCTCGGCTTCCTGGCATGCAGCCTCTACGTTATGGTCGGGAACGAGCTGGTCGTCAAGGCTACGTCATCGGAAGCCGTCGCGACCATCGGAGAAGAGCTCCCGATCAGGGGCGACCGTGGCGGGCTTGCGGCTGAGACCCTTCGGATCGGGGAGACGATCCGTTTTGGCTGCGCAGACGAGGCTCCCGAATCGTGCCATGCCTATCCGGCGCTGCAATCGGGACTCTGCGTTCCCGTTGGAACTCTAGGTGTTTTTCAAGTCCGCTCGAAAGCGCGCGACGCATTCACGGAAGAGGACCCGCAGCTCCTCGAGCTCTTGGCAGGATACACCGTCGAAGCAGTGAGGCGCATTCGCCTACAGAAGGAGCTGAAGGAGCGAGCAACGCGAGACCCTCTCACCGGTGTGTACAACCGCCGCTACTTCACTGAGGTCATTGCACAGGAAATGAGTCGATCGAAGAGGCATGACCGCCCGATCGGTCTTCTGATGCTTGACGTCAACCGATTCAAGCAGATCAATGACCAGCTCGGCCACCTCGCCGGCGACAAGGTGCTTCAGGAGGTTGCCATGCTGCTGCACGGTATTGTACGCGGAGAGGACTTCGTCATCCGGTATGGGGGTGACGAGTTCCTCATCGTGCTGCCAGAGACGAACGGCGAGACAAACGTGGTCGAGAGACGGATCCTGGAGGCGCTGGAACGCTGGAATGCAACGAACTCTAACCTACTTCCATTCCCCCTGAGTCTGTCGATTGGAGAAACGCATTGGCTGCCGGACAGTCTTCAGTCGATCGAAGCAGCTCTGACGGAGGCCGACCGGCGAATGTACGAACACAAACAAGGGCTGCCATAGAGAACGACGTCATTCCGTTCCTATGTCGCGCCTGACGGAAAGGGAGGAGACGGGGCCTGTCGTCCGCGGTGTGAGATCCGGTGACGAGAGGCCAAAGGAGCGCACGAGTGGCCATCAAACGCGTGAGAGAACGAGTGCCGCCTGGGAAGACGGCGCCATGCCCGGTGTCTCAGCCGCCGCTTCCACTGGATGCCGGCAAGCTTCCCATCGGCTACGTCTCTCTGGACAAGGACGGGCACGTCCTCGACGTGAATCCGAAGTGGCAGGAGATCCTTGCGTACTCGAGGGATGAGGTTCGCGGACGCTGGTTCGGCGACTTCGTCGCCCCGGACTCTCAGGCGGCCTTCCGGGCGCAATTCACTGAGTTGTCGAATCAGGGCGGGATCCTCAACGTCGAGCTCGTGATGGTGCGCAAGGATGGACGTTCCGTCAGGGTTCTCTTCAGTGGCGCCGTGGAACGTGCCCCCTCAGGAAAGCTCAAACAGATTCATGGCCTCGTCCAGAGTGTTCTAGGAGAACTCAGCCCACAGCAAGTGATTGAGCAGAGCGAGGAGCGGTTCAGCGAACTCTTCGACCACATGAGCAGCTGCGTCGCCGTGTACGAGGCCCGCTCGGCCGGCGAGGACTTCATCTTCGTTGACTTCAACCGGGCGGCGGAACGAGCCGATGTGATACGCCGACAAGAAGTCATCGGGAAGAGCGTCCTGAAGGTATTCCCAGGCGTCAAGGAGTTTGGGCTGTTCGAGGTCTTCCAGCGGGTGTGGCGGACGGGGAATCCCGAGCACTATCCGTTGGCCGAGTATCACGACGAAAGGCTTCGTGGATGGAGAGAGAACTACGTCTACAAGCTTCGATCGGGCGAGATCGTCGCCCTGTACAACGACGTCACTCAGCGCCGGCGGGCGGAACAGGACTTGGAAGAGAGCGAACTGAAATACCGCCAAGTGGTGGAAAACGCGAACACTGCTATCTTCGTCGTCCAGGGGAATAGGATCGTCTTTGCTAACCCGATGGTGTTGACGACGACCGGGTATCCCCGCGAAGAGGTCACGGAGAGGCCATTCACGGAGTTCATTCACGATGACGACCGTGAAATGGTTCTCGCGCGACACACGCGACGACTGAAGGGTGAGGACGTGCCGCCCACCTATAGCTTTCGGATCGTCCGCAAAGACGGCGCTGTGCGGTGGGCGGAACTGAACGCCGCTCTGATTGGGTGGCAGGGCGAGCCGGCCACTCTGACGTTCCTGAGAGACATCACTGATCAAGAGAAGGCTGACTTAGCACTGGCAGAAAGCGAAGCGAGGTACCGCCAGGCGGTAGAAAACGCTACCGAGGCAATCTTCATCATACAGGACGGGTACGTGAGGTTTGCCAATGCTTCGACTTCAAGGATTTTGGACCGCACGGCAGACGAGATCACCTCTCGCCCGTTTTCGGAGTTCATTCAGGCCGAGGACCGGGCAAAGGTTGTCGAACGACGCCAGCGGAGGATAGCTGCCGGGGAGCAGGTTGAGGTTGGGTATCGATTTCGTGTCACAACGGGAACAGGAAGTGTGCGGTGGCTGCAACTCAACGGGGCCCTTGTCGAATGGAAAGGCCGGCCAGCGACCCTGAACCTGGTGAGCGACGTCACGGAAGACGTGCGGGCGGAGGACCAGCTGAAGCGGTCGCAGGAGACGATGATTCGTGCCATGGGAGCCCTGACGGAGATAAGAGACCCCTACACAGCTGGGCATCAGGAGCGCGTGACCGCTCTCGCCTGCGCGATCGGCAGCAAGATGGGGTTGCAGAGCCAAACGATCAATGGGCTGCGTATCGCCGCCCTGCTGCACGACATCGGGAAGATATCCATGCCCGCTGAACTCCTGAGCAAGCCGACCAAGCTGACGGAGACTGAATTCTCGCTGATACGAGAGCATCCGCGCGTGGCCTGCACGATCCTGGATGGAGTGGAGTTGCCCTTTCCGATTGCGGAGATCGTCCTCCAGCATCACGAGCGCCTAGACGGCTCGGGCTACCCGAGCGGACTCAAAGGGGACGAAATCCTCCTTGAGGCGAGGATCCTGGCAGTGGGCGATGTTGTCGAGGCGATGTCCTCACATCGGCCGTATCGCCCTTCGCTCGGAATCGACGCAGCGTTGCAGGAGATCCAAGACCATCAAGGGAAGCTGTACGACTCCAGCGTGGTCGAGGCGTGCGTGCAGGTGTTTGCTGACGGGTTCGAGTTCGTACCCGCCGGAGCGAGCGCTGCGTCATGAGCGGCGATCACACGGCGGACCACGGTGCTGGAATCGGGCCGATTCACGGAGCGAGCGACTCCGCGGGGGTGGATCATGGACACTAGGAAGAAAGGCGACGTTCGCGATCAGGATGAACTGCAGAGTCTGCGCGAGCGAGTCGAACAGCTTGAGGACGAGAACGCACAGCTCAGGAGCTCCGAAGAGAGGTATCAGATCCTGTTCCAGCGCGCTCCCGATGCCTACTACCTCAATGACCTCAAGGGGACGTTCGTCGATGGCAACGCCGCCGCTGAGGCGATCACAGGCTACGCAAGGGAGGAACTGATTGGCAAGAGCTTCCTCAAGCTGAAGCTGCTGCCAGCTGGGGACTTGCTGAGGGCCTCCACTCTCCTGGCAAAGAATCTGCTGGGGCGCTCGACCGGCCCGGACGAGTTCACTCTACTCGCCAAGAGTGGGAATGCAGTTGAGCTTGAGATAAGAACCCATCCGGTTCGAATCGGTGGTCGGCGCCTGGTCCTCTCGATCGCGCGGGACATGTCGGCGCGGAATCACGCGGAGCATGAACTCAGGGTACGTGCGAAAGAACTGCGCGGACTCTACAGTCTGGCTGAGAT
>CAZXQL010000042.1:0-12759 GCA_964643395.1 uncultured Thermotogae bacterium
AGTGGCAACTCTCGCTGGGCTCGAGTTGCGCGGAGTTTCGCGCGACGCGCGAAACGTCCGGTTGGGTGACGTACGTAGCTTGGATGCTGCGCGCGAAGGCGCGAAACGTCTGATCGGAAAGCGGCAACTGCTGGCGACGATCGAGCGCATCGAATGCGGCTCCGTTGCTCCTTTGACAATGGCAACTCGATCCTGGGGACCGAGTTGCTTGGGAGTTGCTCCGATACGGCGCAACTCCTGGCGTCGGTCCTGGGGATTGAGTTGCTTGGGAGTGGCAACTCTCGCTGGGCTCGAGTTGCGCGGAGTTTCGCGCGACGCGCGAAACATCCGGGCAGGTGACGTGAGTAGCTCGGGTACCGCGCGACAGCGCGAAACGTCTGATCGGATAGCGTCCGCTCCTGGCGTCGAAGGTCAGGACGATCCCGGGCTTGCGCGCCTTCGCACGGGCCACTTCCGGACGACAAGCTCCAACAGGAACAGCCCGAGGGCAATCGCGATGAACAATGCATACAACGGCCGTTCGCGCGTCGTCGAGGTATCGGCTGCTTCCGGAAGCGATGCCCCGGCGCCCAGGACGACCCCATCGGATGCATCGGCAATCCACGATAGCGTCGCCGTGTCCTGTCCCAGTGCAGCGTACTCGTGCGAATAGGGCACCGAGAACGGCACGGAGGTCGACCGATCCCTGGTGTGATCGATGACGTGCACGGCGTATCCGCCCTTGGCTGGCGTCGGAATGCGGGCGTAGTACAGCCCGGGTGACACTTGTATGAGGGGAACCGTCACGTCGAGCGGAAGCACCTGCGCGTCGATGTCCAGGAAGTCGGCGAACGTTCCATCATCGTTTCGAGCGTCCACTAGAATCGAACTGGTCGAGCCGTCGACCGTGACCTGCACAGCGAGTCCGAGTGTCGCCATCGCTTCCGGCTCGGTGGTCGCGAGGATGCTGCCGAAGAGCTCCGGAAGCCGTCCCCACTCGAACCACTTGGCGGACCAGACCCCGCTCAGGTCGGTGTTGAGGACGGTGACCGATCCTAGGCCGATCCGCCAGCTCGACACCAGCGGGTCCTCTCCGCCCCATAGGAGCGTTTGCGCCGTCTCCTTCGGATAGCTGACGACATACCCCTGGACGGGAGGAACCTCTTCCGGGGCCATCGCCTGAGCGAGGCGCCCTTGAACGGCGATTTCGTCGTTGACGAATCGCTCGCGCGTCATGCGTTGCGTGGCCTCAATCGAGACCTGGGGGAGGCTCGCAAAATCATCAGCAAGGTACATCCTGCCGCCGCCTGCCTCCACCAATGCGCCGAGCAGGGTGGTGTTCGGATCCGTCCCCACTGCAATGGCGGACAGCGTCGTATCCGTCGTGGCGGCCAACCGGTTGGCCAACCCTCGGTAGTCTCGGACCTCGTCCCCCGCTTTGCCGTCGGAGATGAGCAGGATGTTCTTCGACCGGGCTTCCACCTGATCGAGGTGATCGAGCGCATCGACAAGCGGGAAGTAGATATCGGTTCCGCCGACCGCGCTCATCGGCTGCAGCGCGCCGGCAATGGCCTCCAGGTCGATCGGCTCGATCGGAAGGACCCAGTCGTAGACGCGGTCGAATGCGATGATTCCCACCAGCGAGTCCGCGTCGAGCAAGTTGATGCTGGCGATGGCCGCCTCCTTGAGCACATCGAGCTTCTCCACGCCATCGACGCGCGCCCGCATGCTCGCTGAGCGATCCAGCAAGTATACGACGGCAAGGCTCGCCTCTTTCATCTTCTCCGGTACGCTGTACGTGACGGGCAGGAGTTCTTCAATGCCCCCGCGACTGAATCCACGCAGGTCATCCTGGCTGCTGATCAGCAGAACGCCGCCTCCCAGCTCCCGAGCGAACTGGTCGATCGTTTCGACTTCCGTCAGGGTGTAGTTCTCGAGGTTGCCGCTGGCGAGGATGAGTTGCCTGTAGTCGCTCAGGACTTCCAGCGAAGGGACAGCCTGAGCCGTGTTGTAGGCAATCCCCAGCGAGTCCAGCAATTGCGAGACCTCCGATGTCCCGAGACGATCGATCACCAGCACGCTGGGGCGCTCCGTCGAGCTGACGAGCAACGACAGGTCGTCGTTGGCCGAAATCGGGTCGCCCTCTCCTTTGACGATGGCCTGGTAGACCGACGATCCGGCGGCGTCCATCCGATCGTTCACCGAGATCATCGTCGTGCCGGCGCTGACCTGGAGGTCCTGGACCGTCACGATGTCGTCGTCTCGATAGACGATCAGCCGAACGGGCTGATCGTCATGCGCGGTGATCTGCACCTGCATCTCGAACGAGCGCCCGATCTGGACGGTCGTCGGCCCCGTGAATGCGGACAACGACACGTCCCTCGGCACGCCGGCGCCGACCGGGACGACCGAGATCGAGACACCTGACAGCTCGGCCACGCTGAGGCTGTCCTGAACGAGGTCATCGAATCGGCCGTCGCTGAGTAGCACGAGTTGGTTGGACTGATCCGGAGGCATGATCGAGAGTCCTAGATCTACCGCGGCCCCAAGATCCGTGCCGGACTCGTCCAGCGTCGTCATCCCGAGCTGGAGGTTCGGGCGACCGAGCGGCGAACTGACGACGGGCGTCTTGGCGAATTCAATCAGGCCATACCGTGCATCGGGAACGGCGTCGACGATATCCTGAATATCGGTTCTGATTTCATCGTCGTTCGCCGTATCCACCACCGAGGCGGACCGATCGACGAGGAAGAAGATGTTGTGGATCGACGTCAGTTGCAGGACGAAAGGCGCGGCCGTAGCAACGATGGCAACGGTCAGGATCACCGTTCGCAGCACCGGATACCGTCGCTTGCGCAAGGCAAGGTAGATGGCGGCCGCCAGGATGGGCGCCGCGGCGATCAGGACGAGCGGTTGGCCGAACTGGATCATGTCGACCTCCTCATCGGCGTGTGCAGCCCCAGATACAGGTAGGCCTCGATCAGGAGTAGCAGAATGCCGATCGCCAGAATGAACGGCCAGATTGGAACCATGCGCTCCGATGTTCCGACCGGTTCCTCCGCCCCGATCGATTGCGGGACGCCCTTGAATGCGGTTTCCGAGCCCGGCGTGTTGACAGTGAGGGCGAAGGACCCGCGCGCCGTCGTCAGCGTGTAGATGCCCGGCTGCTGAGGTGAGAACGTGGACAGGACGTCGGAATACACCATCTCCTGACCGCTTGCGTCCACCAAGGACTCGATGGCGCCTCGGCCTCGCAGATCGATCACTTCGCCCACTTCCGGAGTGTTGAATGCAAGTTCGGGAGGAACGCGTACGAGCTCCTGCACGAGGTTGCGGACGAGGATGGGGAAGTCGACCGTGATCGGTAGGTTGGTTTTCATCAGGTCCGCGGCCAGGAAGATGAGTCGCCGAGTGGAATCATCGAACTCGGCCAACACGGGGAATCCGTCCGTCTCCAGCAGCACCTGCGCCGGGACGTCGAAGCTCAGTTCGTCGATCTGGCGGATCCGGAAGTCGGTGGGATCGATCGAGCGAAGCAGCGGGTGGTCCGGCGTCCGAACGACGATGTCCCCCGCATCTCGGACGTCTCCCAGCGTCGCCACGCCATCCATCCCGGATTGGATCAAGAGGGCGACGCCATGATCGATCGCCGGAGCTTGCGCGCCGTTGACGATGACGAGGTCGGCCGACTCGGCGTCATCTACGTCCGTGACGGGAACCGATGCCTCGAGTGCCGCTCTCAGGTAGCGGTTGTCGGCGCCGACCCAGAAGACGCGAACATCGATCGGACGGTCGAGCGCGAAGTAGCGGCGATTGTCGGCAGCGAAATCGTCGGCGTAGTCGAGTGTTGCCGTGAACACGGTCCCGCGGGAGTTCGGGAACGGCAATGTGTAGCGATCGGACGTTTCAGGCGCCAACATCAGATCGAGGGTCGCCTGATTTTCGCCATCGCTGATGCGGATTTGGCCGTCGACGAATTCGTCCGTGGTGTTGCGCACTTCCACGAATGCGGATACGCCCGATCCGTCCGGGTTCTGGCGGACGGAGAATGCCGTGATGCCCACGTTCTCGCCTTCATCCAGTAGGATCTGTTCCGTCTGTGAAGGAAGCCCGGTCAGGGGCTTGTCGGTCAAGATGACGATGCGCCCGAATTGGTCGACGCCTCCGACGCTGCCCAGCATCGTGAGCAGGTCTCCGGTCGTTCCGTCGGCGTACCACGTGGGCTCGGAGGACCGCACGATATCCGCGAAGTCGCCCGCCTCGTCCGGTCGCACCAGCAGCTTTGGATGCTCTGAGAACTGAATGACGATCATCTTGTCGGCCGAATACTCCGCCATTGTCGTCACGGCTTGCTGGACGGCCTCATCGTACCGTGTAGAGCCGTCCCCGGTTTGGGTCCTCATGCTCGCGCTTCCGTCGATCACGACGGCCAACGCTCCGACGGTGCGTTGAGGAATCCGAAGCAGCGGCTGCGCCAGCGCGAACGTCAGAGCGGCGAGGATCGCCAGCTGCAGGAGCAGGAGCGGATCGAGGTGCTGCCTGAGCTGCGCCGCCTTCGACTGCGGGTCTCCCGGGAGGCCCTGCCACAAGACCAACGTCGATACCTCCCGCCGCCGCTGTCGCGACCGGAGGAAGTGAAGAAGCAAGATCAGAAGCGAAGCGAACAGGAGGTAGAAGGCGGTGGGATTCTGGACGATCACGTCAGCACACCTCCGCCGCGGAGATCTTCATGAATGAAGCGTTCCATCGGGCGATCCGTCGCCACTTGGAAGTGGCTGATGCGGCGCGAGAGAAGGAATGCTTTCAACGTCTGCTGGTACTCACGGAATCGCCGCTCGTACTCCTCCTTCGTCCGGTGTCCGATCGTCAATGTCAGACGCTGACTCGATTCCACATCGACGATCCGCGTCGTGCCAACCGCGGCCGGCGAGGCGTCCGTCGGGTCGAGCACTTGGATGACCGTGATCTCGTCGCCGCGATACGCCAGTTTGGCAAGTCCTTCTTCGTATCCTCGAGACCCGAGGAAGTCGCTAATGATAAACACGACGCCGCTCTCGTGCGTTTGTGCAAGGAATTCCGTGATCGCTTGGTCGATCGACGTCCTCCCGCCCGGCTCGGCCTCGCGGAGGACCTTGAGCACCTTGCCCATCTGTCCCATTCCATGTCGCGGCGGAAGCCCCAAGATCAGCGCATCGTTGAACGGATACACGCCGACACGATCCAGTTCCTTGAGCCCGAGATACGCCATGCCGGCAGCGAATTGGGCCGCGTATTGCGCCTTGCTCGGAGTGCCGACCTGCATGGAGGCGCTGAAGTCCACCAGCAGATAGATGGGAAGGTCCGCCTCGTGGACGAAGGTCTTCACCAAGACGCGGTCGAGGCGCCCATACACGTTCCAATCGATGTAGCGGAAGTCGTCTCCCGGCGCGTACGCGCGGTAGTCCGAGAATTCCAGGCTCACACCCGCACGCGGGGACGCGTGGACGCCCGACAAATGGCCCTGCCTCCGTCCCTTAACGATGAACCGGAGATTGGCCAACCGCTCCAAGAACGCTTCGTCGATGAACCGTGGCATCAGCTGAGAGAGGTCCTGTCCCAAACCTCATCGAGCAGCGTGTCCGCGGATATGCCCTCGGCCTCGCCGCGGAAGTTGAGGACGAGGCGATGACACAGCGCGGCCTTGTACACCGCTTCGATGTCTTCGCGTCGCACGTTGATTTCCCCGGCCAGGAACGCGTGTGCCTTGGCTCCCATGACCAGGGCGATCGCCGCCCGCGGGCTGCCGCCGTACTCGACGTACTCCTTGACCTGAGCGGGTGAGTATTCCGATTCCGGATGGGTGGCCAGCACCAGACGGCCGATGTACTCACGCAGCGCGCCGGCCAGCGGAAGCTCGCGGACGATCTGTCGTGCGACTTGGATATCGTCAGCGGTCGCCGTCGGTTCGGGAAGGACGATCCCGGCACCCTCTGTGTTGCGCTCGGTAATGGCGACCAGATTCTCCAGGGACGGGAATGTGACCTTCGCCTTGAGCATGAACCGGTCGACCTGCGCCTCCGGCAGGGGGTAGGTGCCTTCCATCTCGATTGGGTTCTGGGTCGCAAGCACGATGTAGGGCTCCTCGAGCGAGTACGTTTTCGCTCCCACAGTCACCGTTCGCTCCTCCATGGCTTCCAGCAGTGCGGATTGGGTCTTCGGCGTGGCGCGATTGACTTCATCGGCAAGGATCACGTTGGCAAACACCGGGCCGGCCGCAAACGCAAACTGCCGGCGGCCGCCTTCCTCGGTGATGATGTCGGTCCCGACGATGTCCGCGGGCATCAGGTCCGGCGTGAACTGGATACGAGAGAACTTGAGGCCGAGCGCGCCCGCCAGTGCACGGACAAGCAACGTCTTCCCCAATCCGGGGACTCCCTCGAGAAGAACGTTGCCCTTGCACAATAGCGAGATCAGGGCGAATCGGACGATCTCATCATGGCCGACGATGACCTCGCCGATCGACGAACGAAGGCGCTCGAACGTGGCCGTTGCACTCTGGAAATCCTGTTCGGAAATCATGATCCTCCTTCAGGTCCTGTGATCAGTTCGAAGTACTTGCGGACCGAATCCAATGCTTCATCGGGTAGACCGCGCTCGTGCAAGATGGAATCGATACGCTCGAAATCGACGATGTGGGAGCCGGCTTCGCCGGTCGATGTCACGATCTCCACCGGTACGCCCTTGGTCATGAACTCGTCGGTGAACTCGCCCTGTGTTCCCACTGTCGTCGGGGCCTCCTCATGGACGAACCCAACCTCACCCGCCTGAGGTCCTTCGCCGGACTCCCCGGCGAGACCCTGGTCCCCGCCCTGCTGGGCAAGATCCTCCGGATTCCCGGGAACTTGGATGTCCGACGAACCATCCTCACCGGGCTTCTGTGAGCCCTCATCCGATCTCGGGGAGGTCGGTTGAGGCTCACCCTCCTCCTGGGTATCCGGATTGTTGCTCTGCTGCTCGAGTTGCTGCGCATTCTGGTCCAGGAACTTCTGTCCGGCCTCCTGATTCCCTGACACTTCCGTGCTCTGGGGCTGCCCCTGCTGCTGGGGGGAGTTCTCACCCCGCTGCTCGATGTCCTCCGGCGATGCGGAGTCGGGATCGACTTGCTGCATGAGATCTTGCAGCTTGTCGCCGACTTGTTCGGGATTCGGCTCGTTCACGATGTCGTCGGATTGTTGCTGAATCTCGGGATCGCCGGTTTGGGACGCAAGATCCTGGAGTGTCCGAGATTCTTGCTGCGTCAGCGGCCGAGGATTCCCCTGCATCTGCTGTTGGAGTTCCTTCAGCATGTCGGACAGTGCATCGCGTGCCTGTTGCTGGGCATTTGCCATGTCCGTGACTTCCTGGGACGTAGGGGCGGAGTCGACTTGTGCGCCTCCATGAGAGGCCGAGCTCAGATCGTCGAGAACGGAGTCGAGAGACAGCTCAGCACTCTCATCGATCGTTACCGAGTTGGGCAGCTGCCCTTGTCGAGTGGGGACATCCTCCTCGTGCATGACGAGCGGCGCGTCCGCCTCGTCCGGAAGTGAGATCATGTTCTCCGACGCGCTCCCCGCTTCGTCGGCGACCCTGTGCTGAGCCTCGGAGGCGCTTGCCGGAAGCGCTTGCGCGGAAGATACCGCACGCGGGTTCGAGATCGGAAGCAGCACGATGATGCAGGCGACGACCAAGCCGACAAGGCCGACCGAAAGCGTGCCAAACGTCCGGCGCGGCAGCGAGACGCCGCGCTTCCAGTCCGACGCCACATGCTCGACAGCCGCCTCCAGCCGCTCCCTGAAAATGCTGGCGCCGCCATGGCGGCGGACCTCGTACAGCGAGCTGATGCGTGCGCCACTGCCGAGAGCGTCGTCTAGTCGCAGCAGCACCTGCGGCAGGCTCGGGCGATGGATGAACCCGAAGGCAAACGCTCCGCCGGCCAAGAACAGGGGAACGATCGGGATCAGGATGCTCCACGGCAGGCTCACTTTTTGCCCATACAGATGCAGCCCTAACACGAGAAGAATGCTCGCGATGCTTGCATAGAGGAGGATGCGGCCGGCCAATGTGAGCCCGCGAAACCGGCGGACCCGTTGCTCAACTTCCAACAAGAAGCGTGAGAAATCAAACCGCATGAGGCCTCCTCTCGATTCTTCGCAGTCGCGCCAATATCAGCACGATCCCCAGGCACGGGACCAAGAAACCGACGGCCAATGTCCCTGCCGACGCGCCCTGCGCGATCTGCATCGCCAATCCGATTGGACTCAAGCTGAGAATGATCGACAGCGCATGCGAACTCGTTCCGATTCCAATCGGGATGATACAGAACGCAAGATAGATCCCATACCGCAACAAGAACGTCCCACGCTTGTCTTGGCTGCTCCTCACTTCCAGACGGAACGATAGCAGGGCGAAGAAGAGTGCCGACGTGGCCATATAGAAGACGAGCAGGACGATCCCGACGCTCCGAGTCGGGACGATCGGACGCGAGAAGATGAAGTACGGCACCAGAAGCAGTCCTCCACAAGCGATGTGGGCAAGAAACAGCCGCATCTGCTTGAGCCGAAGGATTCGCGAAGACGTGTTGGCGGCAATCAGGGCGCCCCGGCTCATCGCGAATAGGCCGAACAGGAAGATGGTTGCCAGCGGGAAGAGGCTGGGAAGGTACGAAAGGTCCGACACCCGGGCGACTGCGATTCGTGATGGGGGCTGGATTGAGATCGCGAGCGCGATCCCGCATAGAATGACCAATGACAGCAACGCCTGGATCGAGCCCCCGGAGAAGACGGAATCAGATCGCACCATGGGCCACTCCTTCGTCACTGACTACGACGACCGTAAGATCTCTCACTTTTTGCGTCAATTCCGCGTGCTCGACATGACTTCGATCGGAGACCGCGATCAGCCAGACGCCTTCCTGAAGAGGGAGACTCTCTCGTAGGTCGCGAATAACCAGTGTCGCAGCGCGTGTATCGCCGCTCGAACCGGAACCCGCGAGAACTCCCACCCGGACTGCCGACTGCGGGTCGAACGAGTACTCCTGAACGCCCTGCACAATGGTTGGAATCGGGTACGCCATCCCATCGATAATGACCCACGCATCCTCGAAGTCGAACGGATAGAACTGACGGATGCGGATGCTCGAATCGGAGAACGCCTCGACGTCCATGAGCGGCGAGTCGGCCCCGTAGCCTCGCCAGCTGCGAGTCTCACCCGGTTGCACGTCGACATCCGTATACGCTGGGAACGTCTGAAAGTCGTACGACACGCCGTCATTCAGCGTCCTCGGGAGCGACTCTTCCGGAATCATGCCGGTCTCATGGGGCATCGGGACCGTCGCCGATGTCTGTGCGTACATACTGGACGAAACAATCGTTAAAGGCACTGATATATCGATTGATAGAGCCGTGTTTGTTACTATTAGGTCCGAGCGAACATTGACTGGGTTTGACATGTAACCGAACGAAACCGATGCTGCGATGCACCCTCCCACCAGAACGCTCCATCCGAGCTTCCAATTTCGTCGGCCGATCAGTGCGCTCGAAGTTGTGATGGCGGCCATGAGAACCGTGAGGAAGATGACGTCAAGGGCACTCAACGTCGAGATTGGCTGCTCTCCGAGAAGCTGTGAAGTGGCGTCGGCAACCGAGATCAGTCCGGATGGCGAGATCCGGTCTGCAATCGCTCGGAGACGATCCGCGTCAAGCGACCGTGCTGCCACCGTAATCAGCGAGACATCCCCAGCTCCGCGGGGCGCTTGGATGAGTAACGGGTATCCCTCATCCGAAACCAACTCAACTGTCGCATCGCCGAGGATGCCCTCGATGTGCGGCGTTCCCACATCACCAGTGACAAGATGCGGATCCGAGATGGGGAGCAGCCAACGCAGTTCCGGTGAATCCATTCTGTAGAAGTCTGTTCCTGTCAGCAGAACCAGCGAACCGCCGGCCACTACCCACTGCGAGATAGACGTCCAGGCATCGGTCGTGAGCGGGGATGCAAGCCAAACGCTCCGTGCGCAGTCAAACGCCCACCATCGTCGCGGTAGCGTGAGGACATCGATCAAAGCGGCATCCTCATCAAATCGCGGGATCTGCTTGTCGAGCACGAGGAACGGAGTCGTTCGCAACGTGGCCCGCAAGTCGAGGCGCGTGTCCGCCAGAAGGGTGCCGTCGTCGGCGCGCAACTCGATCGTGACGGGATTGACCGGATCATACACGGGGACGGCGTTGCTATAGACGCCGTCGGATCCCACCGCGTAGCCAAGGTCCTGCTCTGCGCTGGCCTTTCCGCGCCATGCGTTGCCGATCGGCTGAACGACAGTGAGGCGCGCTGTCCGGGTTTCGGATAGTCCGTGAATCTCGACACGGATCGGAGCGTAGTGTTCCGACGTGACCCGATTCTCGAATCCCAATTGCGCGGTAAGCTCCACTTGTGCGGATAGGCAAGGTGAAACCGCCCACAGCACCGTGAAACCCACAGCAACGCACAGCGGCAATCGAAGTGAAGAGGGGTCGCGCATCATCCAGGCGAGGCTAGCCGATTGATGTGAAGATTTCGTCAAGAGCAAACCTACCCTGAACCTGTCAGTTCGCAGACCTCAACGGGTTTTCGCGTTCCTACTGGGGCAGGTTTTCGACCGCGACGATGGCGTCCTCATTGAGCACGTCGGCATAGATCTGAGTCGTCTGAATCGACCGATGCCCGAGCTGCTTTTGAACGAGGCGGAGATTGAAGTCCGATGCCCTGTACAGAAGAGAAGCGTACGTGTGACGGCAGGAGTGAATGGAGAACCGCTTGGGGATGTCGACTGCGTCCGCGTGCTTGCGGAAGATGCGGTACACCGCTGTTCGAGTCAACGGACCTTGACGAGACGAGACGAACAGCGGCGCTCGCCCGGATACGGCCTCTCCCATCGCCGCTTTCCAGTCGATGTACTCCGCAAGGTGTTGCATCAATGCCGAACCCATCCGTACGCCACGCTTCTTCCCACCCTTTCCGTCTCGGACGATCAGGGATGCGTGATCACGGTCAAGGATGACGTCACGGATTTGCAGGTCGCAGATCTCCGAGACACGCAGCCCGCTATCCAGCGCAACGTGAAGAATCGCCCAATCGCGAACCGGACGCTTCCTATTCGCGGCAAGAGCTTGCTCAGCCCGGTCGCGGCAATACGACTTCAGCGCGAGCACCTGGTTCGGTGTCAGGAAATCTTCATGGGTGATGTCGAGCGGCATCATCGTCTCCCTTCTCGCCGGCAGCGTACGCGATTCCGGGAGGACGAGCCGGGACAAGTTTCGCAACAAAAGGGTACTTTTGTTGCGACGGACAGCAGGAGGAGCTAAAACTGTCTCCCATAGGGTCTTTCCGCGACCACCCCCTGAGTGCGGATGCGAAGGCGCGCGCGAACGAGCCGATCTGGGGCCCGTTCAACGCGTTTGACGGCCTTTAAGGGGTATCTGAGTCGATCGAATATCGATGAAGGATCTTCTTCTCCTTCTCGATCACTTCCGCCACCACTTCGACATACGGAGCGATGGTGGAGTTGCGCAGCTTCTCCCGCAGCAACGAATCGACCTGGAAGATGCCGGCCGAGTTGGACATCTCGATCGCGATCTTGATCGGGCGCTCAGTACCCCGGTCGATCCGCACCTTGCGTATCGCCATTGCGGAGACAGAGTGGATCGTCGGGGTCCCTGTGGTGAACGGAATCCGTGCGCGTCCCGACTCCATGTCCAATGCGTCGGCCACCTTCACAACCCCGGCCTCGATCGTGAGCGGCGCAATCGAACGCTGATGGGCATAGATGGCGTGGAGGATCTCACCCTTCAGGACAGTGAGGGTTCGTGTGTCGTACACCGAGTCGAGCAGCTTCTCGATCAGTGAAGGCGCCAGCACGAGTGAGAGCAACTCATGTGCCTCGCGATGAATCACGTGTCCGATATCGTGCAACACGCATGCCAGCACGACGACCACTTCGGCATCGTCGATCTCGAGGTCATGATGCAGGACGACGCTGGGGGTCACGCCTGCCTCGACGAGCAGCCGTAGCAACTTGAGCCCGATGTTGGTCATGATCCTGATGTGAACGGGACCGTGGTCATTGATCTTCATCCGGTCGATCGCTGTGATATTGGAGCTGGCCCATAGCCCATCGAGCTCCTCGCTATGATCGATGCGATTCACCACTTCGCCGAGGCGTTTGTTCTGCTGCAAAGGAACGTTAAGGGACATCGACATCCTCTCTCAGATAGGTCCACCACGGCGGCTCATCGGCCGCCACCGTCGCGCCCGTCGCCGGATCGCGGCTGAGCATCGCCTCGAGAACTGCGATGTGGTCGCGGATCAACGCCATCTCCTCACGCACTGCGAGCACGATGGATGCGGTCTCACTGGGTTGCGTCATGTTTGATGCTAAACCGGGCGAATCACGATGCTTGCTATCTTCGTATTTATATGCTTTTGACGCTAGAACATTACTCGCCTCCGTCAAGGTTAGCCCACTATCGTATAGCTCTTGGAATTGCTTCATCAACTCCAGGCCTGGGTCGGTGAGGAAGATCTGGTTGTTGGGCCCTCTCCGGATGTGTTCGGTGAGCAGTCCCTTGATCCGCTCGATTCGATTGCGCACCTGGTTGTCGCTGGACAAGCCGAGGCTACGCCGCAGCATACTGATCGTGTACATGACGCCTCCGCTCAACGATACTCTGCGCAGCCCGACCGCGGCAACCCGGATTGCCGAAGTTCGAGAGATCGGATAGCCTCCTT
>CAZXQL010000043.1:0-9071 GCA_964643395.1 uncultured Thermotogae bacterium
CCCAGATGCAGCAGGGTGAGGAGGATGGCGACCGCCTTCTGCTCGAACCATGACAGGATCAGCGAAAGCGGCAGCCCGTTCACGTCGGTCTCGAACGCATCGGCCAACGCGAGCGCAATCCTAATTGCCGAGTACGCATCGTTGCACTGCCCCACATCCAGCAGTCGTGGGATACCGCCGATGTCCCCGAACTCAAGCTTGTTGAACCGGTACTTGCCGCACGCTAACGTCAGGATGACACAGTCATCCGGCACTTGCTGTGCGAGATCCGTGTAGTAGTTGCGGCCCGGCTTCGCCCCGTCACATCCTCCGATCAGGAAGAAGTGGCGGATATCTCCCGATCGAACCGCATTGATGACCTGATCGGCCACGCCGAGCACTGCGTTTCGGGCGAATCCCACGGTGATCGTGCGATCCGACCCGCTCTCCGTGAAGCCGGGGGCAGACCGTGCCGCTTCGATCACCGACGAGAAGTCACGGTCGTGAATGTGGGGCACTTCGGGCCAAGCGACGAGTCCCGAAGTGAAGATGCGATCCTTGTACGAGTCGCGTGGCCGCTGGATGCAGTTGGTCGTCATGAGGACGGCTCCGGGGAACGCGTCGAACTCCCGTTGCTGATCCTGCCAGGCACCGCCGTAGTTCCCCGCTAGATGCGGGTACTTCTTGAGCCCGGGATACCCGTGTGCTGGTAGCATCTCCCCGTGGGTGTAGACGTTGATGCCGGTTCCCTCCGTCTGCTTCAGAAGCTCTTCGAGATCCTTGAGATCGTGCCCCGAGACCACGATGGCCTTTCCGACTCGCGGCTCGATCCGTACGGCGGTCGGCTCGGGCATTCCGTACGTCGCCGTATGCGCAGCGTCCAGGAGCTCCATCACGCGGAGGTTCATCTCACCGCAATGCAAGCACGCGGCCGAGAGTTCGTCGATATCTGTCGGAGCACTCGCAAGGAAGTTGAGAGCGCCCTCGAAGTACGTCCAGACGTCATCGTCCTCCACGCCCAGGATCTGCGCGTGATCGGCATACGCAGCCATCCCCTTGAGCCCGTAGGTCAGCAGCTCTTGCAGTCCAATGACATCCTCACCCAGTGCCGACTTGCGCACATCGACGGCGAATGCCTTCTGCTGTCCGAGCCATCCATCGACGTCGTCTCCGAACACTGTCATCGCAGGACCAGACAACGGTTCCGGCGACTCCCCACGGTCTACGCAAGCTGTCTCGTACAGGCTCCGTGCCCGCGTGCGCATCTTGAGGGCCTCGCGAATCAGCTCCTCCAACCTCGATGGATCGAAGTTGACGTTGGTGACTGTTGTAAACAAGGCGTGGATTGTGAATCGCTCGATCGCGCCGTCGCTGACCCCGAGGCGGCGTGCGCGGTGCATGATCATGCCGATGCCCTGGGTTAGGTGAAGCAGCACGTCCTGCAGTGCCGCCGTCTTCGGATCCTTCCCGCAAACGCCGAACGTCGTACATCCCGTTCCATTCTTCGTTTGCTCGCACTGATAGCAGAACACGTACACCTCCTAGTTGTCTGTGACTCCATCCAGCGTCGTGAGCGAAAAGTGATCGACGATGCGTTCCCGAACCTCCGCGACGAGGTCGCCGAGGATGCACTCCAAGCGACCGCACATCCGGCGATCGAATAAGCATCCGTCCGTCCGCATCTTGCCTTCAAACACCTCGTAGACGTGCCGAAGCGAGATCTCGCCCGGGGAGCAGGCCAGTGTGTACCCGCCTTGCGGGCCCCGCTTGGAGCGCAGAACTCCCGATCGAACCAATTGCTGAAGGACCTTGGAGACATGCGCTTCCGATGCGTGGAGTTCGGTCGCAATCGACGAGGTCGAGAGAGGTTCTCCACGCTTCGCGATCAGGACCGCCGCATGAAGCGCCAATGCCGTCGCTTCGGACATCGGCAATAGGTCGGCCATAGTTTCCCCTTCTGAGGTTAGCGGTATTGTGATATTACTATACCATTACTAAGGCAAGAGGACAACTTGTGGCGAGAAGGCTCCCATTGGGATGCATCGGAGGTGCAACGCCCCATCGGCACGGGTGTATTCACTCCCCCATCTTTCTGGCCCCTTGTTGAGGCCGGGCTCTCGTGCTTCGATCCCAGTCCCGGCCGTGGGGCGTTGCGTAGGCACACTCCAGGACTCTATGTCTTTGTCAAGCTTTTGTCAAGTTTTGACGGACGTTTGACTGTCTATTTTGTCTTATTTGCCTCTTGGATCTTGGCTATCTGTTTTTGTCCGACGTTTGTCACCTTATGTAAACTCTTACTGCCATCATGCCCAGGAAGTATTACCGCATCGTATCGAGAAGAGACGCTGTTCGTCGTGCCCGCATCTTCGCGGGGCTCACGTCGGAGGAGATGGCTCAACGCATCGGCTTGTCGCGTCCGATGCTCTCATCGATCGAGAACGGAGCCGGGACGACGGTCAAGACGGCCACCAAGATCGCGACCTGCCTCGGGAAGACGGTCGAGGAGCTGTTCCAGGTCCTCGATGTCCGCTAGGAGGCTTCCATCACGTACCGGGCCAGGGCAAGATACAGGTTCGCCGCGGACTCCAGTTCCGAGATACTCAGATGCTCCCGCGGCCCGTGGGCATAGGCGATATCGCCCGGCCCAAGGATGATGGTTTCGATTCCGGATGACGCCAGATGTCCTCCATCCGTCCAATACGGGACTCCGACGGGCCCATCGTCCATGCCCTGATCCCGGCAAGCATGCCTCGCCTCGTTCACAAGGGGCGAGTCTGGAGACGTCCCCAACGCGCGATGCGGAACCACCGAGGTCTCGGGCAGCTCCTCGATGCGCCAGGATAGGTCGTCGACGCCTTGGCAAATGCCCTTGACCAGATCGTCGACTTCCTCAAGGGTTCCACTCTCGTGGGGCAATGTGCGACGGTCGATATCGAGCGTGCACGTTTCGGCAACGATGTTCGGTTGCGTACCTCCCCGGATCCGACCGACGCTCACCGTGGAGGTTCCGAGCAGGGGATGCGACCGCTGCGCCAGTCGAACGCGCAGGTCATTCTCCAACGCATGGACGATCCGGGAGGCGTATGAGACTGCATTGACGCCTTCCTCCGGCTGACTGCCGTGTGCGCCGCGGCCGGCAAGATGGATGCGGACGAAACACGCCCCCTTGTGGGCGATGCCGACGCGCAACGAGGTCGGTTCCCCGACAATCGCGTACGTCGTCCGAACTCCTGCATCCATCAGCGCTTTCACGCCGACCGATCCGGTTTCCTCCCCAACGGTCCCCGTGAACATGAGGTCACCTGTACGCGTAATTCGTTCGTCCCGCGCCATCGCGCTCATGGCGCAGGCCATCGCCGCAATGGCACCTTTCATGTCACACGTTCCTCGTCCCCACAGTACTCCATCTCGCAGTTTCGGTTCGAAGGCGTCCGACATGCTTCCGGCGGGAACGGTGTCAAGATGCCCGTTCAACATCAGACTCGGCCCATTCCCTCCGGGCAGCCGCGCCACGACGTTGGCACGCTCCCCCGATACAGGCAGCAGGTCGGCATCGATGCCGTGGTCACGAAACCATTGAACGAGATACTTCCCGATTGCCGCTTCGCGGTCCGGTGCATCGGCATGACTCTCGATCGACACGAGGCGCTGCAGCAGTTGCAGCGCCTCCGCTTGATCGATGGATGTCCGCATCGCTCACGCCTTCTTCGTTGGGGTCAGCTTCTCCATCCGGTTCGCTTCCATCGACTCCTTGGCCCGTTCGCGGAGCCGGAACTTCTGGATCTTGCCGGACTGCGTCATCGGGAACGCATCCACGATCTCGACGTATCGTGGAACCTTGAAATTGGCGATCTCACCCACACAGAAATCCACCAACTCCTGCGGCGAGACGCTTGTGCCCGCTCGCGGAATCACATAGGCGGCAGCCACTTCTCCCATCACCGAATCGGCCACCCCGATCACCGAAACGTTCTGCACCTTGGGATGGGTGAACAGATACTCCTCGATCTCAGCCGGGTAGACGTTGAATCCCCCGCAGATCAGCATGTCCTTCTTGCGACCGACGATCTGCACGTATCCTTCGTCGTCAATCGTGGCCAGATCCCCGGAGTACAACCAATCGTCCTCGTCGATCGACTCGGCGGTCTTGTCGGGCATCTTGTAGTACCCCATCATCACGTTGTATCCGCGGCAGGCCAGTTCGCCCATCTCGCCGTTCGGCACGGGGACCTTGTCGTCATCCGCAATTTTGACTTCGATGCCTTCTAGTGCGCGGCCGACCGTCTCGACGCGCCGGCCGATCGAATCCTCGAATCGCGTCATCGTGATGACAGGCGACGCCTCCGTCAGTCCGTAGGCAATCGAGACGTTGCAGTGCATCTCTTCCATCGTCCCGCGCATCACTTCGACCGGACACGGCGCGCCGGCCATGATGCCTGTTCGCAACGTCGAGACGTCATACGCCGACCCGTCCGGCTTTCCGGATCGGTACTCCTCCAATTCGAGCACGAACATCGTCGGGACCCCGTACAGGACGCTCACGCCGAACCGCTCGACCAGTTGCAGCGCCTCCACGGGCTTGAAGATCTGCATCGGCACCATCGCCGCTCCCCAGGTGATAGATCCTGCGATGCCCATGACGCACCCAAAGCAGTGAAAGAACGGAACCGCAAGCAGGAACACATCCTTCTCCGTTGTGTGAAGGACTTCCGTTACCTGCTCGGCGTTCTTGGCGATGTTGTGATGCGAGAGCATCGCTCCCTTGGGGTTGCCCGTCGTTCCAGAGGTGTAGAGGATGAAGACGTTGTCCTGCGGATCGCACGATGCTTCTCGATCCGCGAGTCGCGAATCGCCCAGAAGTGATCTCCCTCGTTCGACGACCGAATCGAACCCGTGCATGTCGTCGCCCGGCTCTCCCACGATGATCACGTACTTGAGATTGGCCAGCCTGCTCCGGATGCCACCGATCATCTTGAGGTAGTCGATTCCGGCGAATGCATCGACTGCAAACAGCGTCGTGGCCTCCGAGTTGTCGAGGATGTACTCGACTTCGTGCGACTTGTAGCGGGTGTTCATCGGCACGACGACGGCGCCGACGCGTGCAATCGCGAAATACGCGATCACCCATTCCGGGATGTTGGGCATCCAGAGCCCCACCTTGTCGCCCTTGGCGACGCCCAACTCGAGCATGCCGCCAGCCAGCTGACTGACTCGCTCGTCGAGTTCGTTGTACGTCATCGTTAGGCCGCTCGGGTCGAGGATGGCATCTCGTTGGGGGAACTTCTCGGTCGTGTCGCGCAACACCTGGGAAAGCGTTCTCATGCGATCACCTCATGCGATGGAGTTCGCGCGGATTATCGGACAGCGTTGCGCGAAACGCAAATTGGCTGCGAGTTCTCGCAGCTCGTACAATGACTCATTCGTGCAAAGGAGGAAGCGCGTGGACACCGCGTACGCCCTATGATTCCCGTCGTCAGCTTCGTCGGCCACCACAACGCGGGCAAGACCCGGCTCCTCGTTCGCCTCGTGCAGACGTTGACGGAACGGGGCCTGCGAGTCGGGGCTGCAAAGCACGCACCCCACTTGGAGATGCTAGATCCGCCTGGAACCGACTCTCACGAGCTTCGCGTCGCAGGAGCTTCCCATTTCCTGCTCCTGGCAGACGATACTGCCGCGTTCACGTGGCCTGCTCCAGACCTCGATCGTCTGCAGAACGATGTCGAGCGGCTGTTCGCGGATTGCGATATTGTGCTCGTCGAGGGACTGAAGCGCGGCCCGTACCCGAAGATCGAAGTATTTCGACGTTCGGGACAGGTTCCCCAGGAGCCCTTGGCTGGAGAGATCGACGTTCTCGCCGTGGTCACGGATGCTGCGATCGTCCTCCCCGACGAGACGATCCGGTTCTCGCCACGCGATGTCGAGCGAATCGCCGACTTCCTGGAGACCCGGTTTCTTCAGCCATGAGCCGACGATTGCGACACATGCGACGCTGTGATACCCTCGCACGATGATGCCGTCGACCGATTCCACAGGATGCCACATCGCTCATGCTTCCGCGACGGTCTATCTCGTGGGATCATCCCTCGATCGACTGGCCGAAGGACGTCGGTTGGCTGCCGCCATGCTGTCGAGCGGCGATTCCGACGAGTCGAAGGCCGTCCGTGGGGTGCATCCGGACGTCATCGAACTGGTCCCTCCCGAAGGCAAGGATCGCATCGGCATCGCCCAGGTGCGTGACGTCATCCGCTCGGCGCAGTTTGCGCCGATGGAGGCCGCACACAAGGTCTGCCTGATCCCGCACGCGGAGTCTCTCACTGTCGAAGCAGCCAATGCACTGCTCAAGATCCTCGAGGAGCCGCCCCGAGGACTTCGATTCGTCCTTCTCGCCGAGCATCCGTCCGATCTGCTGCCGACCATCGTTTCCCGCAGCCGATTGATGCGGGTCCCTGTCACGTCGCGAGACGAGATCATCGCACACCTCGTTGCAGCGGGGTACGGGCAACGCGATGCCGACTGGGTCTCCCGGTTGGCGATGCACGAGGGAGAACTCGCCCGGTTGTCCGCTTCGCCGATCGACGTCGAAGCATCGCTTCGCAGCACGACTCGGCTGCTGTCGAGCGCCAGCGTTCAGGAACTCGTCGAGATCTCCCTCGGCGACGATGCGATCCTTCGCCGACAGAGCTTGCTCCGCTTGCTGGCGGGCATGGCATCTTGTGACGGGGAACTGCTCACGGTGGGGATTCGTATCCTCTCGGCTCAGACGCGCGAGACCCTTGGTAGGATGCTGCACGATCTGCAGGCCGCTGCGTTCGATGTCGTTCGCTCGGCATACCTCCCAGTTCCATTCAGCGATGAGTCGGCGGAGACGGTACGAAGCGCGTTCGGCGTGCGACGCTTGCACGACTTCTGCCTCGCACTGGATGATGCGAATCGATCATTGGCCGTGTATGGGCCGATCGAAGGAATTCTGCTATCCTTGTTCTTGATTCCTAGAGGAGACGGTGATGACGTCTGAGCGTGTTGTTCTGATACACGTCCGAAACCTCGAGCGTGAGACCGCATACTTCAGTGCGGGCGACCTGTCCCTCGCGATCGGCGACGCCTGTGTCGTCGACCACGGAGGTCTCCGGCTCGGCGAGATGATCGGAGAACTCGAGGCAGGAGAGGGGTTGGGTCAGCAACTGGAGCACGTCGTCCGCGTCGCGACGCCCTCGGACATCGAGACGTACCGCTACAACCAAGCGGATGCCGAGCGCATTCTGTCATCCACGCGTGATGTGGTTTCGCACCATGATCTCCCGATGCATCTCGTCGCAGCTGAATACACGCTGGATCGCAAGCAGCTGCGCATCTATTTCACGGCGCCGCATCGCATCGATTTCCGCGCGTTGCTGCGGGACCTGGCCAGCCGCTACGGAACGCGCATCGAGCTGCGCCAGATGGGGGCGCGAGATGAGGCCCGCATCAAGGGAGGCTTGGGGCGTTGCGGACTTGAGATCTGCTGTCACCGCTTTCTGCACGAGACCAACCCCGTTCCCATGGAGATGGCGTACGATCAGGAGTTGTTCGTGTCTCCGGAGCGCATCACCGGCGCTTGCGGCCGGCTCATGTGCTGCTTGGCCTACGAACATCAGGCGTACCAGCAGGAATTGGCCAACTTCCCCAAGCTGGGAGCCCAGGTCGAGTGGAACAAGAAGAAGGGGAAGCTCATCTCGCACAACATCTTCCGCAAAACGGTGACAATCTTGACGGAGGATCGCGAACGCCTGGAAGCTGATGTCTCCGAGATTACCGTGCTTCGTCCGGGGAGGAAGCGTCGTCGCTGAGTCGGGCCCCGACGGTCTGCATATCACGCCATTCGTCCGATGAGAGTTCTGCCCTCACGCGGGCTCCGCCTTCCGAGTACGTGACGATGTGTGCCCGCCCCGCCGCCGTGAATGGGTGGAGCACGTACAACGCTTGGTGAGGAAGCGTGAACGTCCGCTCTTTGGTCCCGGGGAACAATCGTTGTGCCACCAGATCGCGAAGCCCGTCGACATGGGTTCCGTGAACTGCGGAGATGGCGATCCCATCGAGGCTCGCGAGGACATCCGCATCACAGAGATCGATCTTGTTCCACACAGTAAGGATCGGCGGCCGCGTCGTCTGTCCATGGAAAACCTCGGTTTCCAGCGTCTCCTGGACCACCCGTAGGTCGGATTCACGGGATGCCTTCGACGCATCGACGATGTGCAACAACAGGTCCGCGGCTTGTGTGGCTTCTAGCGTGGCTGCGAACGCCGGCACCAGATCGTGCGGAAGATCGCGGATGAAACCGACGGTATCCGTCATCAGAAGGGTTCGGCCCGGGACGATGTCGACTCGTCGGACGCGCGTATCGAGCGTCGCGAATAGCTTGTCCTCGACGAACACGTCGGAGCCGCAGAGCGCATTGAGCAACGTTGACTTGCCGCTGTTCGTATATCCCACCAAGGCAACGATCGGCAGCACACTCTGCGACCGCTTCTGCCTACGGACCGCACGTTCTCCGGCCGTCTTCTTCAAGCGGCGCTCCAGCGAGTGGATGCGACGGTAGATCTTGTTGCGATCCAGTTCCAGTTGCGTCTCTCCCGGCCCGCGCGTGCCCACGCCGCCGACGGCCCGCCCGCCCGCCCGGGTCAACGCCGTACCCCATCCTCGCAGGCGGGGCAGGAGGTAGTGCAGCTGTGCCAACTCCACCTGCAGTTTCGCCTCTTTGGTCGCCGCTCGCTGCGCGAAGATGTCCATGATCAACTGCGTTCGATCGACCACTTTGATGTGAAGCGCGGTTTCCAGATTCCGTGCTTGAGCCGGCCTCAGTTCCTCGTTGAAGATGATGACGTCGGCCGCCAACTCCCCGGCCGCATTCCTCAACTCCTCGACTTTGCCACGGCCGATGAAGGTCGCTGGGTCGGGCCGCGTGCGCTTCTGGTTCACAACGGCCAATGTCGGAATCCCAGCTGTGTCGGCCAGCGACTCCAGCTCACGCAGCGACTCCTCCTCATCCTCCTCTCCGTAGAGAATGCCCACGAGGATCGCGCTTTCCGTACCGAACACGCGTGCACGCGTGCCCA
>CAZXQL010000043.1:9081-12734 GCA_964643395.1 uncultured Thermotogae bacterium
GCACGGCCGTTCGTGCCCAGCCGGTCCTCAGTCAGGATATCGTTGTCATTCCGCTTGGTCGGTTCGCTCAATCTCAGCTCCTACTGCACGAAGCTTGCTCTCCAGATTCTCATGTCCGCGGTCGATGTGCTCCAATCCAGCAATCACGGATCGCCCTTCAGCGGCCAGTCCCGCCAGAATCAGTGCCGCCCCTCCACGAATGTCAGGAGCCTCCACGGATGTGCCGTTCAAGCCATCAAGCCCATGAATCGAGACGGTCATGCGATCCTGGATGATGCGAGCGCCCATCTTACTCAGCCCGGCTGCATACGCAAAACGACGCTCGAAGACGGACTCGGTGATCGCGCTTGTCCCCTCAGCTGTGCAGAGCACGGCGGCCAGCTGCGGCTGGAGATCCGTTGGGAATCCGGGATACGGAGCCGTCGCGATTTGCGTTGCCTTGGGGCGGGACGCGCATCGCGCCTCGATTTCCTCATCGCCGACCTCGACGGTGACCCCGATCGCATCAAGCACATCCAGCAGCGCGCTCATGTGCTCGGGGCAGACGGGACGAACGGTGATGTCTCCCCGCGTGATGACCCCCGCGAGGAGCATGGTCCCTGCCTCCATCCGATCCGGGATCAACGTGTGCTCTGCGCCGGTCAGGGCGCGCCGTCCGGTCACTCGAATCATCCGCCCTTCGATAGAGATATCCGCACCCATTCGACGCAGCAGGTCGATCAGATCGAGGACTTCCGGCTCGACCGCCGCATTGTGAATGCGCGTCGTCCCCTCGGCCAGGGACGCAGCCATGACGATCTGTTCGGTCGCCCCGACCGACGGGAATGGGAACTGGATATCCGCGCCCTGCAATCTTCGCGCGTTCGCGTGGATGACGCCGTCGCGTTCCTCGATGCGCGCTCCCAGTGCTCGCAAGCCGGCCAGGTGCAGGTCGACAGGGCGGTCGCCGATTGCACAGCCACCGGGGAGCGGGACGATAGCCTCGCCCAGCCGCGCAAGCAGAGGTCCCAATACGAGGAACGAGGCCCGCATCTGGCGCACCGAGTACGGATTGGCCTCCGGAACGAGTTCTCCACTCCCCGCGATGGAAACGCCGTCGCCGTGGCGGACGACGCGCTTCCCCAGCGATCCGAGCGTGTACAGGATCGTGCTCACGTCCCGAAGCTGAGGAACCGATCGCACGATGACGGTGTCCTCTGTGAGAAGCGACGCGATGCAGGCAGGTAGGGCGGCGTTCTTCGCACCGCTGATGGGAACGGTGCCGCGAAGCGGTTCGCCTCCTTGGATGATGAGTGCCTTCATGAACTACGGAAGGTAGCGCTCCGGATCGACGGGGTACTCCCCATTCCGGATCTCGAAGTGAAGATGAGGCCCGGTCGACTCGCCGCTGTTTCCGGATTCGGCCACGACCTGCCCCATTTCGACAAACTGACCCGCAGAGACGTACGAGTCGGACAGATGCCCGTAGAGCGTGAAATAGCCTTCGGAGTGCTGGAGGATCAAGAGATTTCCATATCCGGGCTGCTCACCATAGAAATAGACCTCTCCGCTCGCCGCGGCGTGGACGGCTGTGCCTTCGGGAACGTCGATATCGATCCCGTCGTGGTGTTCGCGTTCTCCGGTGATCGGGCTGATCCTCCACCCAAAGGTCGATACCACGTCTCCCGTCAACGGCCAAATGAAGCGGCTCGGCACGCCTCTGGACAGGACAACGACGTCCGCCCAGAACGAAGACGTCACACCGGGAATGAGGATTCGGTCCCCGGCGAAGATCGTCGTGTTCGCGGTCAGGTCGTTGGCATCAAGGATCGTCTGGAGCGGAACTGCGTACGATCTCGCAATGTCCGAGAGCGTCTGCCCCGCCTGAATCGTATGGACAATCCCGTCCTTGGAAGCGTAGAGCACTCGGCCGGGCTGAAGCTGCTCGCTGCCGAACAGTCGGTTGCTGGCAAGAACGTTCGCCACCGTGACGCCCATCTCGGCAGCCACGTCGGCGATCGTCTCTCCGTCTTCCACGGTGTGCGTCAGGAACGTCGCAGCGCTGACCGGCGTCGTGTTCTCGACGGGCGTCGTGGTGCCGTCCGACGAGGTCTGGTCTTCGACGGACGTACTGGGCGTATTCGTTTCGTCGCTCACGACTGCAAGCGGTTCTTCGCGACGTGTGCATCCTGATCGGATCAGAATCGGGACGAGGATGATCGCGACGACGACGAGGACAGCAATGGTCACTCGATCCTTGCGGATCGGCTTCACGTTCCGGTTGCGATAGCTCGGGATCCTAGTCACCTTTCATCAACTCAAGGAACTGGTCGTTGTCCTTTGTCGCCTCCATCTTGCTCTTGACGAACTCCATCGCCGCTTGGGGATCGTTCAAGTTCCCCATCATCTTACGGAGGATCCACACTCTGTTCAATTCTTTCTCGCCAAGAAGAAGGTCTTCCTTGCGCGTGGCCGACTGCTCGATGTCGATCGCCGGGAAGATGCGCTTGTTGGACAGGTTACGATCGAGGACGAGCTGCATATTCCCCGTGCCCTTGAACTCCTCGAACACGACCTGATCGAGCTTACTCCCCGTGTCGACCAGGGCGGTGGCGATGATCGTCAGACTGCCGCCGTTTTCGACGTTCCGGGCCGCGCCGAAGAACTCCTTCGGCTTGTACAGCGCTGATGGGTCCATCCCCCCCGACAACAGCTTTCCCGAGGCGGGAATCGACAGGTTGTACGCCCGCGCCAATCGAGTAATCGAGTCCATCAGGATGACGACATCCTGCCCCAGCTCGACCAGCCTCTTGGCGCGATCGGTGACGAGCTCCGCAATACGCGTGTGATGCTTCGGCTCCATGTCAAATGTCGCTGCAACAACCTCACCCGACTGAATCGATCGGCTGAAGTCGGTTACTTCTTCCGGCCGCTCATCGACCAGCAATACGAACAGCTTGATGTCAGGATGATTGGCATTGAGTCCGTTGGCGATCTGCTTGAGGAGCGTCGTCTTGCCCGCCATCGGGGGAGACACAATCAAACCGCGCTGCCCCTTGCCGATCGGACAGAACAGGTCAATGATCCGCGTGGCGATTTCGGCGGAGTCATGCTCGAGCCGCAGATGCTCGTCCGGATGCAACGGCGTTAGGTCCTTGAACTGCGCCCGTCGCCGCGCCGTGTCCGGGTCGCTGCCGTTGACGGTATCCGCCTTCAGTAGCGCGAAGTACCGCTCGTCATTCTTCGGCGCTCGAATCGCGCCGCTGACCAAGTCGCCGGCCCGCAGGCTCAGTCGCTTGATCTGGGATGGCGATACATAAACGTCCGTACGGCTTGGCAAACTCGTCTTGCCGCGCAGGAAGCCATAGCCGTCCGGATGCAATTCCAGAACGCCATCAGAGAATCGCAGCTCGTTCGACTTGGCCACATGTGCCATGATGGCGCGTAGTAAGTCGTCTCGTCCGGCATGCTTGTTGTTCTTCAGTTCGAGCTCTTCCGAAAGCTCGAACAGCTCTTCGATCGTTTTCCCTTGCAACTCTCGTACTTCCATCATGAATCACCTCAAGACTGAATCCCTCTGCTAATGATCAAAGCGGTCGCCATCAGGTACCCCACGCCAATGGCCATGGAGTCGATCCCGACCCCGAGAAGCTTCCTCTGCGACCTCATTCCGA
>CAZXQL010000044.1:0-12694 GCA_964643395.1 uncultured Thermotogae bacterium
TGCGGAACGGCAAGGTGGTCGCGGTCAGGCCCACGAGCGACGTGGACAAGCGAGAGCTCAGCCGGCTGATGGTCGGCAAGGACGTGCCCTTCCAACTGCACCGGAGCGTCAAGAGCCCCGGGGATACGGTTCTGGAGCTGAGCGGCGTATCGATCTACGCCAGGGGGCAAGAGAGACCGCTCCTCGATGGGATCGACCTGCAAGTGCATTCGGGCGAGATCGTCGGCATTGCGGGCGTGGGCGGGAATGGGCTTGCTCAGATTGAAGATGCCGTCGCCGGGCTGCGCGGCATATCGAAGGGGCACATCCTCCTGAACGGGAAGGATGTCACGAGTTTGGGCCCGGAACAGCGAAGGGAAGCAAGGCTTGCCTACGTGCCGGCGGATCGACTGCGTCGTGGGGCCAGCCTGACGTCCACGGTATGGGAGAACTGCATCGTGACGAGGCATCATGACTTCTTGCGAGTCGGCGTCCTGCAGCGACGTGGAATACGGGAATTCACGCGAAATCTCATCGAGCAGTTTGCGATTAGCGGGAATGAAGGAATGCCTGTCGGGAATCTCTCCGGCGGGAATATTCAGAAGATGATCCTGGCACGAGAGCTAGCAGCGCATTCCGACTTCATTCTCTTCTCCGAGCCGACATGGGGCTTGGACGTCGGAAGCAGCCAGTTCGTCTACGAGAAGATACTGGAGTTGCGAGAGCAAGGAATCGGCGTTCTCCTCATCTCGTCGAACCTGGATGAGATCCTCGGGCTGGCCGACCGGATCCTTGTCATGTACAGAGGAAGGATTGTGGGGAGACGTGTGAATGGCGGAGAGTTGAGCAAGGAAGTCATCGGCGAGTACATGCTCGGCCTTCGGGACGATTCTCAAGGTGTGAGTGAAACGAGCCAGCCGGAGGTCCATCATGGATAGGCAGCGAGCCGCGCGCCTCGTGAGCACGGCGACGGGGCTGACGCTCACGGTGGGGATCTCCTTCGCGATCGTGATTGCTCTCATCTTCCTCCTCAGCAAGATGCCGGCAACGGCCATCTACTACTTCTTCGTTGGGCCGTTCACCAAGGCGTACTACTTCGGCAACATGCTGGATGAGGCGGTGGGACTCATCTTCACCGGACTGGGCATTGCCGTCGCCTTCTCGTCTTCAACGTTCAACCTTGGCGGCGAAGGACAAGCGTACTCCGGAGCGTTGGTCGCCACGGTCATCTGCCTCGCTTTACCGAGTCTGGCCGGGATCCTCGGCGGAACGGCCGCCGTCCTTGGCGCCATTGGGATCGGAGCGTTCCTGGCCGGCCTTTCAGGGTTCTTCCAGAAACGATGGGGAACGGATCCGCTCATCTCGTCATTCCTGATATCGAGTGCGGTGATCCTGATCGTCAACTATCTCATCACTGGGCCCCTCGACGATCCGACGAACAGCATGCTGACGACGGCACGCATTGCAAAGCAGTATCAGCTCTTCAGGATCTATCTGCCATCGCAGCTCAACATCAGCGCCTTCGTCGCGGTGGCGGCTGCGCTGGGGACATTCTTCTTCATGCGGCGGATGCATTGGGGCTATGAGATGAGGATGTGCGGCATCAATCGTGAGTTTTCCCGATACGGAGGGATCAACGTCGGCAAGTATCTCGTGGTCCCCATGGCGATCAGCGGAGGATTCCACGGGTTGGCAGGCGCCTTCTCCGTGATGGGCACCCACTACCGGTGTCTGAAGGGAGTGACCGCCGGCCTCGGGTGGAACGGGATTGCCGTCGCCCTGATCGCGAAGAACAATCCGATTGCGGTGATTCCGGCGGCGCTGTTCTTTGCCTATCTGGATGCGGGAGCACAGGCCGCGATGCTGCACGCGGACGTGACCATCGAACTCGCCGCGATCGCCAAGGCCGCCATCTTCTTCCTGGTCACGGCGCAGGCGCTCTACGGCTTATTCAACCCGAAGAAGAAGAAGGTGACGACGTGAGCAATACGACGTTCCCGATTCCATTGCTCCATAACACGATTCGGATCATGGCTCCGTTTCTCCTGGCCGCGCTCGGCGGGCTGTTCACGGAACTCACCGGGATGCTGAACATCGCGTTGGAAGGACTCATGCTCATCGGCGCGTTCTTCACGGTGGTGTTCGCGGCGGCCACCGGAAGCCTGTTCCTGGGGCTTGTCCTGGGCATCGGCGCGAGCGTTCTCATGGCCTACATCTTCGGCTTCATCAGCCTGAATCTGAGGGCGAACATCTTCATCACCGGTCTGGCCACGAATCTGTTCGCGAGCGGGTTCACCGTGCTCCTTGCGTATGAGATTTACGGGAACAAGGGGAACATCCTGTTCCCGAATCTCTCAAGATTGCCGGTTCTTTCCATCCCGGCATTGCAGCACATTCCCGTACTGGGAGACATCCTCGTCGGGCACAACGTGTTGGTCTATGTCAGCTGGCTGATGGTGGTCATCGTGGCCATCATCATCTATAAGACGCCGTTCGGGCTTCGGATCCGAGGAACAGGCTCGAATCCGGCGGCCGTCGAAGCGATCGGACTGAAGCCGATTCACTACCGGATGTATGCGATCCTGATCTCGGGATTCACCTGCGGCCTGGCGGGAGCCATCCTGAGTTTGCAGATGGCTGCGTTCGTGCCCGGGATGACATCCGGTCGTGGCTGGATCGCCCTGGTCGCCATCTACCTGGGGGCGAAGACTCCGGTGGGGATTCTCATCGCGTGCTTTGTCTTCGGCTTCGCGGAGAGCTTCTCGAATTACGCTCAGGGCATCATCAACATTCCGGCGGATTTTATCCTGGCATTCCCGTACATCATTACAGTGATCGCGATGATCACGTATTCGATTGTGCAGCACTATCGACTCAATGGAAGTACACGATGACATCACGGTGTCATCGCGGCGGTTACCGGAACGGGACGTTGTAGCGTCCGTTCTTGCAGTCTGAGGGAAAGGAAGATTGAGGAGTCATGAAAGCAGCCGTTCTGATCGAACCGAAGAGAATGAGCATCCAGGATGTCGAAGATCCGACCGCCGGTGAATCGAAAGTCTTGGTGAAGATCAAGAACTGTGGTATCTGCACGCTGGAGCAGCGTCTCTACCGAGGGGACCTAAAGATCTTCTACCCCATCATCCCGGGGCACGAGGCCTCTGGTGAGATCGTCGACGTGGGACCGCGGGTTATCGGAGACTTCACGGTCGGCATGCGAGTCGCCCTCGATCTGGTCACTCGCTGCGGGCAGTGCTACTACTGCAGAACCGGTCGATCGAATCTGTGTGCAAACCGCTTCAAGCCGGGGCAACAGATTCTGGGCGGCTTCGGTGAATACATTGCCGTGGACGGCTCGCAGGTCTTCCCGATTTCGGACACCACGACATTTCGAGCGGCCGCATTCTCGGAGCCCGTGGCATGCTGCATCCGCTCGCTGAAGAAGCTGCAGGTCACGCTCGGGGAGAATGTGCTGATCGTAGGAGCCGGCCCGATGGGGCTGTTGCACCTTCAGGTTGCCCGCTGCATGGGAGCCCGAGTCTTCGTCTCCGATCCCAATGGAATGCGCTTGGAAGTCGCGAAGAAACTCGGCGCCTTTGCAGCCATCGATCCGTCGAAGGAAGATTTGAAGGAGACGATTCGATCGGCGACCGACGGGATCGGAGTCGACGCGTGTGTCGTCACGAGTCCTGCCCAAGCGGCATTGAGTTCCGGGATGTCCGCCTTGGCCAAGGGCGGACGGCTGAACATCTATACCTCGTATCTGGAAGAGATGCCTGTCCCCGTGGACGCCAACACCGTGCACCGGAACGAGAGCCTCATCACAGGCAGTGAAGGGCGAACGCAGCTCGACTTCCATCAGTCCGTGAAGCTCATCGGATTCGGCATGATCGACGTCGAGCCACTAATCTCGCAGGTCGTCCACTACGAGAACATCACGGACGGCATCGAGGCAGCCATGAGCCCGGACACGCTTCGTATCCTCCTGGAACAATGATTCTCGTCCTGGATGTGGGAACGACCGTTCTCAAAGGCGCGTTGTTCGACGAGGACGGCACGCCGCTCGAGACCGGGCATCGACCGCTCGCGATGTCGAGCAGTCGCTCCAATCCTCTTCATCACGAAATGGACCCGCAGGCCTGGATTCGGGGGATTCGGGACCAGTGCCACGAGTTCGGGCTCTCGTCGAGCAAGAAGCCGACGGCGATCGTCGTGAGCGGGAATGGCCCCACGCTGATCCCGGTCGGAGACGACGGGCGCCCGCTGCATCCGGCGATCTTGTGGATGGATCGCCGGAGCATTGAAGAGGCCGCCGAGGTGTCCAGAATCAACGGCTTCTACGTGGATCCCACGTTCTACCTGCCCAAGGCGCTCTGGTTCTATCGCAACAAGCCGGAGATCTATGAAAGGACGAGACACTTCCTTCCATGCCCCGAGTACGTCAACTACCTCTTGACCGGCCGTGCGGCGACGATTCTGCCGGTTGAGGATTTCGATGGATACATCTGGACCCAGAATCTGGTCACGCAACTGGGGATGGACTGGGCTAAATTCCCCGACTTCGTCAGACCCGGCGACTACCTGGGTGAGACCGCAGCAGCAGCGGAGAGTCTGCTCGGGGTGCCGGAGGGCGTGCCGGTGTATGCTGGGGCGCCGGATTTCATCGTCTCGATCATCGGAACCGGAACCGTCGCTCCGGGAAGGGTCTGCGATCGCGCGGGAACCTCCGAGGGGATCAACCTGTGTACTGAGGAAGCGATCTCCGATCCCAGACTGCTCTGCGTGCGTCACGTGATCGACGGATATCACAATGTATCGGGAATCGTGTCGACGTCCGGCAAGGCGGTGCAATGGTTCAGGGAGATCACGGGCAAAGGCGACGAACCGTTTGACGATCTGTTCCGTGATATCGCGTCTGTGCCTGCCGGCGCCAACAAGCTCGTCTTCCTCCCATACCTGGCAGGAGAGCGTGCGCCGATGTGGGATCCGAATGCACGAGGAGCGTTCGTGGGGCTGACGATGAATCATGGCAGACGAGAAATGATGCGAGCTGTCGCGGAGTCGGTGGGGTTCGCTATCCGGGACATCATGGCGGCTATGGAGGAGATCGGCCTCCACGTGGATGACGTGAGGATCACGGGTGGCCAGGCAAAGAGCGATGCATGGACCCAGATGAGGGCTGATATCACGGGGAAGCGGTTCCTTTCGCCGGTCATGAAGGACGCGGAGCTCGCCGGCGATCTGTGCATCGCGCTGTTCGGACTGCGGCAGTACGAGAGCCTGTCCGAAGCGGCCGAGCATTCGGTTCAGATCGAACGTGTGTTCGAGCCGAATGGGAAGAACAGACGCATCTACGACGATCTATTCGCGGTCTATCGGGAATTGTATGTAGGATTGAAAGAGCCGTTCCGCATGATTGGCGGGATGCAGTAGGGAGGCATGCCCATGAGCGTCGGGAAACAGATACGGATGAACTCGTTGTTCAACAAGTCCACAGGGAACAGTCTGTGCGTTGCAGCCGACCACGGCGGTATTGCAGGGCCAATGGAGGGCATCAACAACCCCGCGGAACTGGTGAGGCAGTGTGTAGCAGGGGGAGCGGACTGCATCCTCACCACCCGTGGATTCGCGCGTGCAGCCACGGATGCGTGGGATCGAACGACATCTCTGTTGCTGCGGCTGACCGGCGGGTTCACCGTGTTCGGCGGCAGGTTCGAGGAAGAGATGATCACGTCTCCACAGGCGGCGGTGGAGTACGGAGCCGCCGGCGCCGTGGTCACCGTCAAGTTCGGCCACGAGCGGGAGGGCGAGTTCACGCGAAACGCATCCCTGGTCGCGGACGAGTGCGCCCGGCTCGGACTGCCGCTCATGATCGAAGCCATGGCCAAGGCCAAAGACATGGCTTCTACGGACCCGAAGGGAGTCAAGCTGGCTTCTCGGGCCGCGATGGAGATTGGTGCGGACATCATCAAGACCTACTACACAGGCGATCCGGATTCATTCCGAGAAGTTGTGGAAGCCTGCCCGATTCCGATCCTGGTTCTTGGCGGACCCAAGACGGATAGCGACGAGCAGGTCATCTCCGATGTCTACTACGCGATGCAAGCCGGGGCCCGCGGGATCGCGATGGGCCGCAACATCTGGCAGCGCAAGGATGCGCAACCGATGATCGAAGCGATGGCTGGCTTGATCCATGAAGGATGGAGCATCGAGCAGGCCATGCACCACATTGGATAGGAAACGATAGATGCCCCACGTGTCTTTCGCTTCCAATTTCCTCTGGGTGATGGTCATCGGGCTGCTCGGACCGTCTGTTCCGGCCATTGTTCAGGATTTGGGAATCTCCTACGCCCAAGCGGGACTCCTGTTCACGTTGCTGTCGTTGGGCAGCCTGTTTGGAAGCAGCGTCGGAGCCATTGCCTCGGACTACATGAATCGCAAGCGGATTCTCGCAGGATTCTGCTTGGCCTTCGCGGCCGGTCTGATCTGCATGGGCGTCTCCCCCGGCTACGTCGCGCTATGCATCACCGTCTTCGCGTTCAGCCTGTTCGGTAGCCCGATCGGTTCCATCGGACAGAGCATCATGCTCGACATGTATCCCGGGCAACGGAGTCGGTTTCTTTCGATCCAGACGCTTTTCGCTGCTGTCGGCAGCTTCATTGCGCCGTTACTCGTTGCCATCAACCTTACCGGCGGACTCGGCTGGAGGTGGCCGTTCCTGGAAACAGCCGTCCTGGCGCTGCTTCTCATGACCGCCGTGGCACTGGTTAGGATTCCCAATGCCTCGACGGATCGCGCCGGCAGGACACCCCTCGCATCGATCATCCGCAACCCCAACATGATTGTCGCCTCGGTGTTGGTGTTCCTGAATGTTGCGGTGGACCTTGGATTCTCGTATTGGCTGGCCGAGTACTTCAATACCGAGCTTGGAGTCAGCTTGCGTCTGTCGAGTGCTGTTGTGAGCCTCTACCTGGTAGGAGTGATGTCGAGCCGGCTTGTCACGAGCCGACTGGTCAAGCGGATGGCGACGAAGAACATCCTTCTTGTGGGGTTGTCGCTCGCTCTCGCTTCGCTCGTGGCCTTCCTCCTGGTTCCGACAGCAGGGGGGAAGGCTGCGCTCGTGTGCATCTACGGTCTGGGCATCGGGCCCGTGTTCCCTCTGACCGTTTCGAAGGCTTCCGAGGAGTACCCCCAGCAATCGGGGGCTGTCACGGGTCTCCTGTTTGGGTGCGTGTCCCTGGGTGGGATGGTGTTCCCGCTGGTCCTGGGGGTCCTGGCATCCGCGTTCGGGATCGAGCGTTCCTACTTCCTCTCTCTGTTCGTGCTTGTTGCCATCTTCGTCGGGACCCTTCTCTGGATGCGGGCACGAAAAGTGCACGTCAAGGAAGCCGCCTAGGAGGACGTGATCGCGGGAACTCGTGGATGAACATTCCTGAGATCATGGACCGGAGATCGACCGATACGACATCCGGTACGCAAGAACGAGAAGTGAGGGATCACACCTCCGTACCCATACCGCCGCCAACTTGGCGCACGTGTACCAACAGCTCGCTGAGACTCTCCTTCGAGACGCCGTCGACGGGGTTCTTGATCTGGTTCTTGATGTCGTCACTTCGGAACAGGATGGCGCCAATCCGAAGCATCGCCTTGTGCAAGCCGTTCATATCGGCGAAACGGAAGCGGCCGGCCAGCGGGAAGACCGCCATGGCAGATCGCATTGCCTCGGAGATGGAGGCCTCGATCCACTCTTGCACGGGAGCGTGGGCGGGGTCAGCACCGGATGTCGTAAATAAGACGACGTTCTTGTCCTTCATTCGATCCCAGTTCTTCTCGAGCCAGCCCGCGAGGAACGGCTTGTTCGCGATGATGGGGCATCCAATCACAATCGTCTCGGCCTCATCCCACGGGATCGCCCTGTCACGGCTATCATACGTCGAGAAGCCTGCCTCCTCGGCAATCCATTCCGCATATTGCTTGGTGCTTCCGTAGCTGCTTCGGTAGATGACAATTCCGTTCACAAGCCCCTCCTAGTTCGCGATGCGGTTGTAGATTAGGCTGATCGTTGACACAGACCACTTTACCAGAATCACCGCTGCGAGAGCCACGAAGCCGCTCGTATAGCTGCGGAGCACACCATATGAGGATGCCGAGTGCGGCGCCGATGAAGGTCACGGGACTGAGAAGCCCGGTCGAGTTCAGAATCGTCTGGATCCCGAACGCGCACATGACCATGCCGATGACGGCTAGAACGATGAATCCCGTACGATCGTCGACCACGAATGGCACACGATGTCCGCCGAGTAGTGCACCGACGAATGCGAGCACGGAGTTCGCGAGAAGAAAGAACCCGATTTCCAGCCTCAAGAACAATCCGCCGCCGATGGCCCACATGCTTCGATCTGCGATTTCGCGTCTCTTGCCCGTTGAACTGACACGCCCTTGTTTGCCAAGCGGTCCATTGCGGCCCCGAGCATGCATACGAGGAACCGTAGTTCATCCTCCCGCGACCCATCACAACTACCCGCTCATGCCCGGACGAGATCCCCGTTTCCCGAGACGTTCAACGACCCGGCGCTGAAGAGGACTGACCGGCTATGCGCCTCCCAATTGGGACGTGCAACGGGGGCATCGCGTTGCCGGAATCGGAATGGCCGTCCTGCAAAACGGGCACTCCTTGGTTGCCGGGGCAGGAGCCTCAACAGGCTTCTCCATCTTCTGGTACGCCTTGACGATCGCGAAGACGACAAGAGCAATGATCAGGAAGTTGATCAGCGCGTTGACGAAGCTGCCGTAGTAGATGGCGGCAGCACCTGCCTCACGTGCGGCAGACGCTGATTCATAGACTTGGCCTGAGAGGTTCACAAAGAGGTTCGCGAAATCCACATTTCCGATGAGCTTGCCGATGATCGGCATGATCAGATCGTTGACGAATGAACTGACGACCGTTCCGAACGCCACGCCGATGATGAACGCGACCGCAAGCTGAACAAGGTTTCCCTTCATGATGAAGGCTTTGAAGTCCTTCCACATCTCGCACCTCCCTGAGCGATTCGTCCGCCTTCCATCTAACGCACAGATGCATTGTAGACGAACGGGAGAGCCGCAAGAAGAGCGAGCAAGAAGCGAGGCCGACGACGGCAGATCGGAGAGATGTGTGTCCGAGGCAGGAGCCCTCGACCTTTGCTTGTGAGGCCGCGAGCGAAGGACTAGACTCTGCTTGAAGCTGGATGCAGCATGGCACGGCCCTTGCGTGAGTCATTGACCCTTGCTCCACAGCTTTCATGCAGGCGAAACGGAGGAGATTGCCGTGAGAATCCTTGTGGTGGATGACAAGGACGATGCTCGGTACCTCTTGTCCGCGCTTCTGACGGGCGAGGGATACGTCGTCGAAGAGGCGATCAACGGAGAGCAGGCGCTAGCCAAACTCCGAGAAGGCCTGTTCGACTTGGTGATCTCAGACATCCTCATGCCGGTGCTGGACGGCTTCCAGCTGTGCCGAGAGATACGAACGGACGAGCGACTGGCGTCCATCCCCTTCATGTTCTATACCGGGACGTACACAGGGGATGCGGACCTGAAGTTCGCCATGCAGCTCGGGGCGGACGATTTCCTCACCAAGCCTACAGAGCCGGACGTGCTCCTCGCCCGAATCCGGGACGTGATGGCAACAGCAGCGGTGCGCGGACGGTCGGCCCACGACCGAGAATTGACGGACGGCGCAGATGTCCTGCAATTGTACAGCGAGAGGTTGGTCGCGAAGCTCGAGGAGCGGACATCCGAACTTGACGCAGAACTCGCCGAAAGGCGTGAGGTCGAGGAAGCGCTCCGCAGAAGCGAGCAACGGTTCCGGCAGCTCTTCGATCACATGAGCAGTTGCGTCGCCGTGTACAAAGCGTGCTCGGACGGCGACGATTTCGTGTTCATCGACTTCAACGAGGCGGCACAGCGCGCGGATGCGTTGCATGAGGAAGATGTGATCGGCAAGAGCGTGCGGGAGATCTTCCCGAGTGTCGAGAGGTTCGGCCTGCTGGACGTCCTGCGACGAGTCTGGCGGACGGGCACGCCGGAGCATCATCCCGTCAGTGAGTATCGAGACCAGCGGATTCAAGGGTGGAGAGAAAACTACGTCTACAAGCTTCCGTCCGGAGAGCTTGTGGCCATCTACGATGACGTCACCGCGCAGAAGCAGGCCGAGGAGAAGATTCATTGGTTGTCTTCCCTTCCCGATGAGAATCCGAACCCCGTGATGCGCATTGCGAACGACGGAACGCTCCTGTATGTGAACCGAGCCGGCGAAGGACTCGTGCGGTCCTGGGGCTGTGAGATCGGCGCCGTTGTCCCGTCGTGGTTCGATGATGCTGTGCAACAGGCACTCGAGAAAGGGCGTACGAGCAGTGAAGTCGAGTTCGGCGAACGCGTGCTCCTGCTTACGCTCAGTCCCGTTCCGGGCGATGAGTACGTAAACGTCTACTCCGCGGATATCACAGGCATGAAGGGAGCGGAAGAAGCGCTGCGGAAACGGGAGGAGGAGTATCGCCTTGTCGTGGAGAGTGCAAGCGAGGCGATCTTCATTGCTCAGGACGGGCGCATCACGTTCGCCAACTCGGCGACCATGTCGATCCTCAAGCGCGCCCCGGAGGATGTCGTTTCGCACCTATTCGTGGAGTTCCTGCATCCCGAAGATCGAGAGATGCTCGCCGACAGACACGAGCGGCGGGTGGCTGGAGAGAACGTCGAAACCGGCTACGAGTTCCGCTTCATCACCTCGGAGGGAGATGTGCGCTGGGGACGGCTGAACGCGACGCGTGTGGAGTGGCAGGGACGTCCGGCGACCCTGAACTTGGTCAGTGACGTCTCCGAACGCCGGCGCGCCGAGGAGGAACTCCGCACGAGCGAAGCGCAGTTGTCGAACGCACTGAGAATCGCGCACGCGGGTCACTGGGAGTACGATGTCCTGACGGATACGTTCACCTTCAACGACAACTTCTATCGGATCTTCCGAACGACTGCCGAGGACGTGGGCGGATACACGATGTCGTCGGCTGAGTACGCTACTCGGTTCTGCCACCCTGATGATCGGCATATGGTACGTGAGGAAACCGAAGCGGCGATCGAAACGGACGACCCGTACTTCAGCCACGAGCTGGAGCACCGGATTCTCTACGCCGACGGGGAGGTCGGACACATCGTGGTGCGGTTCTTCATCGTCAAAGACGGACATGGGCGAACCATCAAGACGTACGGCGTCAACCAGGACATCACGGAGCGTCTGGAGACCGAACGACGGATCCGGAACGTACTGGAGGGAACGATCCAGGCCGTCGCCGGGACGATCGAAACCCGCGATCCGTACACAGCCGGCCATCAGAAGCGTGTGACGAAACTCGCTGTTGCCATCGGCCGTCGCATGCAGTTGCCGGAAGAAAAGATTGAAGGGATCCGAGTCGCTGCGACGTTGCATGACATCGGCAAGATGTCAACTCCGGCCGAGATTCTCAGCAAACCCGGGAGGCTCGTTACGCAGGAGTTCAGGCTGATTCAGGAGCATCCTAAGGTTGCGTACAGAATCCTCAAAGGGATTGCCTTCCCGTGGCCGATTGCCGACATCATCCTGCAGCATCACGAACGCATGGACGGAAGCGGCTATCCTCAGGGACTGACTGCGGAAGATGGAATCCTCTTGGAAGCGCGGATTCTTGCAGTCTCAGACGTTGTGGAAGCGATGTCGACGCATCGTCCGTATCGACCGGCTCTTGGCGTGGAAGCGGCTCTGGAAGAGATCCGCTCCAAGCGCGGAACCGAGTTCGATTCCGATGTCGTCGACACGTGCGTGGAGCTCTTCGAGCATGGCGCGTTCACACTCGACTGACCGTCGTCGGTGGAGAGAGTCATTGCATGGACCCGACTTCGTCAAACCCGTGACGCATTGCCAGGGGATTGCCGAGCGTTCGCGGAGTTGGACGTGATGGGAGTGGCACCGCCAAGCTGTTCCGAGCGAATCGGCGAACACAAGATGAGATGAACCGGGGCTGAGAACGTAGGGAGGAGAAACGATCGAGAACGGCTGGTTGCGATTCAATCCATGGCGGTCGGCCGATCAGGTCGACGCGGCTGTGCGTCGCCTTGTGGACCATGCGGCGAGTCGCGTGCCCTTCTATCGAGACGCATGGTCTGTCGCTCGAGTATCGGTCGGCGACGTGCGGCGCGCCGGTGACTTGAGCCGACTTCCGGTGACGGCCCGCCAGGATCTTCTCAGCTCGGGGCCGGAGGATTTCCTGCGCCGAGGGGCGAACCGGAGGCGGCTCGCCGTCCAGCACACCACAGGCACAAGCGGAGCTCCGGTTGTCGTGTACATGTCAGGGCCGGAAGCGTGCTTCAGGTCGCTGTCGGTGCTTCAGTCATTCGGGAGATACGCGCGACTCGGCCCGGTTGTGAAGATCGTGGATGTTGGTCCCCAGCGAAAGGATCGAGCGACGAAGACGGTTCGACGATTCGGAACGATCTCCGTGGTTCGCTTGTTTGCCGACGTGCCGCTGGCTGAGCAGATGGATGTACTGGAACGACATCATCCGAGAGTGATCGAAGGGCGACCCAGTCTGCTGTGGGAGTTGGGCAGGATCCTACAGGAGAGCGGCGGATGCGTCGAGTCTCCTCGCCTCGTTGTCTCCTTTGGCGAGATGCTGTTCCCGCACGTCCGTTCGCTCCTGGAGAAGGC
>CAZXQL010000045.1:0-12679 GCA_964643395.1 uncultured Thermotogae bacterium
GACTCTCTCAGACTTGGTTCGGTCCCACGGAATCGAGGCCGTCGCCATTGGCAATGGGACGGCAAGCCGGGAGACCGAGCAACTGGTTCGGTCACTCGAGTTTGCACGAACGATCCCCATCGTGATGGTCAGCGAATCCGGGGCATCCGTGTACAGTGCTTCGGAGATCGCCCGGCAGGAATTCCCGGATCAGGACGTCACCGTTCGCGGCGCCGTATCCATCGGACGGCGCCTGATCGATCCGCTTGCCGAACTCGTCAAGATCGACCCCAAGTCGATCGGCGTCGGGCAGTATCAGCACGATGTAGACCAAGCGATGCTCAGGCAATCCCTCGATGACGTCGTCGAGCACTGCGTCAACGCCGTCGGCGTCGAGGTCAACACGGCCAGTGCGCCGCTTCTTTCTCACGTATCCGGCTTGGGCCCCAAGCTCGCCGAGAACATCGTCACGCATCGGGACGAGTACGGCCCGTTCCAGAGCAGAGGCGAACTCAAGGAGGTCCCCCGCGTCGGTCCCAAGGCGTTCGAACAGGCGGCTGGATTCCTACGCATACGTAGCGGAGCCGACCCGTTGGATGCCAGCGCCGTTCATCCGGAGAGCTACGCGATCGTCCGGCGAATGGCCTCTGACCTGGACTGCTCGGTGGAGGAACTGACCGCATCCCCCGCGCTGCGGGAGAGGATTGACCTCGGTCGTTACGTGACCGAGGAGGTCGGCATGCCCACGTTGGAGGACATCCTGGAAGAACTCGCCAAACCGGGGCGGGATCCTCGGGCGTCGTTCGAGGCCTTCTCATTCGCCGAGGGAGTGAATGAGATCCAGGACCTCTCGCCAGGAATGAAGCTGCCGGGCATCGTCACCAACGTCGTCAATTTCGGGGCGTTCGTCGACGTCGGCGTTCATCAGGATGGCCTGGTGCACATCAGCCAGCTTGCCGACCGCTACGTCGAGAATCCGATGGCCGTCGTCAGCGTTGGACAACACGTGACCGTCACTGTGCTGGAGGTCGATGTTGATCGTCGCCGGATCAGCCTGTCGATGAAGAAGCAGACTAAGTAGGAGAGCCCATGACCGGCCGGCGAACAACCATGAGCCTCCGCCTGGAGCCCCACCCTCCGAGTGAATCGTCCTGGTCGTGCCGTGCCGTTCGTCCCTCAGATGGAGAGGACTTGGCCATCCTTCTGTACGCGGCGTTTCGCGGTACAGCGGACGATGAAGGGGAGACGTTCGCCAATGCACAACAGGAGATTGGGAAAATCTTCTCCGGGGAGTATGGACGACTGCTTCCGGATGCATCGTTCGTCATCGAACAGGGCGACGTGTTGGCGTCGGCGTGCCTAATCAGCTGGTACGAGCCGGCTGGATCGCCGTTCGTCGTCTTCACGATGACACGCCCCGAATTCAAGCGGCAGGGCATGGCGCGTGCCTTGCTCAAGCAGTCGATCCAGGCTCTGCTCGACCATGGATACGATCGGCTGACGCTGATCGTCACGGACGGGAACGAACCCGCGGTGCGTCTCTACCACAAGCTGGGATTCTCGCCTGTCTCCGTTTAATGCTGCAAAGGCAAGTGAGTCCAGTATAATTCGTGCCTGGTGTCGGGTGGTTCCGCGCCGGCCATAGATCTCAAACGGGAGGATGCCATGAGCAACGACAACACGACCATGGAGAAGATCGTCGCCTTGTGTAAGCGGCGTGGGTTTGTCTTTCAATCCAGCGAGATCTACGGCGGTATCGGCGGATTCTGGGACTACGGCCCTCTTGGTGTCGAACTGAAACGCAACGTCAAAGAAGCCTGGTGGCGTGACATGGTTACGGGTCACGACGATACGTCGGTCCCCTCGGGAGCCCCGAGCCGTTTCGATATGGTCGGGCTCGACTCGACCATCATCATGCACCCGCACGTGTGGAAGGCCAGTGGACATCTCGATTTGTTCTACGACAAGTTCGTGGATTGCAAGACGTGCAAGGCGCGATTCCGCGCCGATCAGATCGGCAGCAGTGAATGCCCGCGCAAGCCGAGCAAGCATCCCGGCGAGCATGAGGACTGTGAACTCACCGAACCGCGAGAGTTCAACACGATGTTCAAGACCTACGTCGGCGCTCTGATCGATCCGGAGGCCGAAGCCTACCTCCGCCCCGAAACCGCACAAGGCATGTTCACGAATTTCAAGAACATTCTGTCGACATCGCGCGTCAAGGTCCCGTTCGGAATCGCTCAGATCGGCAAGTCGTTCCGCAATGAGATCACGCCCCGCAACTTCACGTTCCGGTCTCGCGAGTTCGAACAGATGGAGATGGAGTTCTTCTGCTCGCCGGACAGCTCGCAGGACTGGTACGAGTACTGGCGGGACCGTCGCATGGCGTGGTACGTCTCACTCGGTCTTCGGTCGGAGAAGCTCCAGCTTCGCGAACACGGACCCGAGGAGCGTGCCCACTACTCGTGCGGCACGGCCGATATCGAGTACGCGTTCCCGTTCTTGGTAGAGGGGGAATTCGGCGAACTCGAAGGGGTCTCCCACCGCGGCGACTTCGATCTGCGCAGCCACATGGAGGGGAAGTTGATCCGCGAAGGTGACGAGCTCGTCGTCGAGAGGGACGAACATGGACAGCCGAAGTACCCGGGCAGCGGAAAGGACCTATCGTACTTCGATGATGCGACACAGACGAAGTACATCCCCCACGTGATCGAACCCGCTGCGGGGGCCGACCGTGCGACGCTTGCCTTCCTCTGTGAAGCGTACGACGAGGATGCCATCCCCGACGAGAAGGGGGTCCCGCAAGAGCGTGTCGTGTTGCGACTTCATCCCCGCTTGGCGCCGATCAAGGTCGCCGTCTTCCCACTAGTCAAGAAAGACGGTCAACCCGAATTCGCTGCCGACATCTATCGGGACCTCAAGAAGCGTTGGAACGTCTTCTACGACGAGAAGGGATCGATCGGGAAGCGCTACCGCAGACAGGATGAGTCCGGGACGCCATTCTGCGTCACCGTCGATCACCAGACTCTCGAGGACGGAACTGTGACGCTACGGGATCGCGACACCACGCACCAAGAGCGGGTCAAGGCGTCCGATCTGTCGCACATCGTCGAGGAGCGCCTGCACATCTAGGTTCACCGGGGATTCCTCGAAGGCTGGGCATGCATTCCACGTCCTTGAGGGCCAGGATGCCATGGGCTAGTTCTCGGACGGTTCGCTTCGTTTGGAGGGATCCGGCAGACGCTGAGCGATGATCCGCATGTACTCCCGCGTGTCGTGCAGGTATGAAATCACTGCGCCGAGCGCCCAGAACATAAGGACTCCCAGGAGGGCGTCAACGATCACGACCCAGATGCCGCCCAACCACACGGAGCCGGTGCTGATGCCAATGCTGCTTCTGACTACGATGATCACCAACCCGGCGACCCCGATCAGGCCGGCGACCACGTAGAACACGATTCCCAGGATCGGCCGTCTGACTCCGCCCAACGCGAGTTGTTGTTTTTCATCCATTTTGATCACCCTCGAAAGTATTCCCCGCTTTCGCCATCATAGAACATCCAACGGCAGAATACGAGCGCCGGGACCATCGCCCAGGAGCGACACGCGAGACCAGAGACGCGACAGCGACACAGTCATCTCCAGAGGCCTCTTCTTGATCGAACGCACCATCGGCCTCCGCTCTGCGGTTTCCGCAGACTACGGAGCGATCGAAGACGTGTTGTCCTCATCGGCTCGAAGTTCGTTGGCACGTTCTCTACCCGGAACGGAGTGTGGGGACTCGCGCAGCAGGCGCATGGCAATCGTCCGGCCGGTTTCGCGCGTGTCATGTAGACAAGAAAGGGCGGCCCCGAGAGCCCAGAACAAGACAGCTACAAACCAAGAGACAAGGGACAGGACGATCGTGTACGTGCCGCTGACCAGAGGGCGAAGATCCTCCTGCGTGCTCCGATGTGCGAGACTTCCCACAACGAGTACGCTCGTGCCGAAGACCGCGATCAGTCCCGCAAGAGCATAGAAGACGAATGCTGGAATCGACAGGCGCCGTCTATCGGCATTGCTAGGAAGTCTTCGACTCATCACATCCCTCCCGTATCTTTGGTCTCATGAAATCGTAGTCATCCGCCAATGGAGAGACAAATGGGGCCATACTGCCCATGAGTACGGGATCATGAGAGCGTCTCAAGTCCTAGACTTGATTAGTACCTTGTCCAAAGTTATATTCCGTCCGAAATGGAACAACTGGCCCGGGCAGAAAGACTCAGAGCGTTGGGATTGACCCCAACCATCCAACGGTTGGCCATTCTGGAGTATTTGGAAGGCACAACGGCTCATCCGACGGCCGACCAAGTACTGGCGCACGTCCAACGGCGGTTCCCAACGATGTCGCGAGCAACCGTCTACAACACCCTGGACGCTCTGACCAAGGCAGGAGGAATCCTGCGCATCACCCTCGAGCCGACAGTTGCTCGCTACGATGCCGATGTCGGCCCACATGTTCATTTCCAGTGTCGCATCTGCGGCACCGTTTACGACATCACGACTGATCAGAAGCTTAGCCTGGATGAGTGTGTCGACGGGCATCACGTGGAATCCACCCGAACGTATGCCTATGGAGTCTGTTCGGCGTGCTCCAACAAGCCCGAATCTCGAAAAACAGCGAAGAAGCGCGACACGAAGTCCTCCGGTCGAAAGGACGGCGACTAGCTCATGCCCGAACTTCCCGAAGTCGAGACCTTCGTGCGCAAGCTGCTGCCGATTGTCGGCAGCAGGATTCAGTCCGTCGATGTGCTGGATGATCGTCTTGCGCTGGACGGATCCCAGTTCGAGGGGAGGACGATTTCCAGCGTCGAACGTTACGGCAAGTACATCGTCGTTCGCCTTGGTTCCCAGGGCGATCTGGTCGTTCATCTACGCATGTCGGGCCGTCTGAGACTCACGCGATCGGAGAGGGAAGTCGCCTACACGCGTCTCGTCCTGTATCTGAACACTGGGGACTCCGTGTACTTCGTGAACCCTCGACGTCTCGGGACAGCGGTCTACTACCCCGCTGGTTTCGAGGCCGATCTGGGATCTGAGCCGCTGGCTCCTTCGTTCACGCCGGTCCGTCTCAGTGAGATGACGAGTCGATCTCGGTCCCCGATCAAGGTGTTCCTTCTGGATCAGCGGAAGATCGCCGGACTCGGCAATATCTATGCGTCCGAGGCCTTGTGGCGCTCGGGTATTGCCCCCGTACGAGAGGCCCGTTCTCTCACTGAAGCTGAGGTCGCTCGGCTCCACAGAGGAATCGTGTCGGTCCTCGCCGACGCAATCGCCAATCAAGGAACGACTATCGGCAACGGCGTTTCCGACTATCACCCCGACACGGAGGAACACGGGGAATTTCAGAATCACCTATCGGTCTACGGGCGAGAAGCCAAGCCATGCGAACGTTGCGGGAACACCATCGTTCGGATCAAGCAGGGCGGCCGCTCGACCTATTGCTGTTCGAGATGTCAAACCTAGTCGAAATGCCAAGCGTCCTAAAGGAGGACCACACACGATGAACGTGCAAGGAACACAAACCGAGAAGAACCTACTGACGGCGTTCGCCGGCGAGTCCCAGGCTCGGAACCGGTACACCTACTTCGCGTCGCAAGCGAAGAAGGAAGGGTACGTGCAGATGCAGGCGATCTTCGAGGAGACGGCCAATCAGGAACGGGAGCACGCCAAACGGCTGTTCAAGTTCCTCAACGGTGGGGAAGCGCAGATCGCAGCAGCGTTTCCGGCTGGGAAGATCGGTCCGACGCTCGACAACCTGAAGGCCAGTGCGGGCGGAGAGAACTACGAATGGACGACGATGTATCCGGGGTTCGCCCAGGTTGCGCGCGACGAAGGGTTCGCAGAAATCGCCGGTGTTTTCGAGGCCATCGCCGTTGCCGAGAAGCAGCATGAGAAGCGCTATCTCGGCCTAGCTGCCAACATCGAGAACGACGCCGTGTTCGCGAAACCCGAGAAGGTTGTGTGGCGTTGCCGCAATTGCGGATACCTCCATGAGGGGACGAAAGCACCTGTGGTCTGTCCCGCGTGTGCACACGAACAAGCTCATTTCGAGCTTCTGGGAGAGAACTGGTAGGAGCCATCGACACGCATCGTCTACACCCCAGGAAGGCGCACGACAGCGGAGGCGGCGAAGAACGCTCAGTCACAAGAGAGCACTTGAAATCTCCAACCGGAATGGCTTTGAATACGAAAGACTCACCAACACGAGTCAAGAGGTGAAGCATGATTAGTCAGCGAATGCAAGACGCGATGAATGAGCAACTCAAACAGGAGATCTTCTCAGCCTACCTGTACATTGCGATGGCCGCCTATTTCCACGCCAAGAGCCTGGATGGGATGGCCCAATGGATGAAGTCCCAAGCTCAAGAGGAATTCGGGCACGCTCTTCGGTTCTTCAACCACATCAACGACCGCGGAGGACGTATCGAGCTTCAGGCGATCGAGAAGCCGCAGACGGAGTGGACGTCCCCTATTGACGCCTTCAAGGCGGCTTTGGAGCACGAGCGCATGATCACCGGAAGGATCAACGAACTCGCTCGGTTGGCCGATAATGAGAACGACCGCGCCGCTGGGATCATGTTGCATTGGTTCGTCACCGAACAGGTCGAGGAAGAAGACTCCGTTTCGAACGTCATTGACATGCTCGAACTCGTCGGCGATTCGGGCCACGGGGTGTTGATGCTGGATCGGGAGCTCGGCACGCGCGTCGCCGGTCCGCTGCTCCCGCCTGCAGAGGGGGCGTAGACAAGACATCATGACGTTCACGTATGTCGCGGAACCGGGCCCGATCAACATCGCGTTGTTTCAAGTCACGCACGGGCTGTATATCCTCACGAGCAAGTCGGAGGGCAAGATCAACGGACAGTGTCTCGACGCACTGATGCAGGTGACCAATGCCCCGCCTCGAATCACGATTGGCGTCGGCAAGTCGTCGCTGACTCACGACATGATCCACGAGTCCGGCCGCTTCTGCGTCAGCGTCCTGGATCGGAAGGATCCAACGAGTGGAGACAACGTGCGAAGGTTCGGCTTCCAGTCAGGCCACGACGTAGACAAGTTTGCAGGATTCGAATATGAATTGAACGAGTTCGGAATCCCCTTCTTGCCGAATGCGGTCGCCGTGTACGACTGCACCGTCCTTCCCGAGAAGACGGTTGACTTGGGAACGCATTCGCTGTTTGTCGCATCGGTCGACCGAGCCGGTACGCGAGAGGATGGGGAGCCGTTGACCTACAACGAGTATCGCAGAACGTTGCGCAAAGAGAGGAGCTGACGGGAATGGACAAGTGGGTGTGCACGGCATGTGGGTACGTTTACGATCCGGCGGTCGGAGATCCAACAGCCAGTATCGCGCCAGGGACGGCGTTCGAGGATCTGCCGGAGGACTGGGTTTGCCCCGTGTGCGGCGTTGGCAAGGAGTTCTTCGAGAAGCAGTGACCGCCGGTCGTGTGCCGAGTAGATGTCGTCTCGCGAACCTGTGTGGGAGGAGGAAGCATGAAGGCTAGAGAGATCAGGCCGGCCGTCTCATGGATGGGCGCGATTGATTGGGAGCGCAGGCTGTTCGACGAGTTGATTCCACTGCCGAATGGCACCAGCTACAACGCCTATCTGGTTCGAGGAAGCGAGAAGACAGCCCTCATCGACACTGCGGATCCGGCCAAGTCCGAGGCTCTGCTTGCTCAACTCACCGGCGTGGATCGGATCGACTACTTGATCATTCAGCACGTCGAGCAGGATCACTCGGGTTCCGTCCCGTTGGTCATCGAGAAGTATCCAGACGTTCAAGTTATGGCCAGCCCCAAGGCGGTGCCCATGATCGTCAATCATCTCGGCGTTCCCGAGGACAGGATTCACGCGGTCGAGGACGGCGAGACTCTGTCGCTGGGGGATCGAACATTGCAGTTCATTCATGCACCGTGGGTGCACTGGCCGGAAACGATCCTGACGTATCTGCGCGAGGAGAAGCTGCTGTTCACGTGCGACCTGTTCGGCTCGCATTTGGCGACTCATCGATTGTACTCGGAGGATGGTTCCGCCGTTCGTGAGCCGGCAAAGCGCTACTACGCCGAGATCATGATGCCGTTCGCGACGCTCATCAAGAGCCATCTCGAGAAGATCCACCCGTTGGAGATCGAGATCATCGCGCCGAGCCACGGCCCGGTTCACGATCAGCCCCAATGGATCCTAGACGCTTACCACCACTGGACGCACGACGAACCCGAGAATCTCGTGGTCATGCCGTACACGTCGATGCACGGTTCCACGACACTGATGGTCGACCACATGATCGAGGCACTGAACGATCGAGGCGTAGGCGTCCAGACGTTTCACATGTCGAAGACCGACCTCGGCGAGTATGCGATTCATCTCGTCGATGCAGCCACGGTCGTGTTCGCAACGCCCACTGTGTTGGCCGGTCCGCATCCGAGCATGATCCTGGCGGCGTACTTGACCGCCGCGTTTCGCCCGAAGCTTCAGAACGCCGTTGTCATCGGCTCGTATGGCTGGGCGGGAAGAGCCGCAGAGAAGATCATGGAGACCGCAGGAGCGCTCAAGGTTGATTGGATGGATCCGGTTTTCGCCCAGGGGTTACCCAAGCAGGAAACCTACGAAGCGCTCGACAAGCTGGCGGACGAGATCGCCGCACGCCATCGGACACTCTCTCCAGGAGGTTGACGTGAATGACCTAAGCATCTTCATCGTCGGATCAGCGGGAGAGGGAATCCAGACCATCGGCGACGTCGTTGCACGAGCGCTTTTGCGCCATGGGGTTCGCGTCTTTACGTCCAAGGAGTACGAGTCACGGATCCGCGGAGGGAACAACTCGTATCGGATTCGCGCGTTGGGAGCGAGCGCACCGCGCCACGACGCCGACGTTCTTCTATGCCTGAACTCGAGCGCCGCAGCACACTACGCAGACGTAGCGGCACCAGGTGCTCTCATGCTGGGAGAGCTGGCTCCAGGCGGCACCGGAATCGCAATACCCTTTCAATCCCTTGCCCAGGAGACGTTCGGTTCGCCCATCTTCGCCAACTCGATCGCGGCCGGTGCCTTGGGAGCCGTCTTGGGACTGCCAACAGACCTCGTCGAGAAAGTCGTACGCGAGCGGTTCTCTCGGCTCTCCGAAGAGGTCCTGGACCGAAATATCGCCGCCGTCCGCCTGGGAGTCGAGAAGGCAACCGATGGAAGAGCGGAGTCCGAGTCGATCTCTCTCGAAGCTACCGATCACGCTCACTCATTCGTCTCCGTCCACGAAGCCATTCCGCTGGCCGCGGCAGCTGCCGGCTGCCGATTCATGGCGGCCTATCCGATGTCTCCATCAACCGGCATCATGACGGCGTTTGCCAAGGACCCGGAACTGGGGGTCTTCGTCGAGCAGGCCGAGGACGAGATTGCTGCGATCAACATGTCGTTGGGCGCATCGGCCGCCGGCGCCCGCGCGATGACGGCCACCTCGGGAGGAGGGTTCGCCCTGATGGTGGAGGCGCTCAGCCTGGCAGGCATGACGGAAACTCCACTGGTCATCGTCTTGGCGCAGCGACCGGGCCCGGCGACGGGCCTGCCGACGCGAACGGCCCAGGAGGATCTGGGCTTCGTCGTGCACGCCGGGCACGGGGAGTTCCCGCGCGCGATCTTGGCTCCTTCCGATCCCCAAGAGGCCGTTCACGTGACACTTCGGGCGTTCGAGCTGGCCGATCGGTACCAGATGCCGGTCATCGTCGTGACCGATCAATTCTTGGCCGACTCGCACTTCTCGATGGAGGAGTTCGAGATTCCCGAACAGGTCCCCACGTCAGGCTTGGCCGATCCGGGAACATTTGAGACATATCGCCGCTACCAGCTCACCGAGAACGGCATCTCGCCTCGGCTCGCGCTCGGTCAATCCGAGCATCTCGTTGTGATCGACTCCGATGAGCACACCGAGGAAGGGCACATCACCGAGGACCTCGAAACCGTGCGCCCTGCCATGGTCGAGAAGCGGTTGGAGAAGCTGCGACGATTGAAACGAGAGATGCCCTCGCCTGACGCGTATCGCACGGATAAGGCTCGTACCGTGCTACTCAGCTGGGGTTCCACGCGAGGAGCCGTTCAGGAAGCCATCGACGAACTTCGCGAGAAGGGACGCGCCGTGGGTTCGCTGCACTTTGCCGAGGTGTGGCCGCTCCCCGATCTCGACCTGCCCGACGGGATTGCATACTGGACGGTGGAAGGAAACGCGACCGGGCAGTTCGCGCAGCTGCTTCGCAGCGAGTTGAGCCTTCACATCGAAGGGAGAATCGGACGCTACGACGGACTGCCCATCGACGCACCGACGATTGTGGAGGCATTGACCGGAGATCGAACGGAGGCTTCGGCATGACGCCCATAGAGAGGTTCCAGACGGATGTCGAGAATCAGTGGTGCCCCGGGTGCCCGAACTTCGGGATCCAGACGGCGTTGAAGCAGGCGCTAGATGGATTGAAGCTCGAGCCGCACCAGGTCTGCCTCGTGTCGGGGATCGGTCAGGCCGCCAAGCTGCCGCATTACGTGGCGGCCCATGTGTTCAACGGATTGCATGGGCGAGGGATTCCGGCCGCCATCGGCATTCAAATCGCCAACCCCAAGATGAAGACGATCGTTACGTCGGGAGACGGCTGCATCTACGGAGAGGGCGGAAACCACCTCTTGCACGCGTTTCGACGCAATCCCGACATCACGGTCATCGTCCACGACAATCAGATCTATGCGCTGACCAAGGGGCAAGGATCGCCGACCACGCGGCGTGGTGAGAAGACACGTCTGCAATTCGACGGCGTGAAGATCGACCCTGCCCAGATGCTGGCCACGGCCATTGTCCACGGATGTACTTTCGTCGCGCGCGGATATGCCGGAGACACGGGTGGATTGGCGGACATCTTTAAGCGCGCGATCTCTCATCGTGGGCTCTCGTTGGTGGATGTGATTCAGCCGTGCATCACATGGGGAAACCATCCTGTGGCGTGGTACCGGGAGCGTGCCGTTCCGATTCCAGACGATCACGATCCGACGGATCGTAATCGCGCCATCGATCTGGCGCTCGAAACACCGGACCGATTCCCGATCGGCGTCCTGTACGAGCAAGAGCCCTGGGAGACATTCGGAGAGTCGTATCGCCAACAGCACGGCTCCGACCCTCTGTTCCGCCTGCCGAGGATCCAGCGGGGCGTGATCGAGGCGCGACTCGAGAAGCTTCATGTCCGGCCGATTCACTAGCCGGTTCGGAAAGGAGTGCGATGGAACGCATTGCCGTGAACGCGCAAGCGCCTGACTTCGTGCTGAAGGATCAGGATGGGGAGGAACGCTCTCTCCGGGAGCTTCGGGGAAAGCGGGTCCTGCTGTCGTTTCATCCGCTGGCATGGACGGGCGTGTGCCAGCGGCAGATGGAGACCCTGGAGATGAACGTCGAGGCTCTCGAAGCGCTCAATGCCCGCGCGCTCGGAATCAGTGTGGATCCGGTTCCCTCTAAGAGGGCCTGGGCGGATGCGATCGGTGTCGCTGTGACCCGTCTGTTGAGCGACTTCTGGCCGCATGGCGAAGTCGCTTCGTCGTACGGCGTTTTCCGGAAGGATGCCGGGACGAGCGAGCGTGCTTCGATCATCGTTGACGAATCGGGAATCGTCCGGTTCGTCAAGGTGTACCCGGGCGGTGAGGTGCCCGACATGGGCGAGTTGCTCCAGGTTCTCAAGGACCTTTGAATCGAAGGAGAATACGAATGCACAAGATGACGAAGGAATTCCTCGAGACGGCGTTCGCCGGGGAGAGCATGGCTCACATGCGGTATGTCATCTTCTCGGAGAAGGCGGAGAAGGAGGGGTTGGCGAACCTTGCGCGGCTGTTTCGGGCCATTGCGTACGCCGAACAGGTTCACGCCACCAATCACTATCGAGAGCTCGGCAACATCCGCGATGCAGCCGGGAATCTCCAGACTTGCATCGACGGCGAGAACTTCGAAGTGAACGAGATGTACCCCGTCTACAACAAGGTCGCTGAGTTTCAAGGAGAGGCCGGCGCGGTCCGATCCACACACTATGCCCTCGAGGCCGAGAAGATTCACGAAGCGATGTATCTGTCGGCAAAACGGACGATCGAGGAAACCGGCGATCCAAGTTCCTTGGGGACCATTCACATCTGTCCCGTGTGTGGTCACACGGTGGAAGGAGAAGCGCCCGAGGTCTGTCCGATCTGCGCGACGAAACGGGACCTATTCAGGGCGTTCTAGCGAATCAAACAAGTATCAGGAGGTAGACATGCTATTGGGTGAACTGATCAAGGGAGCAAGTCAGGAAGGCAAAGAGAAGCACGTTCCCGTCATCGAGCTGAAGGATTGCTCGGATTGCGGCGAGCGCGTCGTCAAGATCACTGTCGGCAAAGAAGTCGCGCATCCGAATACGATCGAGCATCACATCAAGTGGATCATGCTGTACGGCGTCAAGAATGGCTTGGCTGTCCACATCGCGTCGTTCGATTTGGGGCCGACGTATGGCGTTCCCACCGTTGTGACGCATGCAAACCTTGGCGACTTCAGCAAGCTCATCGCCATGGAGTACTGCAACATCCACGGACTGTGGGAGAGCGAACTCGCCCTCTGAGCCCACGGGGAATTCGAGGCGACGTAGGACACGTCGCCAAGCTGTATCAC
>CAZXQL010000046.1:0-12102 GCA_964643395.1 uncultured Thermotogae bacterium
GACTCGGCGGGAGCAAGAACGAGGTAGTCATTCTCATCCAACATGCCGATCACGATCTCGGAGATCAATGCTCCGGCTTCGTCGAACAGGAAGGTACGCAGGGAATCGCCCGCCTCCAGGGACGACACGTCGGAAGGCACCGCTTCGTCGAGGAGTGCCCCTGCACGACCGCTGTGGACGCGCAGAATGCTTAGGGACGTCGCATCCTCTGTCGACGAAGCGCCATTGGAGAACACCGTGGGATCGATCCTCGAAACCAGCGCACGAACGTCACGCTTCGCTTGCTCCAAGATTGAGATGGGGATCTTCCCACGCGACAAGGGGCTTGAAAGCCCCTGGTACGCAAACGCTCGAATCCCTTGGAGAACGCGTGCGATGATTCCGGCCAAGATCTCCATCTCAGCCTTCCCCATCCCTCGCTGAGTGACCCACGGCGTTCCCAAGCGGATCCCGTGAGCATCAGCAGCACTCGTGTCTCCGGGCAGTGTGTTCTTATTGCACACGATGCCGACCAGATCGAGGATACGGGAGGCGACCTCGCCCATCATGACGAATCCCGTATCGGACGGGATCTCCCGCAAGTCGACCAGCAATAGATGGGTGTTCGTTCCCCCGTAGGCCAACGTCAGCCCCTCGGCCTCGAGGGCCGTGGCAAGGTGCGAGGCGTTCTCGACAATGCGACGCTGCAAGTCAGCGAATGCGGGTTGCTGCGCAAGCTTCAGAGCGGCCGCGATCCCTGCGAACTTGTTCACATGCGGCCCGCCCTGCTGGCCGGGGAAGATGGCGCTGTCCACGGTGGCGGCGATGACCGGATCCGTCGAAAGGATAACGGCGCCCCTCGGACCGCACAGCGTCTTGTGCGTCGTGAAGCTGACGACATCGGCGATGCCGATTGGATTCGGGTACTGGCCACCGATGATCATGCCCGCTGTGTGTGCGACGTCGGCCAGGAGAATGGCTCCGACGGAGTCGGCGATCTCGCGGTAGGCTTGCCAATCAGGCTGCCAGGGGTAGGAGGTGAATCCGCCGATCAGCATCTTGGGACGATGTTTGAGAGCGAGCGTTCGCATGGCATCGTAATCCAACTTGCCCGTGCGAGGGTCGACGGCGTAGGACACGATGTTGTATCGCTTGCCCGTGATGTTGAACTGCGATCCGTGCGTCAGGTGACCGCCCTCGGTCAGGGCCATCCCCATGACGGTATCCCCGGGGGACACGAACGCATCGTAGACGGCCAGATTGGCTGCCGCACCGGATAGCGGCTGGACGTTGGCATAGATTCGCTCAGCCGGATACGCGTCTGTCGCAAAACACTCGGCCGCGCGGCGTGCGGCCAGAGATTCGATGACGTCGGCAAGCTCCGTCCCCTTGTAAAAACGACGATCAGCGTAGCGGCGGTAGCCGGACAGCTGAACGTCTAGATCCGCCAGGTCCTCCGGGGGAGTGGCCATCATCGCCTTGCGAGGGTAGCCCTCGGCGTACACGCTGGTGAACACAGAGCCCAGGGCCTCACGAACCGCCTTGGGCGTGAGGCTTTCGGAGGGGATGAGGATGATCTTCTCTCGCTGCCGAATCTCTTCGGCTGCAATCAGGGCCGCTGTTTGGGGGTCGACGTCAATCAGACTTCTGTCCGCGAACTCGCTCATTCTGGATTCCATCTCCTTCGTACGGATCGGGATGAAGTCTACGAGGAAGATCACGTCCTTTCCAGCAGATTTCCGACAGGAGATACAGTCCCCCACTGACGAGAGAGTGACCACCCAACAGGATCGGGATCGTGCACTCCAGGGCGCTCTGCGTGAATTCGGCCCAACGGGGATTCTCGACCTCCGAAGTGCGGAACAAGTCGCTCGAGAAGCGATCATGGGGTGACGGGAGTTCGCCGTCTACCAGCAACGGCCGCGAGTCAATGATGGCGGCATCGGCCGAGTCCGCCAGTGCGGCGAACAGCTTCTTGAACCCACGTTGGTGGATTAGCGACGCCATTATAGGGGCGTGCCGGTCGGAGTATGCCTTCATGCCGCGACCTTCGATGATGCCGGCGGTCCGGCATGCGACTTGCCGCTCGAACATCTGCCATGTGACCGGACTCACGCGGCCGACCAGATAGACGAGCGCAGTTCGTTCGACCAGCGCTTCGCAGACGCCGCTCAGCGTGGGATGCTCCCAAGCCTGCTCTCTCAGGAATCTGCGCAGCCGCGGACCTCCCTTCTCGGCTCGATCGACGAGCAACAGGTCGATTGGAGTGTCCAGGTCGAACTGAGACGCCAACGAGCGAGGCAGGCTGTAGCATCGCACTCCTGCGTCGGCAAGGAGGAATCCAATGCCGTTGTCGCTTTCGGGGAGGGGAAGCTCAAGTAGGCGAGACGGGCTCGTGAAGGCCGCGAAGTCGCAGGAGTAGAAGTTGTTGAACAATGCTGCTTCTTCATCGCGCTGGGCGAACAGAACGACGTCCTCCAATTGCCCCTGCGAGAGCAACGTTCCGCTGCCGCTGCCGAAGTAGATGAGGGACTCCAGATCGAATTGGCGGATGATCCGTTGCAGCGTCTCTCCGAAGTGGAAGTCTCCGTCCTGTCCGGCGGGGACGATGTGGGTGTCCGGGGAGTGCGCGAGATCCGGCGATTCGAGATCTCCGACCACGACGACGATGGGAACCAAGTCCTGAATCGACAGGATCAGATCCGCGGCCGATGCTTGACGCGCCGACGCGACGACCCGTTCGATCGCAGAGTCTCCTGACGGAGCGTGGAAGATGACGGCGCCCGTTCGCTTCATGGCGCCCTTATTATGGCGCAAACGGGTCGTGAGGGGGACGTCGGAGCGCATTGGCCAACAAGAGAAGACGCCTCGACGAACCTGAGTCGTCGAGGCGCCGTATTCATCCTGTGAATCCGCCGAATTACCGGCGCATCTTCATGGGTTCGCGCTCCCCTACGTACGGCAGAAGCGCAATCTTGCGAGCGCGGTTGATCTGCAGGGCGAGCTGGCGCTGATGCTTCGCGCACAGACGCGTCGCTCTCTTGGGGAGGATCTTCCCCAAACGATTCATGAACTGCTTCAGCTCCGCCGGCCGCTTGTAATCGAGCGTGAGCTTCTGCTCACATACTCTGCATTTTCGCTTTCTACGATGGAACATGACTTAGAACGGAACCTCCTCCGTCGAGCTGTCTTCCGATTCGAAATTCGTCTGCGGCTCCGCAGTCTGGCTCGGTGCATCGCCGCCCGATCGCGGAGATCCGCCGAGGAACTGAACCGTCGAGGCGACGACCTCGACGACCTTCTTTCGCTCGCCTTCCGCATTCTCGAACGAGTCGATGCGAAGTCTCCCCTCGACCGCGACGGAGCGCCCCTTGCTCAAGTAGTTCGCGCAGTTCTCGGCCTGCGACCCCCATGTGACGATGGGGACGAACGTGGTCTCCTCCTGCAATTGGCCGGATGCGTTCTTGTACTGACGATTCACGGCAATCGAGAACCTTGTGCGCGCTGTCCCGCTCGGCGTATATCGCAACTCGGGATCTGCGGTCAGGTTTCCGATGAGGATGACACGATTCAGGCTGGCTGCCATGCGTTCTCCGATTACGTACGCTACGTACGGACCACGATCTGGTACCGAAGGACCTCTTCGTCGATGTTCAGACGGTCTCCGATCGACTTCACGTTCTCTGGAGAGACCTTGAATTCCGCCAGGCCGTAATATCCGTCCGTGTAGTGCTTGATCTCGTAGGCAAGCACGCGCTTGCCCCAGTCCTCCACCTTCCCCAATTCACCGTTGTTTTCAGTGATGAGGGAGTGTATGCGTTCAACTTTTGCCGCTCGATCCTCGTCAGAGAGATCCGGGCGGATCACGTAGACAATCTCATACTCTCTCACTTGAACACCTCGTCCTCGAACTGCGCGTAACTGTATCGGGGGGCAGAAGGGAAGTCAAATGGATGGAATCGCGTCTGAGACGGCATTCCATGGCGGCTGTGCCGTGCACAAGCGTCCCGGAAATCGGACCCGCGAACCCCTCCCCCGCGATTCCGAGGCGAGCACCGCCATTCCGTGCAAGATACGCACTCCGTGCCGAACTGCCGCGCGCGGGGTAGGGTAACGTATCCGTTTATAGGTTATTCTTCAAATAAAGTGCAAAAATCATTCAGAAAACTTGACAACGCAGTGAGTTTTCTCTATTAGTAGGCTAACGGGAGTTGCCAAACGGAAGGAATCAGATCTTTCGCTATCGGCGCTCTCCGAGATGATGAACGTGGAGTCCTCAGTTGAGGGCGTACCCAACGGCAAAAAGGGTAAAGGAGTAGGAGCAATGAAGAAGCTGTTTAGCGCGAAGACGGTGTACTACCTGCTGACGATCGGAACGCTGGCGCTGATCCTGGCCGAGAACATCAAGTGGCGACCGGGCGGCCGGTAGTCTGCAATTCAAAGGAGTGATCCTCATGAAGTGGGGCGGATACAACCGAAACGGAGAAACGAAAATGAAGAAGCTGTTCAGTGCGAAGACGGTGTACTACCTGCTGACGATCGGAACGCTGGCGCTGATCCTGGCCGAGAACATCAAGTGGCGACCGGGCGGCCGGTAGTCTGCAATTCAAAGGAGTGATCCTCATGAAGTGGGGCGGATACAACCGAAACGGAGAAACGAAAATGAAGAAGCTGTTCAGTGCGAAGACGGTGTACTACCTGCTGACGATCGGAACGCTGGCGCTGATCCTGGCTGAGAACATCAAGTGGCGACCAGGTGGCCGGTAGTCCGAGGACAAATGGGAAGCGCCAACGCGAACTGCGACGAGTAGAGCAAGGCAGGAGGAACGACAATGAAGCGGCTGTGGAATGGGAAGACGATGTACTACCTGTTGACCATCGCGACGCTCGCGTTGCTGTTGGCGGAAAACATCAAATGGCGACCGGGTGGACGGTAGACCGAGGGGGTGACGCATCAAGATGAAGTGGGGCGGATACAACCGGAAAGGCGAGGAGCGCATCAAGAAAGTGTTCGGTAGGCTGTTTAGCAGCAAGACGATGTACGTATTGACGACGGTTGCAGTGCTCGCGCTGCTGCTTGCTGAGAACATCAAGTGGCGTCCCGGAGGACGGTAAGCCGGACTGCAGTAGGACCTAGACGCTCGTGCAATGAGCATCGTCCCCTTCCAGAACCCTTGTGGTTTGCAGCGACATAGGATGCCAGACGTAGAAGATCGACGATCTGGCTGAGACGTAGGCGACATGCCTGCATCCAAGCCGCAACCCTGGAGGAGAGGGCGATGAAACGACCCGTAGTAGCGTATGCGTACGTTGCTATTCTCACACTTGTCGCGTTGCTGGCGCTTGGCTATGCCGTGTCGCAAAGCCCTCTCCCCGACGCCGAGCGCGCACTTCTGTTCGCGATCTTCGTAGTCCTGTCCGTTCTTGCCGAGGTCTATGCAACATGGGTCCCCAGCTACAACTGGGAAATATCCAGTTCCATTGCGATCTGCTTGGCATCCGTGTTCATCTTGGGACCGTATCTTGCGGTCATCGCAGTCTTCCTCTCGTCCTTGTTGTCGGAGCTGTTCCTTCGTTCAAGTTCCGGTAAGCCGAATGGGATTGCCGGGGCCGTCCCGATTGCATTCAATGTAAGCCAGCTCGTCATTACCGTGACCCTTGCCGGCCTGTTCCTCCGCATCTTCGGGCGGGATACGCTGCAACTCATCGATCTCTTCGATTTCGCTCTGGCAGTCGCGGTGTTCGCCATCTACCTGGTTCTCAACCTCTCCTTCGTCACGGGCATCGTCTCGATCACAGAGGGCAAGCCGTTCTTCCAATCGCTGTTTGGCAGCATTCGGCAGTTCTTCGTCCAATACGTGGTTCTGTGCGTCTCGGCGCTCCTGCTGACTGCTCTGTATTCGATCTCCGCGTGGCACGTGTTGTTGGCGCTGTTCCCGCTCACACTGGTTCACATATCGTTCCGGGGCTACGTCAAGCTCCAAACGGAAGCGCGGAACACGTTCGAGAGGATCTCGCAGCTCTTGGATGCCCGTGATCACTACACGGCGGTGCACTCTCTCGAGGTCGCAGAACTGGCGGTCAGAATCGGGTCCGAGATGGGGCTGGGGCAACGAGAGATCCAGCAGATCGACATTGCGGCGCGGGTGCACGACATCGGGAAAGTCGCCATTCCCGATTCGATTCTTCTCAAGCCGGGCCAGCTCGACGAGGACGAATGGGTGAAGATGCGCGAGCATCCGGTCATCAGCGCGGAACTCATCTCGGGAATCGAAATCTATTCACCTGTTGCTCAGGCGGTGAGGCACGAGCACGAACGATGGAACGGAACGGGATATCCCGACGGATTGAAAGGAGAAGAGATTCCGTTGATCGCACGCATTATCGCTGCAGCCGATATCTACAACGCGTTGACGACGGATCGGCCGTATCGGAAGGCATTCAGCAGGGACGAAACGATCCACATGATCCACGAGATGACAGAAATCGAGCTGGATCCCACCGTGGCGTCGGCCCTGCTCCGCGTGATCGAGGCCATGCAAGAAGAAGAGGCCGCCGACACGGCCGCATTCCCCCAGGGCGCAGAGGCCTGATCCGGATATGTTCTTCGTATTTGTCGTTCCAATCAGTGTGATCATCGGGTTCCTTGCTGGGGGCAGGCTATCCGGTCTTGCCAAGCTCCAACTGCGGTGGCTCCCGTTGGTCTTTCTCGCTCTTCTGATTCAGCTTCTGATCTTCCCGCTGTTCACGAGTACGGCGCTGGTCACGTTCGCCAAGCAGCCGCTGCACATTCTCTCATACGTACTGCTCGCCGTGTGGATCATCGCGAATGCACGAACCCTCCCGATCGCGCTTGTTGGCCTCGGCGCCCTCTGCAACTTCTCGGTCGTCCTTGCCAACGGCGGACTGATGCCTTCATCGATTCATGCGTTGCGCAGCGCGGGCCTCGTCGACCTTGCGGACCAACTGGTGGAAAGCGGCACCTATGCGAACCTGGTTCACATGTCTGCGCAGACGCACCTCAACTTGCTGGGCGATGTCCTCTACTTGCCGAGATGGATTCCGCTCTCCGCTGCCTTTAGTATCGGTGATCTCTTGATCATGCTGGCCCTCGGCTGGCTGATTGTGAAAGGCATGAGAGCCCATGAAGAGCGAGCTCGCGAAACTCCTTAGCCCACGTGGGATCGCCGTTGTCGGCGCCAGCCCGCGCGAAGGATCCGTTGCCGGATCGATTCTCCGCAATCTGAGGGACTGTGGCTTCGAAGGCGATCTCTACCCCGTGAATCCGAAGTACGAGACGGTCTTGGACTACCCCTGTTCCCCCTCGATCACGAAGCTCCCGGAATCCGTCGATCTGGCCGTTCTCGCCATCAATCGGGATCTGGTGCTTCAAGCGGTCGAGGAGTGCGGCGAACACGGCATACGCAACCTCGTCATCATCACAGCCGGCTTCAAGGAGGCCGGAGAGCACGGGGAATGCCTCGAGGACCGCCTGAAGAACCTCATCGCCCGATACGACATGAACGTGGTTGGCCCGAACTGCATGGGCATCATCCATCGGTCCAAGCACACCAAACTGAACGCCTCGTTCTCGCGGTGGTTCCTCAGCGGAGGGGGAATCGGATTCATCTCGCAGAGCGGATCGCTTGGGGAGACCCTGCTGGAGAGCTTCGAGGAGGCCGGCCTCGGCGTGTCGACGTTCATCAACCTGGGCAATCGAGCCGGGCTGACGGAGAACGACTTTCTTCGACACCTTGCAGCCGATCCGCATTGCCGGGCCGTCTTTCTCTACTTGGAGAGCTTCGCCGACCCCACCGAATTCCGGCGCATCCTGGCGACGATGAAGAACGGCAAGCCAGTCGTCGTGCTCAAGGCGGGGCGAACGAAAGCGGGGGCGGCCGCTGTGGCTTCCCATACAGGATCTCTGTCCAGTCCGGACGCCGTGGTCGATGCATTCCTTCGACAATGTGGCGCACTACGCGTAACGACGATCGAAGAGGCGCTCGGGGCCCTGCGCGTCTTGCAGCGAGGCGTCCTGCCGGAAGGCAACCGGGTCGCCATTCTGACCAACGCCGGTGGAGCCGGCATCATTGCCGCGGATGCATGCGAGCGATTGGGGATCGACGTCCCGCCCCTTTCCGAAGACATTCGCGATCGGTTGCGAGAGTTTCTCCCTCCCGAAGCCGGATACGGAAACCCGGTCGACATGATTGCCACAGCCGGGAGCCGCGACTACGAACGCGCGCTGGGGACGATTCTTCCTTCCGTTGACACGGCCATTGTGATCTTCCGCCCGCCGATGGTGTACAACGAGCCCGTTGAAAACGTTGCCGATGGGGTGTTGCGCGTATTGGACACGATGCCCGACAAACCCGTCCTCGTCTGCACGCTGAGTCGCAGCGAGATGGTGACGCCGCTGGTGGAACGGCTCCGGACGGCGTGGATTCCCAGCTACGTGATGCCCGAGACGGCCGTGAGCGCCGTCGACATGCTGTGTCGCGTCGAAGCGTTGAAGGGCAGGAGTCTGTCCGCGGAGCGGCCGACGGACTGCGATACGGCAACGGCTCGTCGGATTCTCCATGACGTGACTGACAGCGGGCGCACCGGCCTGTTCTTCGACGAAGGCGCCGAGATTCTTGCTGCGTACGGAGTGTCGGTTTGCCCGTTCGCGTACCTAGAGACCCTGGACGAGGGCAGACGGTTTCTCGAGAGGGCTGCAGGACCGATCGTGCTGAAGATCGACTCCCCGGATGTGTTGCATCGCTTTGAACTCAATGCCGTCGTCACGAACCTCGAAACCGAGCAGGACGTTGCCGAGGCGTACGAGGCACTCCGCAGGACCGCCGACTCCCTGGAGACACAGGAAGAAGCGCGCATCCTTGCCCAGAAGATGCTTGTTGGGCGGGAACTCATCATGGGGATGGATCGAGATCCGTCCTTCGGTCCGGCCGTCATGTTCGGCATTGGAGGAACGTTGGTGGAGGCCCTTCGCGACGTCGCGTTCGGCGTCTCGCCGATCTCCCCGGATGAAGCGGAGGATATGATTCGATCCATCCGAGCCTTCCCGCTGCTGCAGGCCTTCCGAGGCCAGCCGGCCGTGAGTCTCGCTGCGCTTGCCGAGACAATCTCGCGGTTGTCCTGGCTGGTCGAGGATTGCCCAAGCATCGCCGAACTCGATCTCAATCCGGTGATCGCGACGCCCGACGGGACCTTCGCGGTGGACATCCTGTTTCGCGTCGACGAAGCGGGAGCCTCTCGCTGATTCGGCCGCTGGCTACGGATACAGCCGGTTGATCTGGCGAGGGAACGGGATCACTTCTCGAATGTGGGGGACGCCGGCGATCCAGGCGATCACGCGTGCCAGTCCCATTCCGAACCCCGAGTGAGGGACGGATCCGAATCGACGCAGGTCGATGTACCATTGGTACGGCTCGATCGGGAGGCCGACCTCCTTGAGCTGCGACACGAGCTCTTCCTCGGTGTCGACGCGTTGGCTTCCCCCGATGATCTCTCCGTATCCCTCCGGAGCGATCAAGTCGGCAGCGAGCGCACGTGTCCGGTCGGCGGGATCGCGCTTCATGTAGAACGGCTTCATCCCCACCGGGAACCGCTCGATGAACACAGGCTTTCCAAAGTGGTCGCCCAGCGCGGCTTCCTGAGGAGCGCCGAAGTCGTCCCCGAAGGCGACCTCATGCCCTTGCCCGCTCAGCAGTGTGATCGCGTCCCCGTAGTCGATTCGCGCAAACGGCTCCGCGACTTCCCTGCGCAGCAGTTCGACGTCCCGTTCGAGTTCCTTCAGTTCCGCCGCCTTCTCCTCGATCACTGTCGTCACGATGTAGCGAACGAGATCTTCTTGAAGCTGGAGGTTGTCCTGATGGTCGTAGAACGCCATCTCCGCCTCCGCGATCCAGAACTCGGTGACGTGCTTGCGTGTCTTCGACTTCTCGGCTCGGAACGCGGGACCGATCCAATAGACTCGTCCGAGAGCCATCGCGGTCGCTTCCAGGTAGAGTTGCCCCGACTGCCCCAGATAGGCCGGCTCTCCGAAGTAGTCCAGTTCGAACAACGTCGTCGTTCCCTCGACCGAAGTTCCCGTCAGGATCGGGGCCTCGGTCGCAACGAATCCGCGATCATGGAAGAACTGGCGAAATGCGTGAAACGCGGCGTCGCGGATTCGAAGGACCGGGACCTGTCGCCCCGTCCGGATCCACAGGTGGCGGTGGTCCATCAGGAATCCGGGCGTCTGCTCTTTGAGTTCGATGGGAAAGTCTTCTGTCGGCTGATGGAGGACCTCGAGATCCGTCAGCAGGAGTTCGCATCCGATCGGGGCACGCCGGTCTTCCTTGATTTCGCCGTGCGCGATCAACGATGTCTCACGGGGGAGTTCGTCCGCCTTGGCGAACAACTCGGGGCTATCCGACTTGCCGAGGACGGCCTGGATCACGCCGGATCCGTCTCGGATCTGCAGAAACAGGATCTTTCCGCTGGAGCGCTTGTTGTACAGCCACCCCTTGAACGTGACCTGTTCTCCGATATGTCGATGAGCTTCCGAAACGGCGATTGCCGGCATGATCCCTCCCTCCGTGGCTTCGACGGGAGAGATTAGGGGCAAGGACGAGGCGGTGCAAGGCCCCAAGGGTTCCCATGTGGCTAGGACGAGGCAGTCCTGATTCGATAGATGCCAATGGATTGGTCTCGGCCTCGAAGCTTGATGACATCGATCTTTTCCGTGTCCGGTTCATCCTTCAGATACAGATACGTGGACTCGGAGAGAAGGATCTCCCCGGATTTCGCCATCGCTTGCAGTCGAGCGGCGACGTTGACGGCGTCGCCGACCACCGTGTAGTCCATGGACGTCTCCGATCCGACGTTGCCGACGACGACCCGTCCCGTGCAGATCCCGATGCCCAGTCCCAACGATCTGAGATCTTCCGATGCCCAGTCCGACCACAGGTTCCGGAACGCCTTCTGCATGAGCCGACTGGCTGCTACGGCGCGCTTGACCGCATCCTCCAGGGACTTCGAAGGCTCGAAGAACGCGAGAAAGCCATCTCCGATGTACTTGTCGAGGATGCCGTCCATGATGCGAAGAGGCGTCGTGAGTTCGGACAAGGTTCGGTTCAGGACGGAGACGACGTACTGAGGATCGTGTCTCTCCGCGAAGCGCGTGAACCCGCGGATGTCTGCAAACAGGACGACGAGATCCTGAGATTCCCCACCGAGAGTTCCGATCTGAGACGGGTCGGAAAGCAAGCGGTCGTAAATAGTCTTTGTCATGTACTTCTGGAGCGTGGACTCGAGAAGAGAGTTCTTGTTCATTGTCCTCTCGTGGGCTTCGCGCCGGCGTACCGTCTTGCTGGAGACGGTCCACGAGCCGACGGCCAGCACGAAGAGTCCGGCGATGTCCCATCCCGCGAGGGTGACGGCTCCTGCTCGCCGTATGGACCGAAGACGTGCCGCAGGGAGCCAGGATACGTTCTTCCACTGATAGACCGAGCCGTCTTCTTCCGTGCCGACGGGAGGATCGACCGTGCCTTGGATCGTGCATCGGACAGCATCGGCTGCAACGCTTGGGACGATCGTGCCGAACGTGAACAGGCCGTTTGCCGTCTCGAATTGACCACTTGCGTCGGCACTGATCTGCTGCCACTCCTGCGGGAATGCAGCCTGGAAGCCCGATGGGTCCCCATGGACGATCGTCGAGCCTACCGACAGGATCTGCTCCGGGCCGTGCAACCAGGAACCTGCAGGGTCCAGCAAGAACGGTGTCGATCCGGCCTCCGGGTGAGCATCGGTGAACGACGTGATGACTTCATCCCCCTCGAGAGCAAGGAGCAAGAAGCCTTGCGTTTCGGAGTCGCCCAGCGCGATCCCAAACTGAATGACGGAAGGAGATGACGAGTCGTCAGACACCGTCATTGGGTTCGGGATCATCTCCGAGACGAATACGGAGTCGGCTCCACAACCGACCATCTGTGTGAAATAGGGTAGGTTCGAGACATCGATCAGGACCGGCGCCGATATCGGAGTTGACGTATCTCCCTGCCGGTCAATGCGGATGAGTTCGGCTCCGGATGAGGACAGCACTCGGATCTGGGCGTACACGTCACGCGCCTGGGAGAA